>NZ_CP121354.1:1708333-2050000 GCF_029674545.1 Mesorhizobium sp. WSM4904 | reverse complement strand
GGCGTCCATGTCCGGCAGGGCCAGGTCATCGGCTATCTCGGCCAGACCGGCCTCTCCACCGGCCCGCACCTTCACTACGAGCTGATCGTCAACGGCACCAAGGTCGATTCGATGCGCGTCCGCCTGCCGGTCGGCAAAGTGCTGAAGGGTGACGATCTCGTCGCCTTCAAGAAAGAGCGCGAACGCATCGACGACCTGCTCAAGCAGGAAGACGGAAATTCGCTGAAGGTGGCCAGCGCCAAGACCGATTCGCAGCTTCCCAACTGAGCGACATGCTTTAACCGCGCGAATCATCCGTTCGCTGCGGCCAAGGCAGTGCCTGTCCAGGCACGGTGAACCAGGCGATGATCGACGACAGCAGGCAAAGCAACGCCGTGACGGCGGCAACCGCGGCAAAAGCCGAATCGCTTGCCGCAATCCTCAACGCATCGAGATTGGCCGCGAGTGCGGACGTGGGCGGCTCGCCGAAACCGGGGATGCCGGCTGGGCTGCCGGTCGATCGCGCATAGACGAAAGCCGCGAGCGACCCCATGGCGGCCACCGCGATCAGCCCGCCGACGCGCGAGACGGCGTTGTTGATGCCTGATGCGGCGCCCGTGTCCTTGTCCTCGACCGAGGTCATGACCGCCGTCGACAGCGGCGACACGACGAGCGCCATGCCGAGCCCCATCACGGCCATCAGCGGAAAGGTCCCGGTCCAGAAATTGTGGATGCCGGCCTGGGCGAGCAGGGCCATGCCCGCAAAGGCGATGGCAACGACGAAGCTGCCGGCAGCGATCGGCAGGCGCGGGCCGATCCGGTCGGACCACTGGCCGACCGGGCCCGACAGCAGCGCGATCGATGCCGACAGAGGCAGGAAGATGAAGCCGACTTCGGCCGAGCTCAATCCCCAGCCCGCGATCAGGACCATCGGCAGATAGAAGAGATTCGCCGACAGCGCGAAATAGAGGAAGAAGGTCGCGAGATTGGCGCCGGCGAACGCGCCGATGCGAAACAGGCCGAGATCGATCATCGGTTCACGCTGCCAGCGCTCGTAGAAGATGAAGACCACAAGCAGGACGACGCCGGCGACGATGGCCGGCCCGGACATCATCCCGCCGCCCTCGGCGTTCATTGCGGTCAACCCGTAAGCCAGCGCCCCGAAGGCGAGTGTGGCAAGCGCGGCGCCCCCGAGGTCGAGGCTGCGCTTTTCGGTCGGCTGGTCGGCCGGTATCTTGGCGAGCAGCAGATAGATCGAAATCAGTCCGAGCGGCAGGTTGACGGCAAATATCGCGCGCCAGACGCCATTGCCGAAGGTCGAAAGCACGAAGCCGCCAAGCACCGGACCAAGCGCCGTCGTCAGCGCCGAAGCGGCCGCCCAGATGCCGATCGCCCGGCCGCGTTCTTTTTTCGGATAGGCCTTGGCGATGATGGCGAGGCTGCCGGGCACCATGATGGCGGCGCCGATGCCCTGGATGGCACGGAAGCCGATCAGTACCGCCGGATCGGGTGCCAGCGCGCAGGCGAGCGAGGAGGCGATGAAGAGGGCGATGCCGATCACGAAAGCCCGCCTGAGGCCGAAACGGTCGCCGGCCGCACCACCCGCCAGAATCAGCGCCGAAAGCGTCAGCGCATAGGCGTTGGAAATCCACTGAGCCTCCGCCAGGCTGGCGCCGAGATCGACGCGCAGCGCAGGCATGGCGATCGCCAGGACCGAGCCGTCGATGAAGCCGAGCGCCGAGGCAAGGATCGCCGCCACCAGGACGAACTTGCGCCGCGTCTGCGGGCAGAAGGTCCCATTCGCGCGCTGGGCTGTCGAAAGCGAATCGGCGGTGGTTTCGTTCGAGGACGCCATGAATGTCTGCTTAGCTCTCCGGCGCGTGTGCAACAACCTGCCAGAGGATCGCTGTTCTTGAAACCAGGTTGCACTGGCCCCATGGCCAGGCAAATGGCAATCATGATGCAAACGAAGCGTTGCGTGCTAGGTTCCGGCCCGTCGCCGGAACTTGCGGCAAAAGGGGGAAGCCATGAAGCGGCCGCTCGAACCGTCAGCCGAAGGGCGTGGGCGCATCGTCGGTATAACCGACGGCGTCTTTGCCATCGCGCTGACCCTGATCGTGCTGGAAATCAGGGTGCCGTCGCATGAAGCGGTGCATTCGGAGAGCGAGTTGCTTGCGGCTATCCTGGCGCTCGCGCCGCGTTTCCTGACTTACGCGTTGAGCTTCCTGACGCTGACCATCTTCTGGTTCGGCCAGCAGGCGCAGCATGGCCTGATCGCAAAATCGGACCGGAGACTCGCGACGCTCAATCTCTGCTTTCTCGCCTTCATCGCCCTTTTGCCGTTCTCCACCGACCTGCTGGCCGATTTCCTCGAATTCAGGGTCGCGGTGGTCATCTACTGGCTGAATCTTCTGATGCTCGGCGCCACGCTGTTCGCAAGCTGGTGGTACGCCGACAGGAACGGCATGCTGGCTGAGGATGTCGATGCGCAAACGCGGCGCACCGTCTATCAGCGCATCGTCAAGGCGCAGACCCTTTGGGCGATCGGCACGGCACTTTGCCTCGTCACCCCGCTGGCGAGCATAGCCTTCATCCTGCTCGTGCAGCTGATCTATGCCGCCGCGCTGCGCGGCTCATTGCTGCGTAAAATCGTCGGTTGAGGTCCCGCCGACATCCGCGATCGTTGGTCCGCCGACGAATTCCACGGTGACGCCCGGCGACACCAGCTTGGCGAGTTCGCGCGCGTCCCAGTTGGTCAGGCGCACGCAGCCATGGCTTTCGGTCTTGCCGATCTTGGAGGGATCGGGCGTGCCGTGGATGCCGTAGGTCGGCTTGTCGAGCGCGATCCAGACCGAGCCCACCGGACCGTTCGGCCCTGGCGGGATGGTCAGGATCTTGTCGTTCTGGCCCTGCTTGAAATTGATGTTGGGGTTGTAGGTGTAATTGGGGTCGAGCGCGATGCGCGACACGGTGTGTATGCCGGTGGGCGACGGCGTGTCGGCCGAGCCGATGGTGGCCGGATAGGCCGCGACCAGCTTGCCGCCCGCCTCATAGGCGAAAACTTCCTTCTTGTCCTTGTCGGCAACGATGCGGGCGACCGGCGTCGACACCAGCTTGCCGAAATTGGCGACCTTGATGATCGTGCCGGGGCGGTTGAAGTCGAGCCCTTTGTTGATCGACTTCAGATAGCCTTCGTCCATATGGAAACGTTCGGCGAGCGCTTCGGTGACCGAGGTGTAGCCCATGCGGTCCAGCTTGGCCTTCTGGCTGTAATCTTCCGGGATCGAGGCGACATAGGGGCCGGCCGCGTCCTCGGGCGTGATCGTGTAGGAGGCGAAGGCGTCTCCGCCGGACTGGGCAAGTGCCGACTGTATGCCGACCGCGTCGGTCGATTTCAGATCGCTGCCGGTGATCTGGTTATAGGCGGCCAAGGCCTTGTCGACATTGGAGCCGAAGCGCCCGTCGATGACGCCGGGCGAAGCGCCGGCGCGATCGAGCAGCACCTGAAGTTCGGCCACGTCCTGGCGCACGCCGAGCGACAGCGACGGATCGACGGTGGCCTTGCCGCCGGTGTCCGGAGGCAGGGCGGTCTCCGGGCTGGTCTGCAGCACATCCCCCTGGCCTGGCTGCGGTTCGATCGACGCCTCGTTCAGCGGCTGGCGCCTGATGGTGTCCGACTTCGGCGCCTCCGGATAGGTGGTGGCGTAACCCTCGTCATTCGGGGCCGGCGGATAAGCCTCGACGGAATTGTCGCCATAAGGATCGTTCTCGTCGACCGGCGGCGGAATGACCCTGCCGTTCTCTTCCAGCTGCTTGCGGCGGAAGCGGGCCATGTCGTCGGGATTGTCAAGATAATAGCGGTCGTCGTCCTCGACCGGCGCGCGTCCGAGTTCCTGCATCCGCAGCTGGCGGCGCAGCGCCCGGCGGTCGAGCCTGCTCTGCGGCGGTTGGATGGCGATGACCTTGCCGGTGTCGGCATCGACCAGCACCCGGTTGCCCCTGGCGTCGTAGTAGATGTCGATATTGCCGTCCTGGGCGAGCAGGAGCGCCCCGTGCTGAGCGGGTCGAACCGCCTTCTGCGCGCCTTCCAGACCCGGCGCCGCGAGCGCGCCAGAAGAAACCAGCCCGGCCGCGAGTGCCGAAAGGGAAAAGATCGTGCGCAGCATGTGGGTCAGGCTCTCCGGGCGACTAGGGTATTGGCAACCGAATCTCTTGCCGCCAAACCAGTTACCAAAATTAAGGTTCCAACATGAACCGGGCATGAAGATGGCGGATTTCCGGCGTTTCACCATGATCCCGAACCGAATGTCAGAGCAGCCCCAGTTCGCTGCGGACCAGTTTCGTCAGCTTCAGCACGACCAGTCGGTGGCTTTCGCGCAAATAGTCCTTCAGCGCTGCATCATCCACGCTCTGGCTTGTCTGGCGCTGGATCCATTTCATGCCGCGCGAGGCGAGATAGGGCGCGGGCCGGCAACCCGGCTGTTCCTTCAGCACGTCATAGGCCATGTCGGAGCATTTGAAGGTGACGAAGACTTCGCCCTCGCGGTCGTGGCCACCGATCGCGAACACCTTGCCGCCGACCTTCCAGACATGGGCGCCGCCCCATTGCACGACATGCGTCGTGGCCGGCAGCGAGGCACAGAAGCCGTTATAGTCCTCGAGCTTCATTGGAATCGCGCCCCCTTCCGATAACCGAGATCGGTGTCGGTTTTGCGGTATGGCCCTGTCAAAAAGCAAGAGCGCAAAAAGCAAGAGCGCGCCGTACCGATCCAGTGCGACGCGCTCTTGTGGATGCACTCCGGCTCGAATCAGGCGGCGGCTTCGGTCGCCACCACGGTCGGCTTCGAGCGGAAGTTCAGACGATCGGAGCCGGCGGTGACCTTGACGGTCGAACCGTCGAGGATTTCGCCGAGCAGGATCTTCTCCGCCAGCGGGTCCTGCAGTTCCTTCTGCATCACCCGCTTCAGCGGTCTTGCGCCATAGGCCGGATCGTAGCCCTTGGACGCCAGCCATTCGATCGCGTCGTGATCGAGCGACAGCTCGATCTTGCGGTCAATGAGCAGGTTTTCCAGCCGCTTGAGCTGGATCTCGACGATGCGGTCCATGTCCTGACGGCGCAGCCGGTGGAACAGGATCACCTCGTCGACGCGGTTGAGGAACTCCGGACGGAACGAGGCCCTCACCACGCCCATCACCTCGTCGCGCACGGCATCGACGTCCTGGTCGTCACGAAGATTGACCAGATATTCGGCGCCGAGATTCGAGGTCATGACGATCAGCGTGTTGCGGAAGTCGACCGTGCGGCCCTGACCGTCGGTCAGCCGGCCGTCGTCGAGCACCTGGAGGAGCACGTTGAACACATCCGGATGCGCCTTCTCGATCTCGTCGAACAGCACGACCTGGTATGGCCGGCGCCGCACCGCTTCGGTGAGCGAGCCACCTTCCTCATAGCCGACATAGCCGGGAGGCGCGCCGATCAGCCGGGCGACCGAGTGCTTCTCCATGAACTCCGACATGTCGATGCGCACCATGGCGCCCTCGTCGTCGAACAGGAAGCTTGCGAGCGCCTTGGTCAGCTCCGTCTTGCCGACGCCGGTGGGTCCAAGGAACATGAACGAGCCGATCGGCCGGTTCGGATCCTGCAGGCCCGCGCGGGCGCGACGCACCGCTTTCGACACGGCCTGCACCGCCTCGCCCTGGCCGACGACGCGCTTGCCGATCTCGTCTTCCATGCGAAGCAGCTTCTCGCGCTGTCCCTCGAGCATCTTGTCGACCGGAATGCCGGTCCAGCGCGACACGACATGGGCGACATGGTCGGGGGTGACCACCTCTTCCACCATGCCGGCCTTGCCGTCCTGGGCTTCGGCCTCCTTGAGCTTCTTCTCCAGCTCCGGGATCTTGCCGTAGGCAAGCTCGCCGGCGCGCTGGAACTCGCCCTTGCGCTGGGCGATCGCCAGCTCGTTGCGCATCTCGTCGAGCTGCTTCTTCAGGTCGGCGGCAAGGCCGAGCTTCTGCTTTTCCGCCTGCCACTTCGCGGTCAGCTCGGTCGACTGCTCTTCGAGGTCGGCCAGTTCCTTCTCCAACTTTGCCAGCCGGTCCTTCGAAGCCTCGTCCTTCTCGACCTTCAGCGCCTCGCGCTCGATCTTGAGCTGCATGACGCGGCGATCGATCTCGTCCAGCGCCTCGGGCTTGGAATCGACCTGCATCCTCAGCCGCGACGCGGCCTCGTCGACCAGGTCGATCGCCTTGTCCGGCAGGAAGCGGTCGGCGATGTAGCGGTTGGAAAGCGTCGCGGCCGAGACGAGCGCGGAGTCGGAAATACGCACCTTGTGGTGCTGCTCGTATTTCTCCTTCAGGCCGCGCAGGATCGAGACGGTGTCCTCGACCGTCGGCTCGTCGACGAAGACCGGCTGGAAGCGGCGGGCAAGCGCGGCGTCCTTCTCGACATGCTTGCGGTATTCGTCGAGCGTGGTCGCGCCGACGCAGTGCAATTCGCCGCGCGCCAGCGCGGGCTTCAGAAGGTTGGACGCATCCATCGCGCCGTCAGCCTTGCCGGCGCCGACCAGCGTATGCATCTCGTCGATGAACAGGATGATGTTGCCGTTGGCCGAGGTGACCTCGTTGAGCACGGCCTTCAACCGCTCCTCGAACTCGCCGCGATACTTGGCGCCGGCAATCAGCGCGCCCATGTCGAGCGCCATCAGCTGCTTGTCCTTCAGCGATTCCGGCACGTCGCCATTGACGATGCGCAGCGCCAGGCCTTCGGCGATCGCCGTCTTGCCGACGCCGGGTTCGCCGATCAGCACCGGATTGTTCTTGGTGCGCCGCGACAGCACCTGGATGGTACGGCGGATCTCGTCGTCGCGGCCGATGACCGGATCGAGCTTGCCGGAGCGGGCATCCGCGGTCAGGTCGCGGGCGTATTTCTTCAGCGCATCGTAGCCCTGCTCGGCATTGGCCGAATCGGCGGTGCGGCCCTTGCGGACGTCGTTGATGACCTGGTTCAGCGCCTGCGCGGTGACGCCGGCCTTGGCCAGGATGTCGGCGGTCTTGGCCGACTTTTCCATGGCGAGCGCCTGCAACAGCCGCTCGACGGTGACGAAGCTGTCGCCGGCCTTCTTGGCCAGCTCCTCGGCGGTCGAAAACACCTTGGCGAGCGGCTGGGCGAGGTAGAGCTGGCCGTTGCCGCCTTCGACCTTGGGCATGGCCTCCAACGCCGCCTCGACGCCGAGCTTGACGTCGCGGACACGGCCGCCGGCGCGCTCTATCAAGGACGCGGCAAGGCCCTCGTCGTCATCGACGAGCACCTTGAGCATATGTTCGGGAGTGAATTGCTGGTGGTTACGCGAGAGCGCCATGGTTTGCGCGGACTGGATGAAACCGCGCACGCGCTCGGAATATTTCTCAATATTCATATGTGTCTCCTTCCGTCACCGGCCCGCTTTGCGGCACCGGATCAGATTGCGGTGACGGACCCGCTCATTCGAGCCGAGCCCTGTTCAGCCGAGATATGGTGTATGGGCCCAAGTCTCTCAAGACACCTTGATGTCGGTCAAAGCAGAATATTCTAGTGCATGTCGCCCAAAAAGTGCGCGGCGGTTTTGGGAAAACGACATGCATAAAACAAAGGCCTAAGGCGCGTCGCCTGAGTCTGCTTCTGCACGACGCGCTTTAGATGCGTACAACGAAAACGGCGGAGATTTCTCTCCGCCGTTCGAATGGCCTGAAACGGACCGGTCCGGTTGCCGGGATCAGTTATTTACGTCGGCGACCGCCGGTTCGCTGGTGCCGCCTGCCGGCTCGCTGGCAACGCTTTCGTTCGGTGCCGCACTTGCCTGTTCGGCGGCGGCTACCGCGTCGTTGCCGTTGTCGGCGGCGTTGCTGTCATCGGCGGGGCTATCCCCCCGGTCGGCATTGCTCTGCTCGGCATTGCCGCGACCGCGACGCGGACGTCTCTGCCGACGCCCGCCGCCATTGTCGGCGCCGGCTTCGTTGCGCTCGGCCTGGGCGGCAAGGCCCGCCGGCGAGAAACTGTCGAACAGCGGAGCCGGCTCGGCTGCGGCTTCTGCGGAAGCCTCCGGCTGTGCCTGTGCCTCGTTGCGGCGGTTCTGGTCGAACTGCTGGCCGCCATGTTCGCCGCGTTGGCCCCCGTCGCGCTGTCCATTGTCGCCGCGCTGACTATTCTGGCCGTACTGGCCATAGCCGCCATTGCGGCGGTCGCGGTGCCTGTCGCGGCCGTTATTGTCGCGCCTGTTGTTGTCGCGGCCGTTTTCCTGGTTGAAGCCGAGCTCTGCCGGCGTGCCTTCGATCACAGGCTGCGGCCCGGAGCCGTTCGCCGCGGCCTCGCCGGAATTGGCGTTGCCCACGGTGTCGAACTCGTCGCGATCCTCATCGACGTCGTCGTCGAACTCGTCACGATTTTGCTGGGCGGCGTTCTGGATCGGCATCTGCGCCTGCGCAGCGGCGATGATGCGATTATAGTGTTCGGCGTGCTGGAGATAGTTCTCCGCCATCACCCGGTCGCCGGAGCTTTGCGCGTCACGGGCGAGTGCGGCGTATTTTTCGGCGATCTGCTGAGCCGACCCGCGGATCTTCACGTCCGGACCGTTGCTCTCGTAGTTGCGCGTCAGGGGATTGGGTCCCTTGCGGTTTTGGTTGCCACCGCCGCCATTGTTGTTGCGACCGCGCATGCGCCTGTTCTGCTGTTGTGGCCTCATTCGACTCTCTTCATGTGAATTTTCTAAAACTCTTCGCGAACGGTGGCGCTCATGCAGCCGACCGTTTCGTTCTTTCACCGGCGTTCGCCCGCATCGATTGCGTTGGCGCCACGTGCCATCCTGTTCCGGTTACATCACTTGCCGGACGATTCCCGCACGAAGCGTGGGCGTCGTTTGCACAAGGAGGCAGCTATTTCCAAGGAAAACCGAATCGCTAAGAGCACTGCCTGCTTCGTCTCATCCGGTCAAGCGGGAACCTAGCTGCATTCCCTAATGTTGCCAAGCGTTTTTTCGCACTGCATCAGGGGTTTCAACGCTCAAACACCAGCACCCTGTCGTTTCCGCCGAGATCGCGCCGCGCTTCCGCCAGCCTGTAGCCGGCTGCGGCGAAGATCGAAGTGACCTCGCTTTGCTGCGTATGGCCGATCTCGACCGCTACCTTGCCCTGTGCTTCCAGAAACCCTTCCGCCTCTCCGGCGATGATCCTGTAGGGGACCAGACCGTCCACACCACCATCAAGGGCCCGGCGTGGATCGAAATCGCGGACCTCGTCCTGCAGATTTCCAATGTCTCGACTGGGTATATAGGGAGGGTTCGCGGCAATTAAATGGTATCGGCCCGAAACTTTTTCGAACCAGTCGGAATGCAAGGCCTGGAAGCGCCCGCCCAACCCCAGATCCTCGGCGTTTCGCGTGGCGGTCGCCAGCGCGCCGTGGGAAATATCGACGCCGGTGGCGGTCGCGGCCGGAACGGCGCTGAGCAGCGCCAGCGCGATGGCGCCGGTTCCGGTGCCGAGGTCGAGGATATGGCATTCGCCGAGCCTTTCGGCCGTTGCCTTGGCGAAGGGCAGGGCCGTGTCGACCAGCGTTTCGGTGTCCGGGCGCGGCTCCAGCGTGTCCGGCGACAGCGCCAGCCGCAGCCCGTAGAATTCGCGGTAGCCGAGGATGCGGTGCACCGACTCGCCTGCGACGCGACGCCTCAGGGCCGCCTCGACCGCGGCCAAAGCCGTTGCATCGACCGGATGACCGGGCTCGGAGATGGCCTGGGCGCGGGTGGTTCCGGAAAAATGCTCGACGACCAGCCTGGAATCGAGCGCCGGATCGGCAATGCCGGCGGCGGTGAGCCGCGCCCGCGCCGCGCGCAGCAGCGGCCCGAGCGCGCGGGGCAGCACTTCAGCCATCAATGCCCATGTCGGCGAGCAGCTTCGATTGATGGTCGGCGATGAGCGCATCGATCACCTCGTCGAGCTCGCCCATCATCACCCGGTCGAGCTTATAAAGGGTGAGGTTGATGCGGTGGTCGGTGACCCGCCCCTGCGGGAAATTATAGGTGCGGATGCGCTCCGACCGATCGCCCGAGCCGACCTGCGACTTTCGCGACTCCGAGCGCTCCTCATCCGCGCGGCTGCGTTCGAGGTCGTAGAGCCGGGCCCTGAGGATCTGCATGGCGCGCGCCCGGTTCTGGTGCTGAGACTTTTCCGCCTGCACCACCATGATGCCGGTCGGCAAATGGGTGATGCGCACCGCCGAATCGGTGGTGTTGACGTGCTGGCCGCCGGAGCCTGAAGCACGCATCGTGTCGATGCGGATGTCCTCGGGCCGGATATCGATATCGACCTCCTCCGCCTCGGGCAGCACCGCCACCGTCGCCGCCGAGGTATGGATGCGCCCGCCCGCCTCGGTTTCCGGCACGCGCTGCACGCGGTGCACGCCGGATTCGAACTTGAGATGCGCGAAAACGCCCTTGCCCGACACAGAAGCGATGATCTCCTTGTAGCCGCCGACTTCGCCTTCGCTGGCCGAAACGATCTCGAAACGCCAGCCGCGCGAGGCCGCATAGCGCTCGTACATGCGAAACAGATCGCCGGCGAACAATGCAGCCTCGTCGCCGCCGGTGCCGGCGCGGATTTCGAGGATGGCGTTCCTGTCGTCGGCGGCATCCTTGGGCAGTAGCAGGATCTGGATGTCCTTTTGCAGCGCCTCGATGCGCTGCTCCACCTCCGGCAGATCCGCCTCGGCCAGCGCCCGCATGTCGGCGTCGGTGGCCTTGTCGGCAAGCATCGCTTCGAGGTCGGTCTGTTCCTGCTCGGCCGCGCGCAGCGCCCGTATCTTGCCCACCATCTCCTGGATGTCGGCATATTCCGACGCCATTTTGACATAGGCATCGGCCGACGGCCCGGCCGACATCTGCGCCTCGAGCATGTCGAAACGCTTGACGACTTGATCCATGCGGTCGCGGGGCAGGTTGATCATGGCAAAATGCTATAGCGGAATGGAGCGATCGTCGGCAAAGGCCTGCAGCAGCGCCCGCATCGGCGTCCCCAGGGCGGGCGCCATCAGATTGTCCTTGAAGAAGGCTTCCAGCTCCTGCAGCGGCAGCTCGGTCAGCATCGCCTTGACCGGGCCGATCGAAGCCGGCGACATCGAGATCGAGCGGAAGCCGAGGCCGATCAGCGCCATCGCCGAGATCGGCTTGCCGGCCAGCTCGCCGCAAAGCGTCACCGGGGTGTGGTTGCGCGCGCCGGCATCGGCGATCGTCTTCAACACGCGCAGGAACGGCGTCGACAGCGTGTCGAACCGGTCGGCAAGCTGCGTGTTGCCGCGGTCCACCGCCATGATGAACTGGAAAAGGTCGTTGGAGCCGACCGAAACGAAGTCGACCGCCTTCATCAGCTCGTCGAGCTGGAACAGCAGCGACGGCACCTCCAGCATCGCCCCGAGCTTGAGGCTGGTCGGCAAATGATGCGCAAAGCGCGACAGGTGCCGGACCTCGCGATCGATGATCTCGCGCGCCTGCGCGATTTCCGAAAGCTCGGTCACCATCGGCAGCATCAGCTTCAGCTCGCGTCCGCCGCAAGCCTTGAGCAGCGCGCGGATCTGGGTCCTGAGCAAGCCCGGGCGGTCGAGGGTGAGCCGGATCGCCCGCCAGCCGAGCGCCGGGTTTTCCTCCTGCACCGCGCCCTTGAAATAGGGCAGCACCTTGTCGCCGCCGATGTCGATGGTGCGGAAGGTGACCGGCTTGCCGCCCGCCGCGTCGAGCACGTCGCGGTAGAGCCGCTCCTGCGCCTCGGCGCGCGGGAAGGTCGAGGCGACCATGAACTGCAACTCGGTGCGGAACAGGCCGATGCCGGCCGCCCCCGATTCCGAAAGCTGCGGCAGGTCGACCGCAAGACCCGCATTCATCAGGAGATCGACCTGAATGCCGTCCTTGGTCAGCGACGGCTTCTTGCGCAGCTCCCGGTAGACCTCCTGCCGCCGCGCCCGGAAGCGGACCTTTTCGGCATAGGCGGCTTCGAGGTCGGACTGCGGACGCAGGTGGATTGTGCCTTCCTCGCCGTCGACGATGATGGCATCGCCATTTTCAGCCATCGAGACGGCGCCCTTCACCTGGCCTGCGACCGGGATGCCCATGGCGCGCGCGACGATGACGACATGGCTGGTCGCGGCACCATCCTCCAGCACCAGGCCGCGCAGCTTGTCGCGCGGGTAGTCGAGCAGTTCGGCGGCGCCCATCGAGCGGGCGACGATGATGGCGTCCTTGGGCAACGAGGCCGCGACATCCTCCGGCCCGCGTCCCATCAGCTGGCGCAAAAGTCGATTCGCGAGATCATCGAAATCGCTCATCCGCTCGCGCAGATAAGGGTCGGTCATGTGCAGCATGCGGGCGCGCATGTCGCTCTGCACTTTCTCGACCGCGGCTTCCGCCGTCAGGCCGTTGCGGATCGCCTCTTCCAGACGGCGCACCCAGCCGCGGTCGTTGGCGAACATACGATAGGCCTCGAGCACCTCGCGATGCTCGCCCTCGAAGGCGACGTCGCGGCGCTCCAGCATGTCGTCGATGGAGAGCCTCAGCGAACCGAGCGACCGGTCGAGGCGGCGGACCTCCTCCTCGCTGTCCTCGTTGAACAGGTTGGTGACGACGATGCGCGGCTCGTGCAGCACGACATGGCCGAGCCCGACGCCGTCGTTGAAGGAAAGCCCCGTGAAGCTGGCCGGGCGGCTGAGATCGAGTTCCAGCCCGGGACGGGTGAGTCGGGAGAGATCGCCGGTGGCGATCATTTCGGCGATCACCATCGCCGTCGTTTCCAGCGCCTCGACCTCGTCCTCGCGATAGTGGCGCATGGTCTTGTTCTGCACCACCAGGACGCCCAACGTGCGTCCCGCCCTCAGCACCGGCACGCCAAGGAAGGAGTTGTAGATCTCTTCGCCCGTCTCCGGCAGGTAGGCGAAGGCCGGATGTTCCTGCGCGTTGGAGAGATTGAGCGGCCGCGCGCTGGCGGCAATTGTGCCGACCAGGCCCTGGCCGAGCCTCAGCTGCGCCAGGTGGACGGCATTGGGGTTGAGACCCTCGGTGGCGTAGAGCTCGAGCACCGAATCGGCGCGCAGCACATAGAGCGAGCACACCTCGGCGACCATGTTGGAGGCGATATCGCGCACGATACGGTCGAGCCGCTCCTGCGGCTCCAGCGGCTCCTGCATGAGCTCGCGGAGCCGTTTCAGCAGAACGCGCGGGCCACCGGCCGTGTCACGCATCGCGGCTTCTTCTCCAATGGACACATTGCCCGCCGCAGTTTCTCCCGCGGCCGGCGCTCACGCAACAACTGACTCAGTTCTTGCTATTGCTTATCGAGCCCGTAGACGGAATGCAAAGTACGAACTGCAAGTTCCGTGTAGGGACCGTCGATCAGTATCGAGATTTTGATCTCGGACGTCGTGATCGCCCGGATGTTGATCGCCTTGTCGGCCAGCGCCTTGAAGGCGGTGGCCGCGACGCCGGCATGGCTTCGCATGCCGATGCCGATGACCGAGACCTTCGACATGCCGGCTTCCGACTGCACGACGTCGTAGCCGACATCGGCCTTCAGCCTTTCCAGCACGGCCAGCGCCTTGTCGACGTCTCCGGAAGGCACGGTGAAGGTCATGTCGGTGAACTTGCCGTCCTCGGAGATGTTCTGGACGATCATGTCGACATTGATGTTGGCCTCGGCCAGCGGGCCGAAGATGCCGGCGGCAACGCCGGGGCGGTCGCCGACGCGGCGCAGCGAAATCTGCGCTTCGTCCTTGGCGTAGGCAATTCCGGTGACGACCTGCTGTTCCACGATCTCTTCCTCGTCGCAAATGAGCGTTCCGGGCGGATTGAGCAAATCCCCCATTCCGGGCGCGTCGGGATCGTCGAAGGACGACCGCACAAAGGTACGCACCCTGTGCACCATGGCAAGCTCGACCGACCGCACCTGCAGCACCTTGGCGCCGAGCGAGGCCATTTCGAGCATCTCCTCGAACGAAATCTTGGCCAGCCGGCGGGCCTTCGGCTCGATGCGCGGGTCGGTGGTGTAGACGCCGTCGACATCGGTGTAGATGTCGCAGCGGTCGGCCTTGACCGCCGCCGCAATGGCCACCGCGCTGGTATCGGAGCCGCCGCGGCCGAGTGTGGCGATGCGGTTGTCCGGGCCGATGCCCTGGAAACCGGCGATGACTGCAACCTGGCCCTCGCCGAAGCGCTTGATCAGGAACGCGCCGTCGATATCGAGGATGCGCGCGGCGCCGTGGGCGTTGTCGGTCTTGATCGGGATCTGCCAGCCCTGCCAGGAGCGGGCATGGACGCCCATGTTCTGCAGTGTGATCGCCAGCAGGCCGGCGGTGACCTGCTCGCCCGAGGCGACGACGGCGTCGTATTCGCGCGCATCGTGCATGGGCGAAGCCTCGCGCGTCCAGGCGACCAGCTCGTTGGTCTTGCCGGCCATGGCCGAAACCACCACGGCGACGTCGTGACCGGCATCGACCTCGCGTTTGACATGGCGCGCCACGTTGCGGATGCGGGCGATGTCGGCGACCGAAGTTCCGCCGAATTTCATCACGATGCGCGCCATGGAAGCGAGATGCCTTTGATTGAGCCGGCTTGAGGCCGGAACGGAACGAAGCGCCCGGCAAGGCCGAGCCGCGGAAATGCGCGGCCTCCTTAGCCAAAACATCAAAGCTTCGCAAGCGAGGGCGCGGGAGAAGAGGCTTTGGCCGGCCATGAGGTCTCCTGACAGATTCCTGCGCCGCAATGCGATAAGGCTGAGAAATCGCATGGAGGAACTCATGACCGAGACGCTGGAAATCGTCAGCTTCCGCCTCAAGCCGGAGGCTGCGTTCGATTTTGTCGCCCAAAATGGCGCCGTCACCGATTGGCTCGCGCGCCAACCCGGTTTTCTCAGCCGTCATCTCGGCAAGCGCGAGGATGGAGGCTGGATCGATGTGGTGCGCTGGCAAAGCCTCGAACAGGCCCAGGCGGCAGCGCAGCGCATCATGGCCGAGATCGGCGACTGCGAGGCCATGCGGGCGATCGAACCGGCAAGCGTCGAGATGCGTCACGCCGCGGTCGCGCTGTCGAGGTTCGAGCCGTCTGGCGCTTGAAGGGTTTCAGCGCAGCGCGGTGGTCGTCCAAAGGCCTGGATAGTCGACAACGAAGCCGGACGGCGCGACCTCGAGCACCTCGTCGTAGCCGAATGCCGGCGCGGCATAGGCATAGCGGGAGTCGTCGAGGCGACGATAGGTCTGGTCGAGACGTTCAAGCCTCAGTTCGGGAAAGGCCAGATAGGCCGCGGGAGCGGGCGTCTGAATGCCGGGCCTGAGACCGAGGCGTCGGATCGGCAGCAGGTTCGTGGCGGGTGTGAAACCAAGGTCGAGGTCGACAAGGCCGGCCACCTGTGCCTGCTCCTTGCCGTTGAGCGTCCAGCCGCCGTCGTCAAGCCTCTCGAACCGATAATTTAGCGTATCGCCGCCGAAAAGCCCCGCCACGCACGCGGCGCGGGTCAGCCATCCGGCATCGCAGTCGATCTCATAGGAGAGGCCACACGGCGCGCCCTCCTGCAGGAACGCCGCCTGTCCCTTCAGACTCCAGCCATCTCCCGTCCTGGAAAGCGAACAGCAATCATGCCCTTCGCGGTCAAGTCGGCGCCAGAGGATCGAGGCTAAGGTTCGCATCGTCATTCTCCGATTGATGTCTTTGCTTCGCTCGCAAGCCGGTCCTGTTTCAGCGCGGAACCTATCAAGCCACCACGTACTGACAAACAGCGGCGGTCTTTGCCGGGAAAGCGTGGCTGCCCGGCCTCCTCCTTGCCAACAGTGGAAAAAACCTGCCTTGACTTTCTGCGCCGGGGACCCGACTTCCTAGCGTTCCCCGACTTCCCAGCGTTCGAGGAGACCCGCCTTATGCCAGAGCCCCGCCGATCGACCATCGATGCCGGAGAAGTCGAGCGCTTTTCCGCCCTTGCCGCCGAGTGGTGGAATCCGAACGGCAAGTTCCGGTCGCTGCACAAGTTCAACCCTGTGCGGCTTGCCTATATTCGCGATCAGGTCGCCACGCGCTTCGGTCGCGATCCGCGGGCAGCCAGGCCTTTCGAGGGCCTGCGCTTCCTCGACATCGGCTGCGGCGGCGGACTTTTATGCGAACCGATGGCCCGGCTTGGCGCCGAGGTGGTCGGCGCCGACGCCTCGGCCACCAACATCGAGGTCGCCAAGCTGCACGCGGCGGAAGCGAACGTCAGCGTCGACTATCGCGCCACTACGGCCGAGGCGCTTGCCGACGCCGGCGAGACATTCGACGTCATCCTCAACATGGAGGTGGTCGAGCATGTGGCAGATGTCGATTTGTTCGTCGCCAAATGCGGCCAGATGGTCCGGCCCGGCGGCATCATGTTCGTCGCCACCATCAACCGTACGCTGAAGGCGCTTGGCCTTGCCATCATCGGCGCCGAATACGTGCTGCGCTGGCTGCCGCGCGGCACCCATCAGTTCGGCAAGCTGGTGCGGCCCGAGGAACTGGCAAAGGCGCTTGGCGCGGCGGGGCTGACGGTCATCGATCGCACCGGCGTGATCTACCATCCGCTGGCCGACCGCTGGCAGAAGTCCAAGGACATGGACGTCAACTACATGGTGCTGGCCGAAAAGGCCTCGGTCTGACCGGCCGGCTGAAGCGCTCGTTCCCTTACGCCGCCTGGCTTTGCATCTTCATGCTTGGCAGGCTCTGCGCCTTGGTGGTGATGAACACGCCGGCGGTGATGATGGCAGCCCCCAGCCAGGTCAGCAGCTGGTAGCTCTCGCCGAGGAAGATCGTGCCGGCAAAGAGACCGACCGCTGCCGCCACATAGCCGATCTGGCTGAGATAGACCGGACCGCCGACAGCCTGCAGCCGGAAGAAGAAGGCAAACATCGCCGAAGCCGACGCCACCTGCCCGGCGACCACCAGCGGCACGCCGCCGAGCGGAACGAACGCCTGCCAGCCGAACAGCGTCAGTATGCCGAGGAGAAGCAAGGTTGCCGACGCCAGATGACTGCCGACGGCGAGCTCGATCGGGCCGGTATCCTCGGGCCAGTCGACCGTGCGGTAGATGTTGCCGGCGGCGAGGCTGACTGGGATCAGCAGGCCGATCGCCACCCAGAAGTAATCGGCCGGCTGACCGGCCTCGCCGCGCGTAAGTGCCACCATGACTGCGCCGACAAAGCCGACGGCAATGCCGATGACACCGAGCAGGTTGGGCCGCCGCACGCCGAGCAGGATCGAGAACACCAGCGTGATGACCGGCGACAGCGTGAACATGATGCCGGTATAGCCGGCGCCGAGATGCGGGATGGCCGAGAACATCAAGAGATTGGGAAAGGCATAGGACACCGCCGCGGTGACGAAGAAATAGCGCAGCTTGCGCGCTGTCGGCCGGATGCGCTGGCCAAGCAGCAACAGCGCTGCCAGCAGCACGCCGCCGGCGCCGAGCGAGATGACGAAGGCCCAGACCATGGCCGGCACGCCGGCCGCGGTCGCAAGCTTGCCGAAAGGCAGCGTCATGCCGAGCAAGCCTCCGGTGACGATCAGAAGGCCGAGTGCCGAATCCCAGAGAAGTTTCATCTGCGTGGTCCTGTCGCTGCGAGGTCGTGCTTGGCGGTCACTCCGATTTAGGGTAAGATAACGCAAAGATTCTTAATGTCAAGATACTTTGCGGTGAGGCACATGGACCGTGCGGCGAGAGCGATCGAGCAGTGGCAGAAGGAGCGGCCGGACCTCGACGTCTCGCCGATGGGAGTGATCGGCCGCCTGAACGAAGCGTCTTCGCTGATCGCGCGCGACCGCCTCGCGCCGCTCTTTGCCCGCTTCGGCCTGCAGTCCGGCGAATTCGACGTGCTGGCGACGTTGCGCCGCTCCGGCGCGCCCCATGCCCTGACGCCGACCGAGCTCTACGAGGCGACGATGGTCACATCCGGCGCCATGACCGCCCGGCTCGACCGGCTGGAGAAAGCCGGCCTGATCCAGCGCGCGCCGCATCCCAGCGACCGGCGCGGCATCGTGGTGCAACTCACCGGAAAAGGCCTTGCCTTGGTTGATGAGGCTCTCACGGCCCACGTTGCCAATGAGCACGAAATCCTCGCCGGTCTGACGCCTGAGGATCGCGAAGCGCTCGCGCGCCTGCTTGCGAAATTGATCAGCAGTATGGGCTAGCCATCAGGCTGCTTGGTGGCGCGCGAACCTGCGCCTGTGCCGCCATCGCCGATAAGACAGGGTCAGGCCGACAAGCCAAGCCGGCATGTTGAGATAGAGCAGTGCATCTCGCAGGCCATCGAGGTAACGCTCGCTCATTGCTCGGTCCGAGAAATCCGGCATCGCCTGGAGTGTCGCTTCAGCTCGTCGAGCCGTATCTGTCCCAGCCGGCAGTCTGGCCGCAAAGGCGATTTCACGACGCAGACAGACACGCTCGACGCGATCCCTGAGCTTTTCTTCGTAACCGATACCGCATCGCATCAGGCGCGCATGCGTAGCCTCATGGACGATCGTTGAAGCGACGCGCTCGGGCGTCGTTGTCTCACTGACGAGATAGCGTTCGTCCAGCTCGCAGGCCTGCGAAGTCTCTGCCCACTGAGCGACCGACGCCGGGAGGACCGTGACCAAAACCTGCCTGACGTCGCGGAGCAATCGCTTGTACCGAACCGGGTCGAACTCCCGAATAACGTCAAGCGCGCCGACTATCTTGTCTGTGCCCTTGTCGCCGACAATCACCAGCCCATCGATCGTTTGGCTGGCACTGAACTTCACAACGCCTCTGCGGGCCAACCGATCGATAGCAATCCTTATTCCGCGTCTCGGCTTGATCGCTATCGGTTTGCGCAAGGCCAACTCGGAAACTCAGTTCCGGTCCTCCGGAAAGCTCGGGATCGGCATGAATTCGACGCCGTCCTCGGCGAGGCTTTGCGCCTCCTCTGGCGTCGCCTCGCCGTAGATGCCGCGCGGATCCGTTTCGCCGAAATGGATCTTGCGCGCCTCCTCGGCGAACTTGTCGCCGACATAGTCGGCGTTCTCGCGCACCTTGTCGGCCAGCGCCTTGAGCTGCGCCAGCGCCTGCTTCTGCGCCTCGCCCGTGGCTAAAGCCATCTTTTCCTGCTTGCGCGAGGTGGAGACGGCCGGCGCCATCAATGCCTTCTCGACCTTATGCGAGCCGCAGGTCGGGCAGTCGACGAAGCCGCGCTTCTTCTGCGTATCGAAGTCGTCATTGCTGCGAAACCAGGCTTCGAACTCGTGCTCGTGCTCGCAGATAAGCGAAAAGCGGATCAAGAGGCTGCACCCTTCAGACGCGGCGCCTCGCCCTCGCCGGCATTGACGGTGAAATCGCGCGCGTTCTTGAGATTGGGGATCTTGCGGCGCGCGGCGGCCGACTGTGCGGGGTCGATCTCGGCGACGATCACGCCCGGCTCGTCATGCGCGGCCTCGGCGATGATGCGGCCCCACGGATCGACGATCAGCGAATGGCCGTAGGTCTCGCGGCCGTCCTCATGCAGGCCGCCTTGCGCGGCGGCGATGACATAGGCGCCGTTCTCGATCGCGCGCGCCCTAAGAAGCACATGCCAGTGCGCCTCGCCGGTCTGGCGGGTAAAGGCGGCAGGCACCGAAAGCACCTCCGCCCCTGCCAGCGCCTCGGAACGGAACAGCTGCGGGAAGCGCAGATCGTAGCAAACGGCGAAACCCAGCCTTGCGCCGGCGATCGTGGTGACGACGGCCTCCGTTCCCGGCTCATAGGAGGCGGATTCGCGCCAGCTTTCGCCGTTGTCGAGGTCGACATCGAACATGTGGATCTTGTCGTAATTGGCGACCGCGGCGCCATCGGGGGCGAACAGGAACGCCCGGTTGGCAAGCTTGCCGTCGGTGCGCAGGATGGCCGTCGAGCCGACATGCAGATAGATGCCGAGTTCCTTGGCCAGTTTCCGCGCCGTCGAAACGACGACGTCCTTGTCCTCGGTGGTGAAGGCGGCGGCGCCCGCCTGCTTGTCGCGAACAAGCGCGCCGGTCATTTCCGGCGTCTGCACATAGGTTGCGCCCTGGTGAGCTGCCTCGCGCACCAGCCGTTCCATATCGGCTGCGTTGCGCTCCGGGCTGGTGCCCGAACGCATCTGCACTGCCGCTGCCTTGAAGGAACTCATCGTCATCTCCCGTTGGCAAGCAGCATATCCAGCCGGCCCTGCGACTCCAACTCATGGAGGTCGTCGCAGCCGCCGACATGCGTCTCGCCGATGAATATCTGCGGAAAGGTGGTCCGCCCATGCGCCTTGGAAATCATCTCCCGGCGCAATTCCGGCGAAAACGAAGCGTCGTGCTCGGTATAGGCCACGCCCTTACGCTCGAGCAGTCGCTTGGCGGCGGTGCAATAGCCGCACATCATCCGGGTGTAGATCGTCACATCGACCATCAATCAGAAGTCCTGCCGATGCACGTCGCCCGACGATTGCGCGAAAACGACATGCACAAATACAACTCAACCAAATCTATATAGTCGCGGACTCATCGGCCCGAAAGTCCCCCGGCAGGACGCGGGCGAAGGTCAGCACGTCGACGGCCCCGGCGCCGCCCCTCTTCAGCGCCTTGGCCACCGACCGCACGGTGGCGCCGGTGGTGTAGACATCGTCGATGACGAGCACCCTGCGGCCGGCGATCTCGATCTCGGCCTCGGGCGGGACGCGAAAGGCGGCGCGCACATTCTCCTCGCGCTCGTGCCGCTCCAGCCCGACCTGCTGGCGGGTGAGCTTCACGCGTCTCACCGCCGCCGGCGAAAAAGGCAGGCCGCTGAGTTTCGACACCGCGCGCGCCAGCTCAGCCGACTGGTTGAACTGTCTGCGGAAGAATCGCCGCCAATGCAGCGGTACCGGCACCACCACATCGGCTTCTGCGATCAGTTCGGCGCCGGCGCGCATCATCCAGCGTGCCATCCATGGCGCGAGATCCGTGCGATCCTGGTATTTCAGCCCCTGCACCATCTGGCGGGCAACGCCCGAGTAGACGACCGCCGCCCGCGCCCGCTCGAAGGACGGCGGATCGGCGATCGCCTCGGCGGAGAGAAAGCCCTCGCCCATGTCATGGGTGAAGGGCGTGCCCATCACCGGACACCAGGGCTTCTCCAGCAGCCGGAGCTTCGGCCAGCAAGCGCCGCACAGCACGCCGGGCTGCGAGACGTGGCGGCGACAACCGGCACAGACCGGCGGAAACAGCATGCGCGCCGGCCAGCCCAACGCCTGCCGCGCCATGTCCTTGATCGCAATGGTCTTGATCTTGTGCACCGGATCGGCCACGTGAAGGAAAACCCCGCGCCACCATAGCATCGGTCCGGCATGCGCGGACAACAGGAATAACCCATTGCAGCCCTTGATCGACACGCAGCTTTGGCTTGCGCACAAGCGTCGGGCCCTCACGCACCCAGTCGATGGCGCCGATTTCCTGATGCGACGGGCGGCGGAAGACCTTGCCGACCGGCTGGGCGCGGTCGAGCGCAGGTTCGGCAAGGCGGCTGCGCTGTTCTGCCAGACATCGGCGGCGGCCAGGATGCTCGCCGACAGCGGCAAGGTGGCCGATATCGTTCGTGTGGAGACGGATGACGTCTTCCTTGCCGGCGAACCCGGCCTGGTCGCCCGGGCGGAGACCGTGCCGTTCGAAGTCGAAAGTCTCGACCTCGTCGTCTCGCTGCTGTCGCTGCAGGCGATGAACGACATCCCCGGCATGCTGGCGCAGATCCGCCGCGCGCTGAAGCCCGACGGCTTGTTCCTCGGCGCCCTTGCCGGCGCGGGCACCCTTGCCGAGTTGCGCGAAAGCCTGCTTGCCGCCGAGACCGAGCTTCATGGCGGCGCGAGCCCCCGCGTCCTGCCGTTCACCGATGTGCGCGACGCCGGCGCGTTGCTGCAGCGTGCCGGCTTGGCGCTGCCGGTCGCCGACGTCGAGACGGTCACGGTGCGCTACTCCTCGCTCTTCGGCCTTGCCGCCGATCTGCGCGCTATGGGTGAGACCAGCCCGCTTTTCGACCGTAGCCGGCGCCCGGCCACCAGGCGGCTGTTCGCCCGCGCCGCCGAGATCTATGCCGAACGGTTCTCGGACCCGGACGGCCGCATACGGGCGAGCTTTTCAATCGTGTGGATGTCCGGCTGGGCGCCCGACGCCTCGCAGCAGAAGCCACTCAAGCCTGGCTCGGCCAAGGTCTCGCTGAAGACGATCCTGGAGAAGCCGACGGGGCATTGATCAGAAGTAGTTCCCGGAAAGGGTGAAACAGTTTTCCGTCCGAATTTCCATAAAAACAAATAGTTAGAGCAGTTCAGCGACCCTAGCCACGCTGGACTGCTTCTAATCGGTCAGTGCTGGGCGAAGGCATTGGCAAGTCTGCTGTTGTTGTCGGAGAACAACCACTGGAGTGCATCCGCGGCCTTGCCGATGCCGCCGATGATGGCCAGCGACAACACGGTGACGATCAGACCATATTCGATGGCCGTGGCACCCGATTCATCTTCTATGAATTGCTGCAGCAGGTTTTTCATGGTTGTCGATCCCTCTTGTCGGGAACCATAGAGCCTACCCGTTAAGAAAGGTTAACGGCAAAAGCTTAACGGGGGATGAAATGGCCCCTTCTCGCTGAATTTATTAACCAATTAGCAATCGCCCCAATCAGCAATCGCCATAGCGGCTGCCATCGTTGCGGATCACGCAGACGGAACTTGGCAGCGGCTGAAGCACGCTTCGCCGCAGCGTGTAAGTGTTGCGGTGCCCGATCGAGCCGGTGCTGGTCATGTCGAGCCCGCCGGCCAAACCGTCACGCGCGGCTTGCGATCGCGGCTGGCTGTCGAGGAACGGCGTCGCGATCAATGCCAGCGCCACTGCGGCCGATCCGAAAAGCAAGGTGATCCGCAAAATGCCCATGCCGGCATCGGCGGCGCGGAACGTGCGGTCGGGCCGGATCGTGTCCCAGTCTCTCTCGAGGCTCATGGAATGGCTCCAAACAAAATCAGGGCATGCCGCCGTGCGGACGACTTCGCCTCAATCTTCCATGTCGAGATAAATCTTCCATTAACGCTGCCTAAAACAGGCGAGGCAAAGGCAGCTTGCGGGCTACTCCAGGAAAAGTGCGTAGCGGTTTTCCGTCCGGAATTGCGAAAAAACAAGAATCGTTGGAGCAGTTCGGCGTCTGGTGGAAACGCCGAACTGCTCTGACGATCACAACAGATCGATGAGGAACTGGATCAGCGGCGCGTCCGCCGGCGGCATCGGATAGTCGCGCATCTGCCGCGGCCTGACCCATTTCAGCCCTTGTCCTTCCTTCGGCTGCGCGATGCCGCGGAACTTCCGGCAGACATAAAGCGGCATCAGCAGGTGGAAATCGTCGTAGCTGTGGCTGGCGAAGGTGAGCGGCGCGAGGCAAGGGATCTCGGTCTCGATGCCGAGCTCCTCATGCAGCTCGCGCACCAGGCATTCCTCGGGCGTCTCGCCGGGTTCGACCTTGCCGCCTGGAAACTCCCACAAGCCGGCGAGCTGCTTGCCCTCCGGGCGCTGCGCCAGAAGCACGCGCCGGTCGGCGTCGACCAGCGCGCAGGCCGCGACGAGGAGCAGGCGCTTTCCGGCTGGCTTGATCTCGCTCATGCGCCGGGCGGCCGGCGATAGTGGTAGCGATAGACTTCCTCGAAGCCGAGCGACCGATAGAGCGACAGCGCCGGAACATTGCCGGCCTCGACCTGCAGCCATGCTTCGCGCGCGCCGCGCAGCCGCGCCCATTTCAGCGCCGACAGGATGAGGTTGCGGCCATGGCCCTTCTTGCGCGCCGATTTCTCGGTGGCGACCTCGAACAGTCCCGCGAGGTCGCCGTCATGGACACAGATCAGCGTCGACAGCGGCTCGTTGCCGTCTTCGAGCGCAAACAGCCCCGCTTCCGGCTGAATGGCGCCGATGACCTCCGACAGGCCGGGCCGCAGCGCGACGTCCGAGCCGTTCGTCTTGATCGCCGCGCCGATGAAGCGGCTGATGTCCTTCAGCGGAATCTGGTCCATCGCGGCGTCGAGCTGCGCCTCCTTGAGCGGCAGCCGCATCACCAGCGATTCGTCGAACCGACTCCAGCCGGCATCGTCGAGATGCTTCGACAGCACCTGCCCCGAAAGTGGCGACATGCGAAAGGTCAGCGGCCGGCCGTAAGCGTCGAAGCGGCGGCTGGCGCGCACGATGCGTTCGGCAATGGCATGGGTATCGCCCGGATCGAGCGGATTGACGGAATTCAGGCGCTTTGCCGGGTGGCCGGCCGTCAGCCGCACCACCCATGTCCCGTCGTAGTGGACGGCCGCCGCCGGCCAGGCGCGAAAGCCCGCCGCCTCGTAGCGGCGCACCACCGCCAACACGCTCGCCGGATGCCTCGACACCGGCGCCATCAGCTCCGGTAGTCGCCGTTGATGGCGACATATTCCTTGGTGAGGTCGCAGGTCCACACCGTCGCCTTGCCGCGGCCGATGCCGAGGTCGGCGCGAATGCGGATATCGTCGCGCTTCATATAGGCCGACGTCGCTTCCTCGGAGTAGTCCGGATCGCGCTCGCCTTCATGCGCCAGACGGTTGTCGCCGAACCAGATCGACAGCCGGTCGCGGTCGGCCGGCTCGCCGGCCTTGCCGACGGCCATGACGACGCGGCCCCAATTGGCGTCCTCGCCGGCGACCGCCGTCTTGACCAGCGGCGAATTGGCGATCGAGAGCGCGATGCGCTTGGCCGAGCGGGCGGACTTGGCGCCGGTGACGGTGACCTCGACCTGCTTGCGCGCGCCCTCGCCGTCGCGCACCACTTGCAGCGCCAGCGACTTCAGCACCTTGCCGAGCGCGCGGCGGAGGGCGCCGAGCCGCGCGTCCTTTGGGTCGCTGATCGCCGGCGCGCCACGCGCGGCTGCCCTGCCGGTGGCGAAGATGAGCAGCGTGTCGCTGGTCGAGGTGTCGCTGTCGACGGTGACGGCATTGAAGGTCTTGGCGGTGCCGCGCGACAAGAGATCCTGCAGCACGGGGGCCGCGATCGGCGCGTCGGTGGCGATGAAGGAGAGCATCGTCGCCATGTCGGGCGCGATCATGCCGGCGCCCTTGGCGATGCCGTTGATGGTGACGTCGGCGTCGCCGAGCTTCACCGTCTGGGTCGCCACCTTCGGATAGGTGTCCGTGGTCATGATGGCCTTCGCCGCCTCGGTCCACAGGTCCGGCTTGCCGTCCCTCACCAGGCCGGCGAGCAGGTGGCTGAATTTGTTGGTGTCGAGCGGCTCGCCGATGACGCCGGTCGAAGCCAGGAACACCTCGCTCTGGGAGCAGCCGGCGGCCTTCGCCGCCGCCTCGCCCGTCAGCGCCGTCGAGGCCTTGCCCTTCTTGCCGGTGAAGGCGTTGGCATTGCCGGAGTTCACCACCAGAACGCGCGCCTTGCCGGCGGGCAGGTTCTGGCGGCAGTAGTCGACCGGTGCCGAGGGACATTTCGAGCGGGTGAAGACGCCGGCGACGGCCGTGCCCGGATCGAAGACCATGGCAAGCAGGTCGGTGCGATTCCGGTACTTGATCCCGGCCTCTGCGGTGGCGATGCGCACGCCCTCGATGACCGGCATTTTCGGATACTTCTTCGGTGCGAGCGGCGAAATCGTTGCGGACATTGGGACCCCGAAGCGGCAGAACGCGAAAGGAAGGCCGGTTTGCCCGATAGCGCGCGCCGGCGCAAGAGGCGTTCTGGCCGCGTTTCATGGGGCTTCACTGGTCACGCCGCGATCTAAAACGATCCGTTTCGTTTCGCCTCAGGACCCAATATGATCAGCGGAAGATTCATCGGCTAAAGCAATTCCGGGAAAAGCGTGAAGCGGTTTTTCCGTCCGGAATTGCGTCAAGACAATCTAAGGACGACGATATGGGCGAAGTTGCCGCCCCGGGGCGCAAGTCGATCGGCGCCAAGCGAAACCCGGAAAGCGCCGACGCCATCATCGAGGCCGCCGAAGCGGTGCTGGCGGAGGCCGGCTATTCCGGCTTTTCGATCGAGGCCGTCGCGCGGCGGGCGCGGGCGGGGAAGCCGACCATCTATCGCTGGTGGCCGAGCAAGGCGGCGCTGCTGATCGAAGTCTACCAGCGGCAAAAACGCGTCGAGGTGCCCGATACCGGCAAGCTCGAGGAGGATCTCGCCGGCTTCCTGGCGAATCTGTTCGCGCACTGGCGCGACACTTCGTCCGGCAACGTCTTCCGGTCGCTGATCGCCGAAGCGCAGTCCGACGAGGCCGCGGCGGCGGCGCTCGCCGACTATGCGAAAGGGCGCCGCGCCCATACCGGCGCAATGATCGAGCGCGCCAAGGCGCGCGGCGAGCTGGCGGCGGACGTTGACGCCGGCATCGTGGCCGACCTGATCGCCTCCTATGCGTGGCGGCATCTTCTGACCAACCGCCTCGATGAAGACGAGGCGACGATCCGGACCGCGGTCCGCTACCTGACGTGCGGCATCCTTAAGGCATCGGAGCGAAAAGGTATTTCGGATGAACCCTGCGGAACGTCTTGAACGGTAGGCCGGAAAGAACAAACTTGCTTTGGTTCGGGTCCTTGGATTCACGGGCAGCGGCGAAGATCACGGTCGCTCTTGCCCGCATCGAGCAGGGCAATCTTGCAAGCCTCAAATCGGTCGGGGCCGGCGTTTTGGAACACCGCATCGATTGGGGGCCGGGCCACCGGATCTATCTCGGGCGCGATGGCGAAGAGTTGGTCATTCTTCTCGCCGGCGGCACAAAGCGTAGGCAACAGGCGGATATCACAGCCGCGCAAGATCGATGGCAAGAGTACCGGCAACGAAAGAAAGGGCGATAACGATGCCTCTGACCCGCGATTTCAAGGAAACTGTCAAGGCACGTGCCGACACCGATATGGCATTTCGCGCTGCCCTTCTCGGCGAAGCCGTTGAGCTGCTGCTCAATGGAGATGTTGACACCGGCAAGCTCGTATTGCGCGACTATATCAACGCGACCATTGGCTTCGAGGAACTCGCCGAAGACGTTGGCAGGCCACCAAAAAGCCTCATGCGGATGTTCAGCGCTGCAGGCAACCCCACGGCAGGCAACCTGTTTTCCGTCATCAGCCACTTGCAGAAGGCCACCGGAGTCCATCTGGCCGTGCACACAAGGCAATAAAAAACGGCGCCCAGCGTCTGGGGCCCAGCGTCTGGGGCAAAGACAGCGCAAAGCGCGCGCGCTTTAAACGCGAAAGGGCGCCCGAAGGCGCCCTTTGCAAAGGTCCCAGGCGAGAGCGGATTACTTGCCGCTCTCCAGCGTGTCGACCGCAGCCTTCAGCTTTCCGTCCGGGATCTCGACCTTGGCGGCGCCGCGCAATTCCTTGACCATGGCGAAATACTTGTCGCGGATGACTGCCTGCTTGGCCTGGTCCTTGACGTCGTCGAAGGCCGGCGGCTGCTTGGCGCGCTTGTCCTCGACCTTGATGACGTGCCAGCCGAACTGCGACTGCACCGGCTCCTTGGAGTATTTGCCGACATCGAGCGCGAACGCCGCCTTGTCGAACTCCGGCACCATCTGCCCGGGACCGAACCAGCCGAGATCGCCGCCGTTCGACTTGCCGCTCGGGTCGCTGGTATGCTCGTTGGCGAGCTTCTGGAAATCGGCGCCGCCGTCGAGCTGCTTGATGATCGCCTCGGCCTCTTCCTTCGTCTTCACGAGGATGTGACGGGCGTGGATTTCATTGACCGGCGGCGTGTTTGCGATTTCCTGGTCGTAGCGGGCGCGAACCTCGGCGTCCGTAACCTTGTTGACGACCTCCTTCTCGACCACCTCGCCATGCAGGGCGCGCTGCTGCAGGAACGCCATGCGACGCTGGAAATCGGCATCCTTGTCGAGACCGCTGTCGACCGCCTTTTTGGCCATGACGCGGATTTCGATGGCCGCCGAAAGGGCGGCGGCGCGGCGCTGTTCCGGCGGCAGCTGCTGGAACTGCTGCGACAGCTCGCCTTCGGCAAGCGCAAGATCAGCCTCGGTCAGCTTCTCGCCGTTGATGGTGGCGACGATGGCGTTCGGCGCAGCGGCGGGAGCCGCGGCGTCCGGCTGGGCTGGCTTGGTTTCCTGTGCCATCAGCGGCGACAGTGAAAGTGCCGAGAGCCCGAAGGCCAGGCCAAGGCTGGCGAGCGACGCGCGGCGGAACAGCAGGGACATCAAGATAAACTCCAATGGGGATTGCCAATAAGGATCGCTTGAGCGGAAAGGTTCCAGATCAGTCCGATTGTGGCGGAATTTGGCGCTGCCCGTGGGGCTAACGCGGCGTTGACATCAGTTGAGCCCCCTCTTATCTGTCCAACGACTTGGCGTCCAGAACCGTTTTCCGGGCGCTTTTTGCGTTTGTCCGCATTCACGCGGATTTGATGGGCCCGCCAGGCGCCTGTCGCAAACGGCTAAAATTGCTATCGAAAGGACCATTGGATGGTCAGTCTCGGCGCTCTCGCGCGTAAGGTTTTCGGCTCTTCCAACGACCGCCGAGTCAAGTCGACCCGGCCCCGGGTCGAGGCCATCAATGGGTTGGAAAACGAGATGCGGGCGCTCTCTGATGCCGAGCTTGCCGGCCGCACCGAAAAATTCCGCCAGGATCTCGCCAACGGCGCTTCTCTCGACGACTTGCTCGTACCGGCTTTCGCCACCGTGCGCGAGGCGGCCCGCCGCGTTCTGGGCATGCGTCCTTTTGATGTGCAATTGATCGGCGGCATGGTGCTGCACAATGGCGGCATCGCCGAAATGCGCACGGGCGAAGGCAAGACGCTTGTCGCCACCTTGCCGGTCTATCTCAATGCGCTCGCCGGCAAGGGCGTGCACGTCGTCACCGTCAACGATTATCTCGCCAAGCGCGACGCCGAATGGATGGGCCGCATCTACAAGTTCCTCGGCCTCAGCGTCGGCATCATCGTCCACGGTCTTTCGGATGACGAACGCCGCGACGCCTACGCCGCCGACGTCACCTACGCCACCAACAACGAGCTCGGCTTCGACTATCTGCGCGACAACATGAAATACGAGCGTTCGCAGATGGTGCAGCGCGGCCATGCCTACGCCATCGTCGACGAGGTCGACTCCATCCTGGTCGATGAAGCGCGCACCCCGCTGATCATTTCCGGTCCGCTCGAGGACCGCTCGGAAATGTACAACACCATCGACGCCTTCATGCTGAAGCTCGGCCCTGCCGACTACGAGGTCGACGAAAAGCAGAAGACCACGATCTTCACCGAGGACGGCACCGAAAAGCTGGAAAACATGCTGCGCGACGCCGGCCTTTTGAAGGGCGAGTCGCTTTACGACGTGGAGAACGTGGCCATCGTCCATCACGTCAACAACGCGCTGAAGGCGCACCTTCTGTTCCAGAAGGACAGGGACTACATCGTGCGAAACGGCGAGATCGTCATCATCGACGAGTTCACCGGCCGCATGATGCCCGGCCGCCGCTATTCGGAAGGCCTGCACCAGGCGCTCGAGGCCAAGGAACATGTGCAGATCCAGCCGGAGAACCAGACGCTGGCCTCCGTCACCTTCCAGAACTATTTCCGCCTCTACAAGAAGCTCGCCGGCATGACCGGCACGGCGCTGACCGAGGCCGAGGAATTTGCCAACATCTACAATCTCGAGGTCACCGAGATCCCGACCAACCTGCCGGTTGCCCGCAAGGACGAGGACGACGAGGTCTACCGGACGGTGGATGAGAAGTACAAGGCGATCGTCAAGGAGATCCGCGACGCCCGCGAGCGCGGCCAGCCGATCCTGGTCGGCACCACCTCGATCGAGAAATCCGAGCAGCTGGCCGAGCGCCTGCGCAAGGAAGGCATCAAGAACTTCGAAGTCCTCAACGCCCGCCACCATGAGCGCGAGGCGTCCATCGTCGCCCAGGCCGGCAAGCCTGGCGCCATCACCATCGCCACCAACATGGCCGGCCGCGGCACCGACATCCAGCTCGGCGGCAATGCCGACATGCGCATCGCCGAGGAGCTTGCCGAGGTTCCGGCCGGACCGGAGCGCGAGGCGCGCGAAAAGCAGATCCGCGACGACATCGCGCAGCTGAAGGAAAAGGCGCTGGCCGCCGGCGGCCTCTATGTATTGGCCACCGAGCGCCATGAATCGCGCCGCATCGACAACCAGCTTCGCGGTCGTTCCGGCCGCCAGGGCGACCCGGGCCGCTCGAAATTCTTCTTGTCGCTGCAGGACGATTTGATGCGCATCTTCGGCTCCGAGCGCATGGACGGCATGCTGCAGAAGCTCGGCCTCAAGGAAGACGAGGCCATCATCCACCCGTGGATCAACAAGGCGCTGGAAAAGGCGCAGAAGAAGGTCGAGGCGCGCAACTTCGACATCCGCAAGAATCTGCTGAAATACGATGACGTCTCCAACGACCAGCGCAAGGTGGTGTTCGAGCAGCGCATCGAGCTGATGGACGGCGAAGGCCTGTCCGAGACGGTCACCGAGATGCGCGAGGGCGTCATCGAGGAAATCGTCACCAAGAACATCCCGGAAAACGCCTATGCCGAGCAGTGGAACGTTGCCGGCCTGAAGGAAGAGGTGGCGCAGTATCTCAACCTCGACCTGCCGGTAGAGGAGTGGGTCAAGGAAGAGGGCATCGCCGAGGACGATATCCGCGAACGCATCTCGGCCGCCGCCGAGGCAGCCGCCAAGGAGCGCGCCGAGCGCTTCGGCCCCGACGTGATGAGCTATGTCGAGCGTTCGGTGGTGCTGCAGACGCTAGACCATCTGTGGCGCGAGCACATCGTCAATCTCGACCACCTGCGCTCGGTCGTCGGCTTCCGCGGCTATGCCCAGCGCGACCCGCTGCAGGAATACAAGGGTGAGGCCTTCGAGCTGTTCCAGGGCATGCTCGGCAATCTGCGCCAGGCCGTCACCGCGCAGCTGATGCGCGTCGAGCTCGTCCGCCAAGCGGCTGAAGCGCCGCCGCCGGCTGCGCCCGACATGTTCGGCAGCCATATCGACGGCACCACGGGCGAGGACGATTTCCAGGGCGGCGAGACCGCATTGCTGGTCCGCCAGGATCAGAGCGCCATCGTCGCACCGGAGAATCGCGACCCGAAGAATCCGGCGACCTGGGGCAAGGTCGGCCGCAACGAGGCCTGCCCCTGCGGCTCCGGCAAGAAGTACAAGCACTGCCACGGCGCCTTCGCCTGACTCCCTCTTCCTTCTCCCCGTTCAACGGGGACGAGGGGCCCGAAGGGCGGATGAGGGGCAGGCGCAGGAAACAAGCCTCACAACAATCCCGATGCCCGCGCCGCGGCCGTCGCCTCGCCGCGCGAGACGGCTTCCAGCTTCTCCAGCACTGCCGAGACATGGTGATCGACCGTCTTCGGCGAAATGGTCAGGTGCGCGGCGATCTTCTTGTTGGAGAAGCCACGCTCGATCAGTTGCAGCACTTCCATCTGGCGCTGGGTGAGACCGGCGAGGTTGGCGCGCGTTGCCTGCCTTGGTCCGCGCGCGATATGGCTGACGCCGCTTTGCCGCATCATGCCGCGCACGTGCTGCGCCACCGGCCTTGCGCCAAGCCCTTCGAAGATGTCGAGCGCCTCGCGCAACGCCGCTTCGTCGCCTTGCAGCAGGGCGAGCGCGCGTTCGAAGGGGGCGTCGATCCCGGCCCAGAATGCCGCGGCGCCGCGCCAGTCGCCGGCAAGCAGAAGGCGATGCGGCTCCGCCATGCCGCCGGTCTCACCCGGATCATCGTCAGGCGCCAGCAGCTGCCGCCAGGTCGCCAGCTCGCCGAACACGGCGCGCGTCGGCGACAGGCTTTCAGCCAGGTCGATCAGGCGCAGCGCCTCTTCCCTGTCGCCTTGCCAGAGCCATGCGAGCTCGGCCATCACCATCGCGTAAGGCACCAGCCGCTGCAGCTCCATGCCTTTGTCCAGGAACCGCCTCATCTCGTCCAGCACCGGCTCGGCCGAAGGATCGCCCCGCCGGATGCGCAGCCTCGCCAGCGCCACCAGCGACGGGTAGCGCACGAGCGCGGTCGTTGCCTCGTTGTCGATGACGTCATGCGCCACCGCGGCCGCGTCGTTCCACAGGCCGCGCCGCAGCAACAACTGCGCCTGCACGCCGCGCATGTAGTCGCGCCAGGTCGCGAGATCGTTCTCGACGCAATAGGCGATGCCACGGTCGAGAAGGGCCTCCGCCTCGTTGAGGTTGATCCGGTTCATCTCGACGCAGGCGCAATTGGTGAAGGCGCGCGCCGCATGCTCCTGGAAATTACCTGCAAGGGCGATTCCAAGGCTGCGGGCGAGGTCGCGCCGCCCTTTGGCGAAATCCAGCCATTGTCCGGCTGCCCCGACATTGTTGAGCGCGTGACAAAGGATGTCCGGCCGGTTCAGCCGCTCCGCCAGCTCCACGGCCTTGCCGCCGAGCGAAAGCGTCTCGTCGAGCCTTTCGGCCAGCATCGCCAGTTGGGAAAGGTTCGAGTACGCCATGGCAAGTTCGGGACTGTCGGGGGCCGTTTCCAGCAGCTCGACCGCCTGTGTCCCGAACCGATCCGCTGCCTCGCGGTCGCCCAGCAGATAGGCGAAGCGCGACAGGCATCTGAGGCTGTCGCCTTCCTTCAGCCTGTCGCCCAGCGCTTGCTGCAGCCGGCGCGCTTCGCCCTGTGCCTCCATGGCCGCGTCGATGCGGCCGATGAGATGGCATTCGAAGGCATGGCCTTCATGGAGCGCCGCCTGGCTTTCCATCGGTAGGCCGTCGGAATGGCGCAAGGCGACCTCGTAATGGCCGGCGGCATCGCGATGCGCGCCGACGCGGGAAGCCTCGCGCGCCGCAAGCGGCGCAAGCGTGCGCACCGCCTCCAGGTTCTGCGCCTCCACCGCATGATGCACCAGCCTTGCGGTGGCCACATCCGGGTTCTCCTGCAGTGCCGCCAGTGCGCGCTGGTTGTACTCGCGCCGTCGGCTCGGCGTCAGCGCCATCTCGATGGCCCGGCGAGCGATCTCGTGCCGGAAGGCGTAGCCGTCGCCGAAATCCTCGAGCAGGCCCTGGCTGACGCATTCGGCGAGTTGGCCGGCTGCCGCGATCCCGCACAGGCCGCTGAGCGCCCAGGCATCGGCGCGGCGCGGAAACACGGACACCGCGTCGAGCATCGAACGGGCGCCGGGCGACAGCCGTTCGGCCCGCGCCAGAACCGCGTCGCGAACGCTCGCCGGCAACGCGCTGTCGCTTTCGGCGGCGAGCAGTTCGGTAACGAAGAAGGCGTTGCCGGCGGTGGCCCGGTAGATCGCGTCGCCGTCGCGGCCGGCCCGCTCCGCGAGCGACAGCACGGCGGCCCCGCTGAGCAACGGCACCTCGATACGCGCGACATTGCCGGCCGGGATCTCGCCAAGTGCCCGGCGAACGCGCATCTGTCCTTCGCTGCGATCGGTGCGCGCCGTGACCAAGAGCAGAATGTGGGAGTTTGCAATGCGCCGGCCAAGAAAGCGGACGAGATCGAGCGTCGCGTCATCCGCCCAATGCAGGTCCTCGATGACAAGCAGGCTCGGACCCTTCGCCTCGAAGACGTCGAGCGCGTCGGAAAACAGCGGCAGCCGCTGCCCCTGCCGATCGTCGATCGCCCGCGGCAGTTCCCACTGCGCCTCGCGGGCGAGGTCGTAGAGCGGCCCCAGCGGATCGGGTATCGACAGGTCCTCGCAGGCGCTGCGGAGTAAGGTCACCCCTTGCCCGACACGATCCACGCCCACATGATCCACGCCCACGCGGTCTACGAAAGCCTCGACCAGCGCCGTCTTGCCCGCGCCGGCCTCGCCCGACAGCGCCACGACGCGGCCGCAGCCTTGCATCGCATGCGTCAGCAGGGCCTCCAGTTGCTGGAGCTGCGTCTGCCTTTCCAGAAGCATTCTCTCTCTCTCTCGCGAAGTCAGGATTTTAACCGCGGCGGGACGCCGCCTCGATAGTCCGGACGGGCGCTCAATAATGTGACCTTCCACACATTGAGGTTCATCTCTCCACAAATAACGTTTCTAACATGGGGAATCGTCCCGCCAAATATGGGGAAAGGTGCCGATGCGCGGATTTTGCGAGCGTGGTTTTAGTCCGGCCGCGCTTGAACCGAGCGCGATTCAATCACCAAAGGAAAACCAATCATGCCTCGTTATCTGGTTGAACGCACATTTTCCGAAGGCCTCAACGTGCCGATGAACGATGCCGGCGCGGCAGCCATGGGCGGTGTCATCGCCCGCAACGCCGAAAAGGGCGTGACCTGGGTGCAGTCATTCGTTTCACCCGACAAGTCGAAGAGCTTCTGCGTCTATGACGCGCCCTCGCCCGAGGCGATCCGCAGCACGGCGCAGAAGAATTCGCTTCCCGTCGACAAGATCACGGAGGTGCGGGTCCTCGACCCTTACTTTTATCGCTGATCAACGGCGCAAAGATGCGCTTCAGATCGTCCCTGCCGAAGGCGGACCTGATGTCATGCCGGACAGCGAGGGAATATCCGCCCCCGCCGATATCCTCACGCCACGGCGCGGCTTCATCCGGCGGGCCATGGCGGCGCTGCTTTCGCCTGTGCGAAACCGGCGCCGCCGGTTGCCGCCGCGGGACGATTATCTGAGACGCGATATCGGCCTCGATGAGCGCGAGATGCCGCGCGAATACTGGGAATATTGGTGGCATCACTGGTGATCTGACGAGCGGGTCCGATAGGCCCGCAACGACAGGCGCGACAGGCGTTTGAACGTGGCCTTTGACCGGCCCGCTATGACTTTGCGCGCCTCAACCGAATTGGAGAGGAAAAATGAGCATCCACAACTGGTCCCGGTGCCTCGTCGCGGTTTCGGCCCTGACCGTCATGGCGGCCGGCGCCGTCAGCGCCGAGGCCATGAATTCGCTGGCCGAAAAGGTGCGGGCGGCCGATAGCCGCTTCGAGGACGTGGCGGCGGCGAAGGCCGAAGGCTATGCGCCGATCCCCTGCGCCAGCGGCCTTACCGGCGGCGCCATGGGCATACACTGCGTCAATGCCGCCTATCTGAAGGACGACGCCGTCAACGTCGCCAAGCCCGAGGCGGTGATGTACGAACCGATGGCCGACGGCACGCTGAAGCTGATCGCCGTCGAGTACATCACCTCGAAGGGTCCGGCCTCGCTCGAAGGTCACCTGTTCAACTTCAACACGGCGCCCAACCGCTACGGCCTCGGCCCGTTTTACGAGCTTCACGTCTGGGCCTGGAAGCCGAATCCGACCGGCGCCTTCGCAGACATGAATCCGAACGTGTCCTGCGACGCGATGAAGGGGATGTAAGAGCGTCCCTGTGGAACTTGGGACACCGGCGCCGCGTCCGGTGTCCTCCCTTCCCCTGCCAGGGGAAGGGCGAGCGCGGCGCCGGCTGGCTCCCCTTGCCTACGGGCAATCCCCGGCGCTCGCTCGCCTTTCGCTGCCCGCTGTCCCTCCTCACCCAACCGTTTCTTAAGGTGTTTCGGATAGACCGAAATCCTGGAAAGAGGCGGAAAAGGGAGAGAATTCGGGGTGCGCTTTTCCGCGGCTACGACTGCCGGGCGGTTCCTGCCGCAGCGCTGGGCGCGGCGCATGCGCCCGCTGCTTGGCCGCATCGACGCCGCGCTGTTCACCGCCGACGAACGCGGCGAAGCCGGCCGCATGTCGCTGATCGCCTTTTCCATCCGCATCGTCAGCGCCGTCATCGCCTTCGTCAGCCAGGTGCTGATGGCGCGCTGGATGGGCTCGTTCGAATACGGCATCTTCGTGCTGGTCTGGGTGACGATGGTCATCGTCGGCAACCTTGCCTGCCTCGGCTTCCACACCTCGGTCATTCGCTTCATTCCCGAGTACCGCGAGCGCGGCATGCTCGCCGAGCTGCGCGGCATTGTCCTGGCGAGCCGGCTGTTCGTGCTTATCGCCTCGACGGTGATCGCCGGCCTCGGGGCGCTTGGCGTCTGGCTCGCCTCGCCCTGGATCGAGAGCTACTACGTCATCCCCTTCATCCTCGGCGTCATCTGCCTGCCGATGATCGCGATGGGCGATCTTCTGCAGGGGCTGGCGCGGGCGAATTCATGGGCGCTGTTCGCGCTGTCGCCGACCTATCTGGTGCGGCCGGTGCTGATCCTGGCGTTCATGGCGGCAATGCTCGCCCTGAACTACGCCCCCGACGCCAAGACCGCCATCTTCGCCTCGATTGCCGCTACCTATATCACGACGCTCGGCCAACTGATGGGCGTCACCTCCCGCATGGACAAGAAGATCCCGGCCGGTCCGATGACCGTGCATTTCAGCCGGTGGTTCCTCGTCTCGCTGCCGATCTTCCTGGTCGAGAGTTTCTTCTTCCTGCTCACCAATGCCGACGTGCTGATGGTCGGCGCCTATCTCGACCCCAACGACGTCGCCGTCTACTTCGCCACGGTGAAGACGCTGGCGCTGGTGCATTTCGTCTATTTCGCGGTCAAGGCGGGCGTTGCCCAGCGTTATGCGCAGTTCACCCATGGCGAGCCGGAAAGGCTCGCCGCCTTCGCCCGCGAGACCGTCTCCTGGACCTTCTGGCCGTCGCTAGCGATGGCGCTGCTGGTGCTCGCGCTCGGCGAACCGATGCTGGTGCTGTTCGGCCCGGAATTCACCGCCGGCTATCCGCTGCTCTTCCTGCTCGTCTTCGGCGTCGTCGCGCGCGGCGCCGTCGGCCCTTGCGAAAGCCTGCTCACCATGAGCGGCAACCAGAACATCTGCGCCGCCGTCTACGCCATGACGCTTGCCTTGAACATCGGTCTCAACGTGGTCCTGATCCCGCTCTTCGGCCTCTGGGGCGCCGCGATCGCCACCAGCCTCGCCATGATCTTCGAGGCAGGCGCGCTGTCCTTCACCGTCTGGCGCAAGCTCGGCATCGTCATGGCGATTTTCGTGCCTGCAAATAAGGAAATCGCCTGATGGCCGCCGTTCCGTTGCTTGAGGAGACCAGCGGCGGCCCGGCCGGCGCCATGGTGTCGGGCCTTGCCGGCCTCGCCAGGGAGGCCGATCCCGCCCATATCGAGCTCTTCGCCAACAACCGGCCGGAGCGCAAGCTCGCGATCTATCCGGCATCCGCGGGCTTCGACCTCGTCGAGGAGCTCGATTATCTCAGCGCCCGCACGATCGAGCCCAATGTGTTCTTCAACCCGCGCTTCCTGGCCCCCGCCATGCCGAGGCTCGAGGACCGCGAGGTGCGGCTGGCCGTGATCCGCGACGGCGACGAGTTCCGCAACCGGTTGCGGCTTCTGGTGCCGTTCTCGGTCGAGCGGCCGGCGATCCCGCTCGGCGTATCGGTCATGCGCACATGGTCGAGCCCGTTCGGTCCGCTCGGCACGCCGCTGGTCGACCGCGACGATCCGGTCGGCGTCATCGAGGATTTCTTCTCGATGCTGGGGAGGCCGCATCTCAAGCTGCCGAAGGTGTTCGTGCTGCCCGACATGCGGCTGGACGGTCCCGTGGCGAGCCTGCTCACGTCCTTTGCCGACAGCCGCGGCCTGACCCTGGTCACCACCGGCAGGGTCGAGCGCCCGGTGCTGGAAAGCGACGCCGACGGCGACGGCTATCTCAAGGCCTCGCTGCGCTCGCATCACCATCGCGAATTCCGCCGCCTGAAGCGGCGCCTCGCCGACCTCGGCAAGCTCGAGCATGTCGTGGCGCGCGGACAGGACGAAATCCGCCACGCCATCGAGGGCTTCCTGACGCTGGAGGCCGCCGGCTGGAAGGGCCGCGAGCGCACGGCCATGGCGATCGACCGCTACCGCGCCGCCTTCGCCCGCGAGGCCGTGCACCGGCTCGCCGAGCACGACATGTGCCGCATCCATTCGCTGACGCTCGACGGCCGCACCATCGCCTGCCTCGTGGTGTTCGTCGAGGCTGGTGTCGCCTATACTTGGAAGACGGCCTATGACGAGGCGCTCTCCGCCTATTCGCCGGGCACGCTTCTGATGATCGAGGTGACGAAACAGCACCTCGACGACCCCAACATCGTCATGACCGATTCCTGCGCGGTGCCCGACCATCCGGTGATGAGCCGGCTGTGGACGGAACGCAAGCCGATGGGCACGCTGGTGGTCGGCCTGACGCCCGACGCCGACCGGCTGGCCCGCCAGGCGGCCTCGCAGCTCCACCTTTACCGCGAGACCCGCAACATGGCGCGCATCCTGCGCAACCGCATGCGGGGCCTGTTGAAAAGGCGCTAGATGAAAGGCTGCACACCGGCTATGGCATCCGGCGGCCGGGTCCGGCCAACCTTCACCACAATGCATTTCCCGATGATCGAAACCTTCCTGCGCTTCGCCCGCCTCTGTACGCCGCTCGTCCTGATCGCCATGCTTCCGGCCCGGGCCCTGGCCGATACTTGCCCCGAGGATTGCAGCGAGCCCCCGCCTTCGCTCGTCGACATCTATGTCCACACCACCGCCGGCCATATGAGCCCGGCCACGGCGGGTGCGTTGTCGCGCGTCTACGTGCCCAACCGCTCCTCGAACAGCGTTTCCGTCATCGACCCGGTGACGCTGAAGGAGGTCGGCAGGTTTCCGGTCGGCAGCAAGCCGCAGCACGTCGTTCCGTCCTGGGACCTGAAGACGCTCTGGGTGGCCAACAACGGCACCGGCAGGAACGGCAGCCTGACGCCGATCGATCCGACGACCGCCAAGCCCGGCAAGCAGGTGCCGGTCGACGACCCCTACAACATGTACTTCATGCCGGACGGCAGCGCCGCCATCATCGTCGACGAGGCCCTGAAGCAGCTCGACCTGCGCGATCCGCAGACCATGACGCTGAAATCGATCATCCTGACGCCGACCTGTCCCGGCATCAACCATGCCGACTTCGCGGCCGACAATTCCTACGCGATCTTCACCTGCGAATATGGCGACGGCGGGCTGGCCAAGATCGACCTCAAGAACCGGAAGGTGCTCGGCCATCTCGATCTGTCGAAGATGGGCGATGCCGCAGGACATCAGGCTGTCGCCCGACGGCAAAATCTTCTACGTCGCCGACATGATGAACGACGGTGTGTTCCTCATCGATGGCGACAGTTTCAAGGAGATCGGCTTCATCGCGACGGGCATAGGCGCGCACGGCTTTGTCGTCAGCCGCGACGGCAAGCGGCTCTACGTCTCGAACCGCGGCTCGCACAAGATGGAGCAGGGCCGCGCCGACGGGCCTGGCAGCGTGACGGTGATCGACTTCGCCAGGCGCCAGGTCGTCGCGCAATGGCCGATCCCGGACGGCGGCAGCCCCGACATGGGCAATGTCAGCGCCGACGGCAAGCAGCTCTGGCTGTCCGGCCGCTTCGACGGCGAGGTCTATATGATCGACACGATGTCAGGCGCGGTGACCAAGATCCGCGTCGGTGTCGAGCCGCATGGCCTGACGGTCTGGCCGCAGCCAGGGCGGTATTCGCAAGGGCATACGGGCAATATGCGATGAAGTGTATGCTCGCGGTGGACTTGGAAACCCTTTAAGCGCCTCAACTTTCTACATATTCGCCCGCGAACCCGGCAAACTTTATCAGCCCCGCCCGATCGATCATGCGAACATGGCCATGCCGGAATTCGAGGAACTTGCGCTCTCGCAACTCCCGCAGCATCCGATTGACATGGATCGGAGTGAGGCCGAGGACATCCGCGAGATCGTACTGGGTGAGAGGACATTCGAAGCTGTCATGGTTGACCGCGCCGACCCGCTCCAGACGCGCGATCAGTTCGAGGAACAGATGCGCCGACCGTCCCAGCGCGCTGCGCCGTCCAACATTGGTGAGATGTTGGGCGATCACCGCTCCGTTTTGCACGAGTGCCTCGAGAATAACGGAAAAGAGCGGAGGCGATTTCATGGCGGCAAGGGCGAATGTCTTGGTCGAAGCGACCAGCACCGAAAGGTCGGTTAGCGCCACGAATGTCTCGAGAGCGCCGCCTCCGTTGAACTGAGGCAGCACGATATCGCCCTTCAGGGCGAAGTCCAGGATCTGTCGTTGACCGCCGGCGAGTTCATGAGCAATGCAGCCCCAGCCCGACTCGACGACGAACATCCGATCTTTGTTCTCGCCCTGCCTGACGATCACCGTCTCCGCCGCATAGCGTCTTGGCGTGAACCCAAGCGCCTTGATCAGTGCGGTGGTGTCGTCGTCAAATCCGGCGTGTACTGGACGATTCTCATTTGCCCGCAAAAAAGGATGCGAAGAGTATGTCATCTATTGCCCCGCCCAATATTTTCCTCCCCCAACTTCCTCCTCGGATTGAGTGTACATCAAACAGATGCGATCAGTACAACGCCTCATTTCCGTTGAACATGCACCTGTTCCGTAGAATGGCCGGCACCAGGATTTGAATTTCGTTTTGGGGCGAACCGGTCAGCTTTTGTTCCTCTTGAAGTTTTCCCGCATCGACTCGACTATTTTGCTGGCAACGAGGCAGCTTCGGTTGTCCACTTCATCGGCGGCGTTGCGCAACGTCGTCGACGCGTCCCTGAGCAACCCTCTAATCTCCGCGGCTGACAAGAGTTCGGATGCTTCGAGCTCGAGCAGCACCGACTCACTCACATGCAGCGCTGCAAGGGCAACCGCTCGCGGCCTGGTCGCCATCAGCTTTACGAGATCGCCGTTGGGCCTGGCACGCGATTTTCTTTTTGCCATGGTTGCGTCTCAACCGTCCGGACAAGAAGGGCTCAGAATTCCATTGCTTCGACGCATTTCCGCAGTTCGGAGACGCATATCGCCAGGCATTCTATCCCGCTTTGCAGGTCCGACCCAGAGGCACGGGATACCGAATTCGCAGTAGCTCCAACCTACTACCGCCTGGGAACTGCAGCAGCGCTGTCGGCGTCGATGGTGCGGCTGGTTGAAGATGACCAGGCATCGCGTGATCCTGGCCCATGGCCGCGAGGAATTTCATGTCGAGACAACTTCCCGCCCTTCCCGCGCCGCCTCCCGTGCCTTAATCTGCGCGATATGACGCGCGACCGGATGATCGCCCACCTACTCGCGGCAGATGCCGTTGCCCGCGACGCAGCCGCGCACGGCCATCATCCGTTCGGCGCGGTGCTGGTCGGCCCCGAGGACGCGATCCTCATGCGCCAGGGCAATATCGACACCGTGCATCACGCCGAAACCGAACTTGCGCGGCGCGCGGCGGCAGCCTATTCGCCGGAGTTTCTCTGGACCTGCACGCTGGTCTCGACAGGCGAGCCGTGCGCGATGTGCACCGGAACGCTCTACTGGGCGAATATCGGCCGGCTGGTCTACGGTTTCGAGGAGAGCAAGCTTCTCACGCTGACCGGGGACCATCCCGAAAACCCGACGATGAGCCTGTCCTCGCGCGTTGTGCTCGGTTCCGGGCAGAAGAAGGTCGAGGTTCACGGCCCCTTCCCCGAAATCGAGGACCAGCTTCTCGCTGCCCACCGTGACTTCTGGCGGCGTTAGCCTGGCGACCAAGGCGGTCAATGGTGCCCCTAGCCGGGATCGAACCAGCACTCCTTGCGGAACTCGATTTTGAGTCGAGCGCGTCTACCAATTCCGCCATAGGGGCTCAGGCCGGGCGGCCTGGATGGGCGCGGACTATACGGGCCGAGGGCCTTTCGTCAACTGGCCTGTTGCCGATTTGCCAGCGCCAGCCGCGCCTTACGGTTTCGTGAAGACGCTGCCATTGTGCGGCGCACAAAAACTTTCTAGACAGACGGCGCGCCGAAACGCCTCAGCCGGAAGCGTCTGCTGCGGCGCTTTGGGTTCTTGTCTTCCTGCCTGTCGTTGCCCAAAACCGCTAAGCGCTTCGGGTAGCATGCACTAGAGCAATTCCAGGTCTGGATTGCGTCAACCGCATTAGGAGAGCCGATGCTTCGCGGACTTTACGACTGGACCCTGTCGCTGGCGGCCAGGAAATCGGCCGAATGGTGGCTGGCCTTCATCGCCTTCGTCGAAAGCTCCGTCTTCCTGGTGCCGGCCGACGTGCTCTATCTGCCGATGGCGCTGTCCAGGCCCGACCGCGCCTATCGCTATGCACTGATCGCAACGGTCGCTTCGGTGCTGGGCGGCATCGCCGGATGGTTCATCGGCCATTACGCTTACGAGGCGGTCGCCAAGCCGATCCTCGAATTCTACGGCAAGTATGATGAGTTCGAGGCGCTGCGTACCTCATCCGGCGTCGGCTTCATCATCCTGATGCTGATCACCTCGGGCGCGGCGCATTTGCCGCCGATCAAGGTGGTGACCATCTTGTCGGGCGTCATCGGCGTCAACCTCTTGCTGTTCATCGGGCTTGCGATCGTCGCGCGCGGCGCCCGCTTCCTGCTGCTTGCCTGGCTGCTGCGCCGCTACGGCGAGTCGATCAAGGAGTTCATCGAGAAGCGTTTGGGAACGATTGTCGGTGCCGGCGCCGCTGCCCTGATTTTGCTCTATATCCTCGTCAGATACGCCCACGGGTAACAGCCAAGCGAACGGACCAGGACCGATGACAGCGACCATGAATGCCGACACAGGACGCCAGCGGACTCGGGCCGCGCTGTTTCTCGCGGTTGCCATGGCGGCTACCGTCGGCTCCGCGCTCGCCTTCCAGTACATAGGCGGCTACATCCCCTGCCATCTCTGCCTCGAGCAGCGCACCCCCTATTATATCGGCGCGCCGCTGATGCTGGTCGCGGCGATCGCCTCGATGCTGCGCGCGCCGGCCTGGGTGACGCGCGGGCTGCTGGCGATCGGCGGCCTGCTGATGCTCTACGGCCTCTATCTCGGCGTCTACCATTCCGGCGTCGAATGGGCCTGGTGGAAAGGTCCGGCAGACTGCACCGCCGGCGCCGGCCCGGTCGATACCGGCGGCAAGGGCGTGCTCGACGCGCTCGACAAATTCGTCCCGCCCTCCTGCGACAAGGCAGCGCTTCGCATCCTCGGCCTGTCGCTCGCCGGCTGGAACGCCATCGCCAGCCTTATCCTGGCGACCGTCGCCTTCCGCAGTGCGCTTTCCCGCGACTAGTTTAGGGCGCCGACGCGGGATCGTTCAAAGAATTCGGCAGGCTGAGCCGGATGAAGTGATTTTCGAGAACCGGAGCGGAGCGGACATTTAAGTCCGTGAGCACCGGAAGCGCAGAAAATTGCTTCAGGCGGCCAGCCTCCCGAATTATCGAACGATCTCAAGGTTCCAGTTCGACATCCCAGTACAGATAATCCATCCAGCTTTCATGCAGATGGTTGGGCGGGAACAGGCGGCCGTTGTTATGCAGGTCGTGCACCGTCGGCTGGTAGGGCTTCTGCAGCGGCCACATCTTGGCCTGCGCCGGCATCATGCCGCCTTTCCTGAGATTGCAGGGCGAGCAGGCGGCCACGACATTCTCCCAGGTCGTCGCCCCGCCGCGATGGCGCGGGATGACATGGTCGAAGGTGAGGTCGTCGGTCGTGCCGCAATACTGGCACTGGAAGCGGTCGCGCAGGAACACGTTGAAGCGGGTGAAGGCCGGGTGCCGCGACGGCTTCACATAGGCCTTGAGGCTCACCACGCTCGGCAGCTTCATCGAAAAGGTCGGCGAGGAGACGGCGTGCTCGTACTCGGCAACGATGTTGACCCGGTCGAGGAAGACGGCCTTGATGGCGTCCTGCCACGACCAGAGCGACAAGGGGTAATAGCTGAGCGGACGGTAGTCCGCATTCAGCACCAGCGCGGGAAGCCCATCCGGAGATACGGCAACCGTCACGTTGTTGGCCTCCTTGGTTCAGCGCGTGACCCCGAAAATCGTATGATTTTCGGAAAGGATCATGCGCCACTTCAAAAGTCCTACAGCGTTTTAGCTCATCCAACCGGATGGCCGGCGCTGTAACCGAACGGCGCGGATACTGTAAGCCCGACATGACAAGGATGTGAAGCGGATTGTCGTTCCGCGAAACGGTCAAAAATGCATGATTTTCATGCTTTTTTGGCCATTTCGACAGGGGGCGCCGCATCCCGGCCCTTCAATTCACGGTAATAGGCCCAGAAAAGCCGCGACGCGACACCCCGCCACGGGCTCCATGATTCGGCCAGCCGAATCAGTGTTTTCTCCGGCGGACGGGGGTCGATGCCCAGCGCATGGCCGACCGCCGTCTGCAGCGCGACGTCGCGGGCGGGGAAGACATCGGGATGGCCGGCGGCGAAAAGCAGATAGCACTCCGCCGTCCAGGGGCCGATGCCGGGCACGGCCGTCATCGCGGCGATCGCCTCGCCGGCGTCGAGCGAGCAGAGGTGATCGAGATCGAGCCCGCCGGCCACGGCTTCGGCGACGGCGATCAACCCGCGCTGCTTCGGCCGCGACAGGCCGGCCTCGCGAAAAATGTCCTCGCCGGCGCAAAGTATCCCTTCCGGCGTCAGCGGGTCGACCAGCCTGGTCAGCCGGCCGAAGATGGCATCGGCGCTGGCGCGGGACACCTGCTGCGAGACGATGATCGAGGCGAGGCTCCCGAATCCCGGCTCCGACAGCCGGAGCGGCACTTCGCCCGCCATGCCGCGCACCTTCTCCAGCCGCGGATCGATGAGGCAGAGCGCGTCCAGCCCTGCTGCAATGTCGTCGAGCGAGGCGATGCGTTGCACGTTGCTTGTTCCCAGATCGGCAATTGATGGCTAACTATCAACCGGCGGAAGCGCCTTTCAACCCGAACGCCGCCTGAGACATGACGCTCCTGACATTTCGCTTTGCGCCGAGCCCCAACGGCGAATTGCATCTCGGCCATGCCTATTCGGCACTGCTCAACCAGCAAATGGCGGCGCGGACGGGCGGGCGGCTCTTGCTGCGCATCGAGGATATCGACATCACCCGCTGCACGCCGGAATTCGAGGCCGGCATATACCGCGACCTGAAATGGCTGGGCCTCGCCTGGCAAGAGCCGGTGCGGCGCCAGTCCGAGCATTTTTCCGAATACAAGGCCGTGCTCGACCGGCTGATCGCCGAGGAACTGGTTTATCCCGCCTTCATGAGCCGGGGCGAGATCCGCGCCTTCATTGCCGAGACCGAGAAACGTGGCCGCGACTGGCCGCGCGACCCCGACGGCGTGCCGCTCTATCCGCCTCTGGACAAGGCCTTGCCGATGAAGGAGCGCAAGCGGCGCATTGCCGACAACATGTCTTTCGCCTGGCGGCTCGACGTCGAAGCCGCCACGGCGCGCATGGCGGGCGCCCTGTCGTGGATCGAATTCACCGACGGGACCATGGCTGCGACGGGCACGGTCGAGGCAAGGCCGCAGGCCTGGGGCGACGTCATCGTGGCGCGCCGCGACATCCCGACCAGCTATCATCTTGCCGTGGTGGTCGACGACGCGCTGCAGGGCGTCAGCCATGTCGTGCGCGGCCAGGACCTTTGCGCGGCGACCGGCGTGCAGCGCCTGCTCCAGGAATTGCTCGGCCTCCCGGCGCCGCGTTATTTCCATCACCGCCTGATCCTCGGACCGGACGGAAGGAAATTGTCGAAGAGCCTCAAGGACACCGGCCTTGCCGCGCTGAGGCAGGCAGGCGTGTCGCCGCAGGGCGTCAGGCAGCTGATCGGGCTCTAGCTGGGTTTTCGACGCACTGGCTACAGACGAGCCAGCCCGGCCTTGATCAGCGCCATCACGCTGATGAACACGAAAGCGCCGCTCAGGCCCCACGCCACAGCAAGTTTGAGGTCCCTGAAAGTGATGCCGTGCTCGTTGGCGACCATGACGGCAACGAAGAAACCCAGCGTGAAGAGCAGCGTGTTTCCGGTCGAGCCGAAGCCGTCGTCCTTCATGATGGCATCGAGCGCGGTGCCGAAGAAGAAACCGAAGACGGCGACGGTCGCCACCGCGAACAGCAGCCAGGTCGTACCGAGATGCAAAAGCATGCCTGCCCATGGCGTGCCTTAACGCCATGCCCCTCTGGCACCGTTTGTTGAATTCGAATGAGCTTATGGATCAACCGTTTCGTTTTGCTTGCCGAATTGAACGGCATTAGAGCAATTGCCGTCATTGACTCTTCACCCGCAGCCAGAGCTCCTCCCGAAAATGCACAGCATCAAGCGGTTCATTCCCGCCTCTTTCGTCGTCCTGTGGGCGACCGGCTTCATCGGCGCGCGCTATGCCATGCCGTGGGCGGAGCCTTTCACCTTCCTCGCCATACGCTTCGTGCTGGCGGCGATCCTGTTTGCGGGCTTGACCGTGCTGCTCGGCTCGCGCAGGGCGAGCCGCGAAGAGGCGCTTCACGCGACGATGGCCGGCGTTCTCATGCACGGCGTCTATCTGGGCGGCGTGTTCTGGGCGATCCATAGAGGCATGCCGGCCGGACTTTCGGCGCTGATCGTCGGCCTGCAGCCGCTGATCACGGCGGTGCTTGCCGGCAAATTCCTCGGCGAGGCGATCCTGCCGCGCCATTGGGCGGGCCTCGCCGTCGGGCTTTTGGGCGTCGTCATCGTGCTCTGGCCGAAGCTCGGCATGATCGGCGGCGGCGTCAACGCGGCGACGCTGACGGCCTCGCTGATCTCGGTGCTCGGCATGGCCGCCGGAACGATCTGGCAGAAGCGCTTCGCCTCCGGCGGCGACCTCGTCTCGGCGACGATGTGGCAGTATGTCGGCGGCTCGATCGTGACGATCCTCGGGTCGCTCGCCTTCGAGACGCACACGATCACCATCAACGGCGAGCTCGTCTTCGCCATGGCCTGGCTGGTCCTGGTGCTGTCGGTCGGCGCCATCTTCCTGTTGATGGTGATGATCAGGGACGGCGAGATGTCGAAGGTCGCTTCACTGTTCTACCTGGTGCCGGCCGTCACCGCGGTCATCGCTTGGGCCCTGTTCGGCGAAGCGCTCAATGCGCTGCAGATCGCCGGCATGGCGATAGCCACGCTGGGCGTCGCCCTGGCGACGGCGCGGCAGACGAAGGAAAAGGGAACTGGGGAACTGAGGAACTGAGGAATTGAGGAACTGAGGAATTGAGGAATTGAGAGGGAAACGTACCGCCGGCTATTGTCGCTTTTTCTTCAGTTCCTCAGTTCGCGAGCTCAGCCAACTCTCGCGCGCGCTTCGAGATACCGGCTGATCGAGGCGTTGAGCTCGCCGCCGAGGATGAAGATGGCCGAGATCATGTAGAGGAAGACCACCGCGATCATGATGGAGGCGAGCCCCGCATAGGTCGTCACATAGGACGAGAAGTGGTCGAGATAGATGGCGAAGATGGTCGAACCGGCCAGCCAGGCGATCAGCGTGAAGACGATGCCGGGAATGATCGAGACGAAGCGGCGCTTGCCGGCCGGCAGCCAGATATGCACGGCGAAAAGGCCGATGACGATGACCGTCGAGGCGATGACGTAGCGCCATATCGTGATCGTGCCCATATAGGGCTTGATCCATTCAAACTGCGCCTCGGCCAGCCGCGCCAGCAGCGGCGCGAACACCAGAAGCACGCTGATGGCGAGAAAACAGGCGGTCGCGATCAAAACGAAGATGATGCTCTGCACCCGGCGGTAGATGATGCCGCGCGTCTCGGCGACCCGGTAGGCGCGGTTGAGAGAGGTGCGCAGCGCCTCGATGCCGTTCGAGGCGAAGTAGGCGGCCAAAAGCACGCCGTAGGTCAGAAGGTCGGTGCGCCGCACGGTGAGCACGTTCTGCACCTCGCGCGCGATCGGCTTGGCGATCTGCTCCGGCCAGGTGTCGAACACCAGATGCACGGCCGTGTCGGCGAAGGCGCGCGCGCCGAGGAAGCTGGCCAGCGTGGTGGCGAAGATCAGGAACGGAAACAGCGCCATCAGCGAGGTGATCGCCAGATGGCTGGCCATCGCCCAGCCGTCGTCCGTCGTGAAATGGCCGATCGCATCGTAGAGCACGCGCTTGACGGCGACGATATTCCTGAGCAAGGACCGGCGCTCCGCTCGATTGTGTCGACGCCGCGAATATGGGAAGTGATTGCGGCAAATGGCAACCCCGGGGTCAGACAACGTTGCCCACTGCTGAACAGTTGCGCAGCATCATCGTCACCGGCGCCTCCTCAGGCATCGGCGCCTATTGCGCGCGGGCGTTGCAGGCGGAAGGCTGGCGCGTGTTCGCCACGGCGCGCAAACCGGCCGACATCGCCGCTCTCGAGGCCGATGGCATCGAGGCCTTCTATCTCGACTATCGTGAGCCGGAATCCATCGCCGCGCTGGCCGACGCCGCGCTGGAGCGCACGGGCGGCACGCTTGGCGCGCTGTTCAACAACGGCGCCTACGCGCAGCCCGGCGCCGTCGAGGACCTGCCGGTGGAGGCGCTGCGCGAGCAGTTCGAGGCCAATTTCTTCGGCTGGCACGATCTGACGCGGCGCATCGTGCCGGTCATGCGCCGCCAGGGCCACGGCCGCCTCGTCCACTGCTCCTCGATCCTGGGGCTCGCTCCGGTCCGCTTTCGCGGCGCCTACTCGGCGTCGAAACATGCCCTCGAAGGCCTGATGCTGTGCATGCGCCAGGAACTCGAAGGCAGCGGCATCCACCTTTCGCTGATCGAGCCGGGGCCGGTGACCTCGAAGATCGCCAGCAACGGCCTGGCGTGGTTCCTGAAGAACATCGACATCGAGCACTCCGCCCACCGCGCCGACTACAAGGCACAGCTTGCACGGCTGCAGGCCGGCGGCAGCGTCTCGCGGCTGAAGCCGGGACCGGAGGTGGTCCACGCCGCCTTGCGCCACGCGCTTCTGTCACAGCGCCCACGCCCGCACTATGTGGTAACGGTGCCGGCCAAGATCGGCGTGGTGCTCAAACGCATCCTGCCGGCATCAGCACTCTACCGCGTGCTCGCCAGGCGCGCCTGACCGAAACCGAACTGGAGCCAGCTCATGGCAACCGTCTTCAAAATCCTCGCCCTGATCGTCATGGCCGCCGTAGTCGTCGTGCTGATCCGCGGCCTCGTCAACATGATGCGCGGCGGCTCCGGCGTGACCTCCAACAAGCTGATGCAGGCGCGCGTTCTGCTGCAGGCCGTGGCCCTGGCGCTGATCCTGCTGGTCGTCTGGCTCACTCGCAAATGACGTTCGCCGGAAGGAGAACGACGTGGTCAAGCTCAACAAGATCTATACCCGCACCGGCGACGACGGCACCACCGGTCTCGGCAGCGGCGAGCGGCGGCTGAAATCCGACCTGCGCGTCGAGGCCTATGGCGCGGTGGACGAGGCCAATGCCTGCATCGGCATGGCGCGCCTGCACACCGGAGCGGATCATCCTGCGATCGACGCCATGCTTTCGCGCATCCAGAACGACCTTTTCGACCTCGGCGCCGATCTGGCGGTGCCGGACGAGGGCAAGCCGCTCGACTACGAGCCGCTGCGCATCGTCGCCGCGCAGACCGAGCGCGTCGAAAAGGACATCGATCTTCTCAACAAGCACCTGCAGCCACTGAAGTCCTTCGTGCTGAATGGCGGCACGCCGGCGGCAGCCGCCCTGCATTTGGCGCGCACGGTGGCGCGACGCGCCGAGCGCATCATGGTGGCGCTGGCGCAGGACCCGGCCGAGCATGTCAACCGCGAAGCACTGAAATACATCAACCGCGCCTCGGACTTCCTGTTCGTCGCCGCCCGCGCGGTCAATGACAATGGAAATGCCGACGTGCTATGGGTTCCCGGCAAGAACCGCTGACAATCAGGTATGGCGGGAGGGTCCGATGTTCATCCCGCTCTATGACACCAACAGGCTGCGCCATATCCGGCTGCAATATGTGACGATCGGCCTGATCGTAGTGAACGCGCTGGTTTATTTCGCGACCACGCTCGGAGGCGAAAACTTCACCAACGCCGCGGTGCTTGGCCTCGGCTTCATCCCTTCGGTGGTCCACGACAAGGTCGAGCTGTCGCCCGAATTCGTCGTCATTCCCGAAAGCCTCAGCTATCTCACCTATTCCTTCCTGCATGCCGACATCTTCCACCTCGGCGGCAACATGCTGTTCCTGTGGGTGTTCGGCGACAATGTCGAGGACGCGCTCGGCCATATCCGCTACCTGATCTTCTACCTCGCTTGCGCGGCGGCGGGTGCTTTCGTTCAAGGGTTGGTTGGCTGGGATTCGCAGGTGCCGCTGATCGGTGCCTCCGGCGCCATCGCCGGCGTGGTCGCCGCCTATCTGATCCTCTATCCGCGGGTTAAGGTCTGGGTATTGGCCTTTGCGCGCATTCCCCTGCGCATTCCCGCCTTCATCCCGCTCATCCTCTGGATACTGTTCCAGATCGTGATGTTTGCCGCCGGCGGCGAGGACCAGATTTCCTGGGCCTGCCATATCGGCGGCATCGTCGCCGGCTCCGTTCTTGTTCTGGTGCTGCGCAGCCGCGGCGTGCCGCTGCTTGCCGGCGCCGACGGCGAGCCGGACCCCACGCCGAATGTCCAGCAGATACCTGTTCCGACAGAGTCAGGGGCAACACCCGAAACCCCGGCGCAGCCGGCGCCGCAATGGGGCCGCGGCGCTGCGTCGCCTCGGGATTGAACCGATTTGAGTGCGTCGTGCATATTGACGCGCCGGATTGCCGCCACTACGGAAACGCCACCCCGGGCATGATCCCGAAACGCGGGAACCGGTTTCGGGAAAGATCATGCACAATTGAAAGATCGGGGTGGAACAGGTTCTTGGCGGTCGAAGGCCAGAATTCCGCCCGGAATGTCGGCTTTCGACAACTCTGACAAGGCGCACACTGCTATAGCGCGCCCGACTATCTCAGGAGAGGTGACAGGAAAATGAAGATCCTTGTGCCCGTGAAGCGGGTTGTGGATGCGAACGTCAAGGTCCGGGTCAAGGCCGACGGACTGGGCGTCGAGCTCGCCAACGTCAAGATGGCGATGAACCCGTTCGACGAGATCGCGGTCGAGGAAGCGATCCGCATCAAGGAAGCCGGCAAGGCGGAAGAGATCATCGTCGTTTCGATCGGTCCGCAGCAGGCGCAGGAGACGCTCCGCACCGCGCTCGCCATGGGCGCCGACCGCGCCATCCTGGTCAAGACCGACGAGCAGACCGAGCCGCTCGGCGTCGCCAAGGTGCTGAAGGGCGTGGTCGAAGCCGAGAAGCCGGGCCTCGTCATCCTCGGCAAGCAGGCGATCGACGACGATTCGAACCAGACCGGCCAGATGCTGGCCGCACTCCTCGGCTGGTCGCAGGGCACCTTCGCCTCCAAGGTGGAGCTTGCCGGCGACAAGGCCAAGGTGACGCGCGAAGTCGACGGCGGCCTGCAGACCGTGGAACTGAAGATGCCTGCGATCGTCACCGCCGACCTTCGCCTCAACCAGCCGCGCTACGCCTCGCTGCCCAACATCATGAAGGCCAAGAAGAAGCCGCTCGACGAGAAGAGCCCGGCCGACTACGGCGCCGACGTCAAGCCGCGTCTCAAGGTCATCAAGACCGAGGAGCCGGGCGGCCGCAAGGCGGGCGTCAAGGTCAAGAGCGTCGCCGAGCTCGTCGAGAAGCTCAAGAACGAAGCCGGCGTGCTCTGAAGCGGTCAGGAAAGGAACAGGAAAATGGCAATTCTCCTCATCGCCGAACACGACAACGCAACCCTTTCCGACCAGACCGCCAAGGCGCTGTCGGCGGCCCTCCAGATCGGCTCGGACGTCGACGTGCTGGTTGCCGGCAAGGGCGCCAAGGCCGCCGCTGACGCCGCCGCCAAGCTGAAAGGTGTTCGCAAAGTGCTGCTGACCGAAGCCGACGAGCTTTCCGAGCGTCTCGCCGAACCGCTGGCCGCGCTCGTTGTGTCGCTCGCCGGCTCTTACGACGCGATCGTCGCGCCGGCCACGTCGGCCGGCAAGAACGTCGCGCCGCGCGTCGCGGCCCTGCTCGACGTCGCGCAGGTGTCCGAGATCATCGAGGTGGTCTCGCCCGACACCTTCAAGCGGCCGATCTATGCCGGCAACGCCATCCAGACGGTACAGTCGACCGACGCCAAGAAGGTGATCACCGTCCGCACCGCCTCCTTCTCGGCCGCGCCCGAGGGTGGTTCGGCCTCGGTCGAGACGGTCGGCGCCGCGGCCAATCCCGGCCTCTCCTCCTTCGTCGAGAACAAGCTCTCCGAGAACGACCGTCCGGAGCTGACCTCGGCCAAGATCATCATCTCTGGCGGCCGTGCGCTGGGCTCGTCGGAGAAGTTCCAGGAAGTCATACTGCCCGTCGCCGACAAGCTCGGCGCCGCCGTTGGCGCGTCCCGCGCGGCGGTCGACGCCGGCTATGCCCCGAACGACTGGCAGGTCGGCCAGACCGGCAAGGTGGTCGCTCCCGACCTCTACATCGCCGTCGGCATTTCCGGCGCCATCCAGCACCTTGCCGGCATGAAGGATTCGAAGGTCATCGTCGCCATCAACAAGGACGAGGAGGCACCGATCTTCCAGGTTGCCGACTACGGCCTCGTCGGCGATCTCTTCGTCATCTTGCCGGAGCTGCAAAAGGCGCTTTGACGCCTTCTGCTTAGGCATATTAAAATCCGAAGGGTGGGGTAGACGAAGTCGCCCCGCCCTTTTAGTTTGCACTGCACAAAAAGCAGGCCGCTTAAGGCTCAGGCAATTCCAGGAAAAGTGCGTAGCGGCTTTTCGGAGTTGCGACAAACAAAGAGAGAGGAGCGTTTCCGTGCTTCGAAGAAGCGGAAGTGCTCGATACGGGATGGGGTAGGTATGAGCAAGATCGAGACGATCGGCATTGTCGGCGCGGGTCAAATGGGTGGCGGCATCGCCCATGTCTCGGCGCTGGCCGGCTACAAGGTCCTGATCCACGACCTGTCGCTAGACCGGATCGAGAAGGGCATCGCCACCATCAGCGGCAACATGGCCCGCCAGGTCGGTTCCGGGAAGCTCGAGGAAAAGGCGCGCAACGAGGCGATGGCGCGCATCTCGGCGGCCTCCGCCATGGCCGATCTCGCCGCTGCCGACCTCGTGATCGAGGCGGCGACCGAGGACGAGACGGTCAAGCGCAAGATCTACGCCCAGCTCTGCCCGCAGCTCAATCCGGAAGCGATCCTGGCAACCAACACTTCGTCGATCTCGATCACCCGGCTCGCCGCGCAAACCGACCGGCCGGAGCGTTTCATCGGCATACATTTCATGAACCCGGTGCCGGTGATGAAGCTGGTCGAGCTGGTGCGCGGCATCGCCACCGAGGACAAGACCTTCGAAGCGGCCAAGGCCTTCGTCAACCATCTCGACAAGACGATCACCGTCTCCGAGGATTTCCCGGCCTTCATCGTCAACCGCATCCTGCTGCCGATGATCAACGAGGCGATCTACACGCTCTATGAGGGCGTCGGCACTGTCGACGCCATCGACACCGCCATGCGGCTCGGCGCCAACCATCCGATGGGTCCGTTGCAGCTTGCCGACTTCATCGGCCTCGATACCTGCCTGTCGATCATGCAGGTGCTGCATGAGGGCCTGTCGGACTCGAAATACCGTCCCTGCCCGCTGCTGGTGAAATATGTCGAGGCCGGCTGGCTGGGTCGCAAGACCGGACGCGGCTTCTACGACTATCGCGGCGACCATCCGGTGCCGACGCGCTGAGCCCAGCGATTGAACGCCCTCCCGCGCGGCTTTCAGGATGCCGCGGCAAGCGGCAGAGGCGTCGCCCCGACCTTCGAGACTTCGTCCGGTGCTGCCGAAACGCAGCCGCGGCCGGCCGCCTTTGCGGTATAGCAGGCAGTGTCGGCACGGGCGATGATCTCGTCCACCTCGCCGCAGCCGGCGCGGATCGGTGCGAGCCCGATGCTGGCGCCGATCGAATGCGCACGGCCGTCCCAGCTGAAGTTCAGGTTGCGGATAGCATCGATGATGGAGCGCGCCGCGATCGCCGCCCGCGCCGGCGCGCCTGACCTCAGAACGACCGCGAACTCATCGCCGCCGAGACGGGCGACGATGTCCTCGGGCCCAAGCACGTTGCGGATCGCATCGGCCACGCGCTTCAGCAGCGCGTCGCCCGCCGCGTGACCGCCGGTGTCGTTGACCGCCTTGAAATGATCGAGGTCGACGAACATGAACTGGTGCTCGCCGCCATGGAGCCGGCACTGATCGACCAGCTCCTCCATCGTGCGGATGAAGCTCGAACGGTTGGCGAGCCCGGTCAGCGCGTCGTGGGCTGCGGCGTAGGCCAGCTGGCGCTGCAGGGCGCGCGCATCGGTGAAATCCTGGAAGACGATGACCAGCCCGCAGAAATCGTTGCGGTCGTTCATGATCGGCGACACGACCTGGCGGATGCTGCAGCGAGTTTCATCGCGCCGGATGAGAACGGCGCGGGTATTCTGGTCGCTGTCATGGCGATCGGCTGCCGAAGGTCGCGTCAAGCCGATCCTCTGCCCGGTTTCCTCGTCGACCGGCCAATAGACATGGCCAAGCACCCTGCCCAGCGCCTCGCCGGCGGCAACGCCGGTCAGTTTTTCGGCGACCGGGTTCATGAAGGTGACGCGATTGGCGGCATCGGTGCAGATGACCGCGTCGCCGATCGACTGCAGCGTCACCCTGAGCCGTTCCTTTTCGTCGGCCAGCATCGCCGCGGAAACCTTGAGGCGTTCTTCGGCTTCCTTGCGCTGGGTGATGTCGGTCAGGCTGCCGATGGCGCGTATCAGCCGGCCCTCGCCGTCGCGTTCGATCGCCTTGCCGCGATCGAGGATCCAGACCCAGCGGCCGTCCTTGTGGCGCATCCGGAACTCGGCCTCGAAGAAAGGCGTCTCGCCGGCAAGGTGCGCGCGTTCCGCCTCGGCGACAAGCTCGCGGTCGTCCGGGTGGATCATCGTCAGCCAGCGGTCGGGGTCGCCATCGAGCTCGCCATCGGCATAACCCAGCATCCTCACCCAGGTTTCGGAATAGGTCGTGCCGCCCTTGCGCATATCCAGGCTCCAGACGCCCTGTCCGGCGCTGGTCAGCGCGAAGTTCCAACGCGTCTCCGCCTCTGCGATGCGCGCTTCGGCCTGCTTGCGCGCATCGATCTCCTCGATCTGCGACACGAGATAGAGAGGGTGGCCCGTCACCTCTTCGCGGATGACCGAGCCGGCAAGCTGCGCCCACACCGGGGTGCCGTCCTTGCGCAGATACCGCTTCTCGAAATGGAAGGAATGGATCTTGCCTTCCTTCAGGCTCGTCATCGTCTCACGGCCGATCTGCAGATCGTCGGGATGCGTGATCTGGAAGAAGGTCAGCGCCTCGATTTCCGCGCGGGTGTATCCGAGCATGTCGGCGAAGGCGGGATTGGCCTGAACGATGCGGCCATCGAGGCCGACAATGGCGACGCCGATCGCCGAATCCTCCATGGCCCGGCGGAAGCGTTGCTCGCTCTCGGCAATCTGCCGGCGGTCGTCGATGATCTTGCGGATGAACAGCGCCGAGACAAACAGCGTGACGGCCGTGACGGCGACGGATATCTGCAGGCAGATCTTCAGCGCGTCCGAGCCGAGTTCCAGCGCCGGCAACAGGATCGATGCAGTCAGGACAACGAGCCCCGTTGCCATCAAGACGGGCACGGCGCGCTTGCCGGCCCGCGGACCTTTCCAACTCAACCACGCCACAAATGCGATCCCACCCAATGCGCCGCTGCGCGTTGCCGCAACCCTGGCGGATCGATTTTAAGGAATGGTTGCATGAGCGGCGGCGGCTACTCCGCTAACCGGCAAACAATTGCCGGTATGATTAAGGATCGGTGTGCAACCCTACCAGCGGACGAAAAACCGCCCGCCAAGCGCGCCGAGCGCGGTGAGGAAGGCAATCGCGATCGTGTACCAGGTGGCGACGAACAGCGGCGAATCGTCGAAGCAATGCGCGGCATAGAAGGTCGCCGCCAATCCGCCCGCCAAAAGGCCCGCGACCGCGCCGGCCAGCACCGGCCGGGTCGGCGCGCCGTAGCGCAGCATGCCGAGGAAGATCGCCAGGGGGCCGATGCCGATCAGCGGGATGAAGCTCATGCAGATCATCCAGTTGGAGCCCACGAGCCGCCTGCCCCATTCGGCCTCGGGCACGACGAAAAGCTCCAGGATCACCGCGATCACGACGAGCACGGGGGTGGCGGCCATCCACAGCTTTGCCCGCCTGCTCGCCGCACCGGGCGTCGACAGCGCCCGGATCAAGGCGAACGCACCAGCGGTGAGCGCCAGGGTGAAGACGAACTTCGACATGAAGCGCATCGTATGCATGGCCGGCATGATGTCCGGGCGTGGGCCGATGGTCATGAAAAAGACCGCCGCCGCGACCGCCACCGCCACGCCGACGGCCAGCCACCAGGCCCTGCCAAGCGGCATCGCCTTGTTGCGGGCATCGGCGTCCAGCGCCTTGATGAGATCCTCGGTTCTCATGTCATTGTCGTCCGAACCTTTTGGCGATCGCGGCAAGGCCGCGATGCAGCGAAACGCGCACCGCCGTCTCGCTGATGCCGAGCTTGGCCGCCGTTTCGCCGATCGAGTGGCCGTCGACCGAGATCGAGGAAACCACCGAGCGCTGCGAAGGCGGCAGGCCGTCGAGCGCCCGGTTTATGTCGCGTTCGCTGACCGTCTCCGCCTCCGGCTCGGCGAAGGTCTCGGCGATCTCGTCGATCTCGACCTCGATGCGCCGGCCCCGCCTGCGGAAGGCATCGATCAGCTTGAAGCGGGCGATTGCGTAGACCCACGGCAGGACCGGAGCGTCCTCGCGCCAGGTATGCCGTTTCACATGAATGGCCAGCAAGGTTTCCTGCACGACATCCTCGGGGTCGACCCCGCCCTGAACGATCTTGCGCCGGACGAAGCCGCGAACGAGAGCGGCTATCCGGTGCAGAAAGTCGGCATAAGCCCTTTCGTCTCCCGCGATCGCGGCCCTGAGCAGCCGGGAAAGTTCGGCTTCGTCCTTGCCGGTCACAAGAAGTTTACCCCCGATGTTCGCGTCTCGGCCCCGGTTTGTTACGTGGCCGGCGAAATAATGTCCAAGCCAAAGTGCCGGAAAATCACGAAAGTTTGCGACGACCGCCGCGCCTTTTAAGTTTCGCGAAAAGGCGCGGCCCATGCAGCATCCGAGACGGTTGCACGACACGATACTGCTTATTTCGGCGGCGCTGCGATGATTTTTGCGCCATAGGCATGCTGCGGTCGACTTCGGAACCCGGGAAAACAGCCTCGGGCCGGTGCCTTTCAGATTGGCATGGCCCTTGCTTCGTAACTGGCGTGCAGAGCGTCTAGGGTTCCGGCCGTGTCTATCACGGTGCTGGTCCGAGAGACGCAACCGCCAGGGATGCATTGAGGCATCCGGCGGAACACGGCGGGCCAAAATCCCGGGAGAACCCTGCACGGGTTTGCTGGCGCGAACCTCTCCCGGATGCGCGCTCCGTGAACCCCAACAAAAGTCCGGACGCAATCCGGACCGCAAAAAGGGGTACGCAATGCTTCGCAAGCTGGCTGCAATCATCCTGGCCGCGTCACTCAGCCTTCCCTTGATCCCGGCCGCGCAAGCGGCGCCCAAGAAAGACTTCAAGATCTGCTGGTCGATCTATGTCGGCTGGATGCCATGGGGCTATCTCGCCGACAGCGGCATCATGAAGAAATGGGCTGACAAATATGGCATCAACGTCGAGATCACCCGCATCAACGATTATGTCGAAAGCATCAACCAGTACACTGCCGGCGGCTTCGACGGTTGCTCGATGACCAATATGGACGCGCTGTCGATCCCCGCCGGAGGCGGCGTCGACACCACCGCGCTGATCGTCGGCGACTTCTCCAACGGCAACGATGCCGTCATCCTCAAGGACAAGACCGCGCTCAAGGACATTGCCGGCCAGAAGGTCAACCTCGTCGAGCTCTCGGTCTCGCACTACTTGCTGGCGCGCGCGTTGGATACGGTCGGGCTCGCCGAGAAGGACATCACCGTGGTCAACACCTCCGATGCCGACATGGTCGCTGCCTATGGCACCGGCGACGTCACCTCGGTCGTCACCTGGAATCCGCTGGTCTCAGAGATCGTCGCCATGCCGGGCGCTCACAAGGTGTTCGATTCGACGCAGATCCCCGGCGAGATCATCGACCTGATGGTCGTCAACACCGCGACGCTGAAGGACAATCCGGCTCTCGGCAAGGCGCTCGTCGGCGCATGGTACGAAGCGATGGCCCTGATGACCTCCGGCACGCCCGAAGGCAAAGCGGCCAAGCAAGAGATGGCCAAGGCGTCCGGCACCGATCTTGCCGGCTTCGATGCTCAGCTCGCGTCGACGGCGATGTTCTTCGAGCCGGCCAAGGCGGTCGAGTTCACCAAGGGCGCCGAACTGCCCAAGACGATGGATCTCGTCCGCAACTTCCTGTTCAGCCACGGCATTCTGGGCACCAATGCACCCACTGTCGACGTGATCGGCATGAGCTTCCCCGACGGCTCGACGCTGGGCGATGCCGGAAACGTCAAGCTGCGGTTCGACCCGGCCTTCATGGCGGAGGCGGCGGCCGGAACGCTCTAGGACCCATCGTCATGCTGGCCAGAGGAACCGGTGCCATGCAAGCCGGGGCGGGCGCGAACACAGCCAGCCCGCCCCCCAGCGTGCCGAAGACGCGGCTTCGCCTGATCAACGCCACGGTCTCGCGTGGCGGAGCGGTGTTGCTTGGCGCGCTGCCCTTCGCGGCCGTTGCCGTGGCCTATCTGTCCGCTTCGGCGCAACGGCTGGCCGTCAACGCCAATGACAAGCTGCTGCCCTCCCCGGCACAGATGTGGTCGGCGTTCTTCGATTTGGCGACCGTGCCGGACAAGCGCTCCGGCGACCTGATCCTGTGGGCCGACACTTATGCCAGCCTGGTCAGGCTGTTCGCGGGCGTCGGCTTGGCGACGCTGGTGGCGCTCTTGCTTGGCGTCGCCATCGGCTTCATCCCGCGCGTCAGGGCGTTTCTCCTGCCCTTCGTCACCGTTGTCTGCGTCATCCCGCCCTTGGCGCTGTTGCCGATCCTGTTCATCGCGCTCGGCCTCGGCGAAACGGCCAAGATCACCTTGATCGCCATTGGCGTGGCGCCGGTCATGGTGCGCGACATCGCCAACCGGGTCATAGAACTGCCACCCGAGCTCATCGCCAAGGCACAGACGCTCGGCGGCAACAGCTGGACCATGGTTCTGAGGCTGGTGCTGCCGCAAACCATGCCGCGCCTCATCACCTGCGTGCGGCTGGCGCTCGGACCGGCCTGGCTGTTTCTGATCGCGGCGGAGGCCATCGCCTCGACCGAGGGGCTGGGCTACCGCATCTTCCTCGTTCGGCGCTACCTGTCGATGGACGTCATCCTGCCCTACGTCGTCTGGATAACGCTGCTCGCCGTCGCCACCGACTGGCTGCTCGCGCGGCTCTCGCACATGGTTTCCCCTTGGGCACATCCGGGGTCGGGCAAATGAGCCGCATCGTCGTCCACGGCCTGGAAAAGAGCTACGGCGATGCCCGCGTGCTGGAGCGCGTGAGCGTCACCGCCGAGCCCGGCGAATTCCTGTCGCTGGTCGGCGCCAGCGGCTGCGGAAAATCGACCTTCCTGCGCATCCTGCTCGGCCAGGAGCAGCAGAGCGGCGGCGTGGTCGTCATCGGAGACCGGCCGATCGTGCCGGAACCGACGCCGCAGCGCGGCATCGTCTTCCAGCGCTACTCGGTGTTTCCGCATCTGACCGCGCTGCAGAATCTGCTGCTGGTCGAGGACTTCCGCTCCGGCGGACCTTTCGGCCGCGTCTTTGGCGCCAGGCGCAGAAGCGCGCGGCAGGAGGCCGAAACCATGCTGGAGCGCGTCGGCCTCGCTCATGCGCGCGACCTCTATCCGGCATCGCTCTCCGGCGGCATGCAGCAGCGGCTGGCGATTGCCCAGACCCTGCTCGGCCGGCCGCAGATCCTGCTTCTCGATGAGCCGTTCGGGGCGCTCGATCCGGGCATCCGCGTCGAGATGCACGAATTGCTTACCGAGCTGTGGAACGAGCACGGCATGACCGTGGTCATGGTCACCCACGACATCGGCGAGGCCTTCAAGCTTGGTACCCGCGTGCTTGTCTTCGACAAGGTGCGCCACGATCCCCAGTTTCCGTCCGCCTACGGCGCGACGATCACCTACGATCTGAAGCTCGACCGCAAGAGCCGGGCTTCCGCACGAGACGTGGCCGAAGTGGCCGCGATGGTCGGGACGACCCGACTGGACAGCGCAATCGCGACGACGGCGTCGTAACGGAGGTTTTTCATGCACAGAGACATTCCAGCGCGCCGGCACCGCCGGGCCGGGCTATTTGATCGCCAGCCGCGCCAGCGCCTGCATCATCCCAACTTCGAGATCCGCGAGACGCAGGGCTGGAAGTCGATCGAGGCGGAAGGAAAGCTGCCCGAGGACGGCTGGCGCAAGGAACAGCAATGGGCGCTGGACATGGGCCTGCCCGGATCGGATTCGATCACCGACAAGTCAATCCCGACCTTCGCGCGCGGCGAGCTGCCGCATTTCGCCGGCATCAACACCTTCCTCAAGGCGCCCTATGTCGAGAATGTCCGCGATGTCGGCCGATACGACGCTGCCGTCATGGGCATTCCCTTCGACAGCGGCACCACCTACCGTCCGGGAACCCGTTTCGGGCCGCAGGGCATCCGTCGCATCTCGGCACTCTACACGCCTTACAACTACGAGCTGGGCGTCGACCTGCGCGAGCAGATGACGCTGTGCGACGCTGGCGACGTCTTCACCATTCCGGCCAATCTCGAAAAGAGCTTCGACCAGATCACCAAGGGCGTCAGCCATGTCGCTTCCTCGGGCGCGCTGCCGATCATGCTGGGCGGCGATCATTCGATCGGGTTTCCTTGCGTGCGCGGCATCGCCGACGTCACCTCGAAACGTATCGGCATCATCCATTTTGACCGCCATATCGATATCCAGGAAAAGGATCTCGACGAGCGCATGCACACCACGCCCTGGTATTGGGCGACCAACCTGCCGAACGTCTCGGCCACCAATCTGGTGCAGCTTGGCATCGGCGGCTGGCAGGTGCCCCGCTATGGCGTGGCAGAGGCCAGGAAGCGCGGCACCAACGTGCTGACGATTTCGGACATCGAGCAGATGGGCCTGGAGAAGACGGCGGAGATCGCGCTCGAACTGGCGTGGAAGGACGCAGACGCCGTCTATATTTCCTTCGACGTCGACAGCGTCGACTGTGGTTTCGTGCCAGGCACGGGCTGGCCCGAGCCCGGCGGCTTCCTGCCGCGTGAGGCGCTGAAGCTGCTCGGGCTGGTCTCGGCGCCCGGCATTTGCGGGCTGGAAGTGGTCGAGGTTTCGCCGCCATACGACACCTCGGACATCACCGCGCTGTTCGGTGTGCGGGTCGTCGTCGAGACGCTCGGCTCGATGGTCGCCCATGGCACGCTGGGCAAGCACAAATCCATCATCGACAAGCCGGCGAGCTTTTGACGATGCACGATGACCAACATCACCACGGCCACGATCATGGCGAAGGCCACCACCATCACGGCCCGACCGGCCACCATCACCATCCGCACGCCGTCGGCCACAACGGGCCGGCCGGCAAGCCGTTGCAGTGGCAGACGCCGCATTTGCCGCGCGAGCATGCGCCCGAGCCGGCCGACCCGCGCGCGACCGATCTCGATCTCGTTGAGACAGCCTTTCTCGACGGGTTCGCGCGGGCACCCGATCCATCCAGTTTTCTGCGGCTCGCCGGCATTCCGTTCCTCGGCGAAACCACCGACGGCCGGCGGCTGCACCTGCTGCGGGTCGAGACGCAGGATATCGTCGATGTCGGCGCCGTGATGCCGCTGATCGGTGGCGCCGGCGTGACCTACAACCCGCTGCCCGCGAAGCTGACGTCACACCGGCGCCGCCTGGCATTCGTCTACCATGACGGCAATGGCCAGCGGCCTCTCGATTTCAGCGAGGCACGACTTCTGATCGACAGGTCCGCGGCGGCCGAAATCGCTATGCCCGGACAGTGAACGCCGGTTTTGACCCGGATCCTCCCCTCTCAGACAGGTTCAGACCGATGAACAGAATGCTTTCGATTCTCACCAGGCTTGCTCCGGCGGCCGCGGCCGCTCTCACACCGTCACTGGCCTTCGCTCACAGCGGGGGCTTTCATGTCCACGGCCTTCTGAGCGGCCTTCAACACCCGCTGGCCGGCATCGACCATCTGCTTGCGATGCTGTCGGTCGGCATCATTGCGGCGCGAACCGGCGGCAAGACCGCCATCCTCGTGCCGGCGTGTTTCGTGGCGGCGATGGTCGCGGGGGCCACGCTTGGGATCGCCGGTATCGGCTTGCCGTCGCTGGAGACTGGGATCGCGCTGTCGCTGATGTTTTTCGGCGCCATGGTCGCGCTCGCCAGGCCGTTTCCGCTTGCCTTCGCCGCAACGCTGATGGCGCTCTTCGGCCTCTTCCACGGCAACGCCCACGGGCTCGAGATTCCGGAGACGGTTAGCGGCATGGCCTATGCGATCGGCTTCCTCGCCAGCACCTCGGCTTTGCACGCGACCGGAGTGCTGGCCGCTCTGACGTTGCGGAGCCGGCCGGCGGCCATCCGTGCGGCAGGGATCGGCACCTCGCTGGTCGGAGTGGCGCTGGCCGCGCAGCTCACCTGAACCTGCGGCTCAAGGATTGCACGAACGAGAGGCGGAGCCATGCCCAGGCCATTGACGATCTGGCGGCGCATCCGAGAGCTGCTGTACCAGATCCTGAAGATACGAGCCGAACGGCTCTGACCGCATTCGCCCGGCGACCGCGTCGCACGGGACCCGGTATTGCGGGCCCCGTGCGGCCGGAGGTTGTTCGGCTTGAAACAACGAATGGCCATCGGGGACCGCCAGCGCTCCGCAGGTTCCGTGACACCCAATCACATGGCATTGTCCACGTGGCGCCGGCTTTCACGCCCCCGCGACGGAATGAGCCACCTTCACAATGTTGACTACCGCTATCAGGTATTGATAGGTGCAGTCGCCTCCCGGGGCGGATCACGAAGATCAAGGACCATGCCATGAAATATGCTCTTTCCACCCTTGCCGGTGCTGTTGCATTGACAGCCAGCCTGGTCGTCGCGCCGGCCCTGGCCGAGAATGCAGGCATCATCGTCTACAACGCCCAGCATGAGAGCCTCGCCAAGGAATGGGCGAAGGGCTTCACCAAGGAAACCGGCATCAAGGTTACGCTGCGCAATGGCGGCGACAGCGATTTTTCCAACCAGATCGTCGCCGAGGGTGCCGCATCGCCGGCCGATGTGTTCCTGACCGAGAATTCGCCCGCCATGGCGCTGGTCGAGGCGGCCGGCCTGTTCGCGCCGGTCGATGCCGACACGCTGGCCCAGGTTCCGCAGGAATACCAGCCCTCGAGCGGCAAGTGGGTGGGCGTCGCCGCCCGCAGCACCGTCTTTGCCTACAACAAGGACAAGCTCAAGGAAGACCAGTTGCCCAAGTCGCTGCTCGACCTCGCCGATCCGAGCTGGAAGGGCCGTTGGGCCGCCTCGCCGTCCGGCGCCGACTTCCAGGCCATCGTCAGCGCCCTGCTTGAGCTCAAGGGCGAGGCCGCGACCGCGGACTGGCTGAAGGCGATGAAGGAGAACTCCACCGCCTACAAGGGCAACAGCACGGTGATGAAGGCGGTCAATGCCGGCGAGATCGATGGCGGCGTGATCTACCACTATTACTATTTCGGCGATCAGGCAAAGACCGGCGAGAACAGCAAGAGCGTCGGCCTGCACTATTTCAAGAACCAGGATCCGGGCGCGTTCGTGTCGATCTCCGGCGGCGGCGTTCTGGCCTCGAGCAAGCATCCGAAGGAAGCACAGGCCTTCTTGAAATGGGTAACCGGCAAGGGCGGCCAGGAGGTCTTGAAGACCGGCACATCCTATGAATACGCGGTCGGCAAGGGCGAGGAGTCCAACCCGAAGCTGGTACCGCTCACCGACCTGCAGGCGCCGAAAGTCGACCCGGTGAAGTTGAACTCCAAGAAGGTCATCGATCTGATGACGCAAGCCGGCTTGCTTTAGTTCGCGTTCGTCCTAAAAGGACAACCGACCGTGCTCCTGCGGGAATTCGCTTTCCGCGGGGGCGCTTTTGTTTTGGAGATGGCCTCGTCGATGACGATCATCTGCGTTCCCGGCCGCATCGGCGGTCCATCACATAGCTTCAAGGCGGCACATTCCTTCTGATGGCGTCCGCGATCCACCTCACGCGTCCAGGCCTGCCGGCTGCCGCAAGGCAGAGCCGGCGGTCCGCGTCATGGATCACGCTTGCCGCCGCCCTCGTTTCGCTGATCGCGCTGCTGCCGCTCGCCTTCATCGTCTGGACAGCGATCCAGACCGGCTGGGGAACGGTGCTGGCACTGATCTTCCGGCCGCGTGTCGGCGAGCTCCTGGTCAATACCATCCTGCTCGTCGTCGTGTCGGTGCCGGTCGCCATCGTGCTGTCGGTGGCGCTCGCCTGGCTGATCGAGCGCTCAGACCTGCCCGGCAACCGGCTGTGGTCGTGGCTGTCGGTGGCGCCGCTCGCCATTCCTGCTTTCGTCCATAGCTACGCTTGGATCAGTCTCGTGCCCGGCCTGCACGGGCTCTGGGCCGGCGTGCTGGTCTCCGTCATCGCCTATTTTCCGTTCCTCTACCTGCCGATAGCCGCGGCGCTGCGCCGCCTCGACCCGGCGCTGGAAGATGCGGCGGCCGCCCTTGGCCTCGGCCCGTGGCGCGTTTTCGCGCGTGTCGTGCTGCCGCAATTGAGGCTGGCCATCTGCGGCGGCTCGCTGCTGGTCGGCCTGCATCTGCTTGCCGAATACGGCCTCTTTGTCTTCATCCGCTTCGACACCTTCACCACGGCGATCGTCGACCAGTTCCAGTCGACCTTCAACGGCCCGGCGGCCAACATGCTCGCCGCCGTGCTGGTCGCCTGCTGTTTCGTGCTGCTGGCCGTGGAGGTCGTCGTGCGCGGCGAAGAGCGCTATGCGCGCGTCGGCTCCGGCGCGGCGCGCCAGCAGCAGCGTGTCCGGCTCGGCCACGCCACACTGCCTTGCCTGCTGCTGCCCGCCATCACCGCGCTGCTCACGCTCGGCGTGCCGTTCGTCACCGTCGGCCGCTGGCTGCTCGCCGGCGGCGCCGATATCTGGCGCTGGGACGAAATCGGCCTGGCGCTCGGCCAGACGCTGTTCCTCGCCATCGCCGGCGCGCTGCTTGCCACCGTTGCCGCGATGCCTATGGCCTGGATCTCGATCCGCGCGCCAAGCCCGTTGCAGCGCCTGCTCGAGAGCTGCAACTACATCGTCGGATCGTTGCCCGGCGTCGTCATAGCGCTGGCGCTGGTGACCATCACCGTGCGCATCGCGCTGCCGCTTTACCAGACGCTCTTCACCATCCTTTTCGGCTATGCGCTGATGTTCCTGCCGCGCGCGCTGGTCAGCCTGCGCGCCTCGATCGCGCAGGCGCCGGTGGAGCTCGAGCGCGCCGCCTCCAGTCTCGGCCGGCCGCCGCTCAGGGCGCTGTGGGCGACGACCATCCGGCTGTCGGCGCCGGGCGCGGCGGCTGGCATGGCGATGGTGGCGCTCGGCATCACCAACGAATTGACCGCCACCCAGATGCTGGCGCCGAACGGCACCCGCACGCTGGCGATGGCTTTCTGGTCCTACAGCGGCGAGATCGACTACGCCTCCGCCGCGCCTTACGCCCTGATCATGGTCGCGATGTCGCTGCCGATGACCTTGATGCTCTACGTCCAGTCGAAGCGGATGGCCGGACGATGAGCTTCCTCGAACTCAACGACGTGGCGAAATATTACGGCAAGGTGGCCGCGCTCGCCGGCGTCGACCTTACCGTCGAAAGCGGCAGCCGCACCGCGATTGTCGGGCCGTCCGGCTGCGGCAAGACCACCCTGCTCAGGCTGATCGCCGGCTTCGAAGCGCCGGATCGCGGCCGCATCGCGCTCGACGGCAAGGTGCTCGCCAATGGCGGCGCAGCCGTGCCGGCGCATCGCCGCGGCATCGGCGTGGTGGCACAGGACGGCGCGCTTTTCCCGCATCTCACCATCGCCGACAATATCGGTTTCGGCATGTCGCGCGGCGAGGACAAGCGCATGGAGCGCATCGTCGAGCTCGCCTATATCGTTGGCCTCGACAAGGCGGTCCTCAAGCGCCGGCCGCACGAGCTCTCCGGCGGCCAGCAGCAGCGCGTCGCACTTGCCCGCGCCATGGCCATGAAGCCGCGGCTGATGCTGCTCGACGAGCCGTTCTCGGCGCTGGACACCGGCTTGCGCGCATCCATGCGCAAGGCAGTTGCCGAGCTTCTGGAAGAGGCAGGCATCACCACCATCCTGGTCACCCATGACCAGGCCGAGGCACTGTCATTCGCCAGCCAGGTGGCCGTCATGCGCGACGGCCTGTTCTCGCAGGTCGGCACGCCGCGCGAGCTCTATTTCCAGCCCAAGGACAGGATGGTTGCCGAGTTCCTCGGCGATGCCATAATCGTGCCGGCCAAGATCGCAGACGGCTTTGCCATCTCGCCGCTCGGCCGCATCGCGGTCGACACGGCCGAGCGGCGCGACGTCGCCCGCATCATGCTCAGGCCCGAGCAGGTGCTGCTCAAACGAACTTCGCGCGAGGGCATGTCGGGAACGCCGGACATGCTGTTCGGCGAAGTGACGGGGTCCGAATTCGCCGGCTCTATCTGCACAATCGCGGTGCGGCTGCTCAACAGCCCCGACCCGCCGGATGCGGCGGCCATCGGCAACACGCCGCTCATCCTGCGCAAGACGGGCATGGACGCGCCGGCGATCGGCGAGATCGTGCGCCTCACCGTCATAGGCAAGGCGCACGTGTTTGCTTGAACTCCACCTTGAAATAATGCGTTTCTGCATTATTTTTAGCCTTTGGAGGCCTCATCATGACGACATTGACAGTTACGGCACGGGGCCAGGTCACGTTCCGGAAGGAGGTGCTCAAGCACCTCGGCATCCAGCCCGGAGACAAGATCAGGCTTGATCTTCTGCCTGGCGGGCGGGCGGAGTTGAAAGCCGACCAGGGCAAGGGCTCTTGGCAAAAGCTGAGCGGGATGCTCAAGGGCAAGACGAACGGCGCACGGCTTTCGATCGAGGAGATCAACGATGCTATCGCCGACGCCGGCGCTTCGGGCGGGATGCGCGGGGTCGAGCGCGAGTGAAGATCAGCCTCGACACGAACGTGCTATTGCGCCTTGTCGTCGGCGATGACGTAGCGCAACAACGGACAGCAGCCGAGACCTTGGAAGGGGCCGAGTTGGTCGCGATCAGCGTTCAAGCGCTCTGCGAGTTTGTTTGGGTGCTGGATAGAAGTTACCGGGTTGCGCGGGCTGACATATCCGCCTCGATCCACCGCATCCTTGACATGCGCAACGTCGTGATCAACCGACCGACGATCGAAGCGGGCCTGGCTATACTCGACGCCGGGGGCGATTTCGCGGATGGCGTGATCGCATTCGACGGTCAGTGGCTCGGTGGTGGAACCTTCGTGTCCTTCGATAGGAGAGCGGTAAAGCTGGTCGAAGGACGGGGAATGCCCACACTGTTGCTCGGGTGATCTACCGCACGCGCTCGCCTGTCCCCGGCGACCAGAGCGGCCAGTTCTCCAGGAAATCGTGGCTGTGAATGACGACGCGTGCGCCATCGATCAGTATGATCGAATAGGCGGGCGGCGCCTGCTCGACCACTTCGTCGCCGACAAAGTCGAGCATGAAACGGGCATGCAGGCCACGTTGCGCCGAATACGGAATGCCTGCGACCGTGCCGGCAATGTCGCGATGGACATGGCCGAAGAAGATGTAGCGGACATTGCCGTGGCGGACGAGCACATCGAGCAGCCTCTGCGGCTGTTCGAGACCGAGCGGATCGAGAATGGTCAAGCCGAGCTCGACCGGCGGATGATGCAGGAACAGATAGACCGGCCTGCCCTCGGCCTCGGCAAGCCTGGCGTCCAGCCAGCTGAGCCGATCGTCGCACAATTCCCCGGTCACGCGGCCCTCGGCCAGGCTGTCGAGGAACACCAGCCGGCCCTCGGGCGTATCGAAGACCGATTGCACGAAACCGTTGCGGTCGGTTCCGTTTTCCGGGAAGGCGGCGACGAGGTTGATGCGGCGGTCGTGGTTTCCGGGCAGCAGTCGGTACGGCACGGAGAGCCGGCCGAGAGCCGATTTCAGGTCGGCATAGCTTTCGGTCTCGCCCGACTCGGTCAGGTCGCCGGTGAAGATGCAGAGCGCCGCGTCGCCATGGCGGGCATTGATGTGGTCGATGCAGCGGTCGAGCCGCTCATGCAGGTTCACGCCGTAGCGGACCTCGCCCCGACCGCCGAGATGGACGTCGGTAACCTGGATGATCTTCATTCCGGACCCTCTTGCGAATTTGGGCAGACTGCCTCGGCGATTACAGAGCCGGCTCCGGCACCGAAGCCTTGAACACGTCGAGCCGGCTTCCGGTCTCCGAAGAGAAGAAATGCAGGTCGCTCTCCGCGAACTGCAGCCCGATGGCGCTACCGGGCTCGGGATGGACGGTCTCGGAGGTCACCACCGAGAACGGCGCGCCGTCGAGATCGACATAGACGACCCGGCCGGCGCCGAGCTCTTCCACCAGGTCCACCGTCGCGGCCAGCGCGCCGGGCGTTCCCGGCGCCACCATGCGCACGGCCTCCGGCCGGATGCCGACCGCGACCTTCGAGCCGACCGGGAGGCCGGCGCGTGAAACGTTGAGCTTGCGGCTGTCGCCGAGCAGCGACACGCCGTCGAGCGTGACCGTGCCTTCGAGCATGTTCATCGCCGGCGCGCCGACGAAGGTCGCCACGAACCGGCTCGCCGGCCTACTGTAGACTTGCACCGGAGTGCCGACTTGCTCGACGCGGCCGCCATTCATCACCACCAGCCGGTCGGCCAGCGTCATCGCTTCGACCTGGTCGTGCGTGACGAAGACGGAGGTGGCATTGAGCCGTCGATGCAGTTTGCGGATCTCCGAGCGCATCTGGACACGCAATTTGGCGTCGAGGTTGGAGAGCGGCTCGTCGAACAGGAAGACCTTGGGCTCGCGGATCATGGCGCGGCCCATGGCGACGCGCTGGCGCTGGCCGCCGGAGAGCGCCATCGGCTTGCGGTCGAGCAGATGCTCGAGCTCCAGGATGCGGGCGACGGCCTGGATGCGCTGGTTGCGTTCGGCGGCGGGAACGCCGGCCACCTTCAGCGAATAGCCGATGTTCTGGGCAACGCTCATATGCGGATAGAGCGCGTAGTTCTGGAACACCATGGCGCAGCCGCGCTCGCGCGGCTCGAGCTTGTTGACCACGGTGCCGTCGATGGCGATCGCGCCGTCGGAGATCTCCTCGAGCCCCGCGATCATGCGAAGCAGTGTGGACTTGCCGCAGCCCGACGGGCCGAGGATGACGACAAACTCGCCGGATCTGATATCGAGGTTGACGCCGTGCACGACCTGCATCTTGGCATAGCTCTTCCGGACGTCGCGGATGACAATGGAGGCCATTTTTTATCGTCTCCCTATTTTTCGGTGGCGATCAGGCCGCGCACGAACCAGCGCTGCATCAGCACCACCACGATCATCGGCGGCACCATAATGATCAGCGTGCCGGCCATGGCGATATGCCATTCCGGCGCGCCGCCGACGTTGGGGATGAGCTGCTTCAGCTCTGTCACCGCCATCGCATGCGACTGGTCGGTGGTGATGAGCAACGGCCACAGATACTGGTTCCAGGCCCACAGGAACATGATGGTGCCGAGCGCCGCCATGTTGTTACGCGACAGCGGCAGAAGGATATCGACGAAGAAGCGCAACGCGCCGGCGCCGTCCATGCGCGCGGCCTCGGTCAATTCGTCCGGCACGGTCAGGAAGAACTGGCGATAAAGGAATGTGCCGGTGGCGGTGGCGACCAGCGGCAGGATCAGGCCGCTATAGGAATTGAGCAGTCCCAGGCTGAGCTGGACCTGAACCCCCGATATCTTCTGGATCAGCCAGGAAAGCCCCGTCAGATCCATGATCGCCTGATAGGGATCGAGCACGTTGGCGACCACCGCGTAGGTCGGAACGATGCGCACTTCGAGCGGCAGCATCAGCGTGATGAAGATCAGCCAGAAGATCAGCATGCGGCCGGGATAGCGGAAGTAGACGATCGAGAAGGCCGTCAGCGCAGACACGATCACTTTGCCGGCGGCGACGCCGAACGCCATGATGAAGGAGTTGAAGAGCTTCGGGCCGAGATCGGCCGTCGTCCACGCCGTCTTGATGTTGACCCAGAAATCGCTGCCCGGCAGCAGCGACATCGGCACGTCGTTGACGTCCTTCAGATTGTGCGAGGCCGCGATCGCCACGATGACGAACGGCGCCACGCAGAATACGAAGCCGGCGAACAGGATAAGATGCGTGAAGAAGTTGAGGATCGGGGTGCGCTCGACCATGGCCGCCTCAACGATAATGCACGCGCCGCTCGATGAAGCGGAACTGGACGATGGTCAGCAGGACGATGAGCAGCATCAGGATGATGCTCTGCGCAGCCGCGCCCGAGTAATCGAGCCCTTTGAAGCCGTCGGAATAGATCTTGTAGACCATCAAATTGGTGGCGTTGGCCGGGCCGCCGGCGGTCATGATGTCGACGATGCCGAAGGAATCCTGGAAGCTTTCGGTGATGTTGATGACAAGCAGGAAGAAGATGGTCGGTGTGATCAGCGGGAACTGGATGTCCCAGAAGCGGCGGACGACGCCTGACCCGTCCATGGCCGCCGCCTCGATCAGCGAGCGCGGGATGGCCTGCAGGGCGGCCAGGAAGAAGATGAAATTGTAGCCGACATATTTCCACGAGAAGGCGATGATGACGGAGGCCATGGCGTCGGCGCCGTTGAGGCCGGGATCCCAGAAGCCGGGCCAGAACTTGTTGACAGCGGCCATGAAACCGGCTTCCGGCGCCAGGATGAAACGAAACGCCAGCGCCAGAGCCGGCGCCGCGATGCCGTAGGGCCAGATCAGCACGACGCGATACAGCCATGAGCCAGCGAGTTGCCGGTCGGTCAAGGCGGCGAGGACCAGCGCGATGATCATCGCAAGGCCCGTGCTGATGCCGGCGAAGATCATGCTGGCGGTGATCGAATTCCAATAGTCGGCATTGGCGAGGATCGAGCGGAAATTGTCGAGGCCGACCCAGATGTTGCCGCCGCCCCAGGGCTGCTGCAACGTCAGCGACCAGTAGACCGCCTGGCCGGCAGGCCAATAGAAGAAGGTGAAGATCAGGAGGAGCTGCGGCACCGCGAACAGGATGCCGATCGTCCATCTGCCGAAAGTGACGCGTTTTTCCATCGATCCGCCGACGATGCCTGGTTCGGATATGAAACGGCCGCCCGTCGAGTTTCGACGGGCGGCCTCAAAATGTCTACTGCTTAGGGCAGCGTCTTGTTCGGATAGGTCTGCTGGAAGCGGTCGAGGATGGCGTCGCCGTTCTTGACCAGCGCGTCGATGCCGTCCTGCACGCTCTCCTTGTTGGCGAAGATCGCTTGCATCTGCGTGCCGAATTCGGCGCGGATCTGGGTGAAGTTGCCGAGGCGGATGCCGCGCGTGATCTCGGTCGGCTCCGAGGCGGTCAGGCTGGCGATCGCCACTTCACGGCCCTTGTAGGGGGCCTTGTCGTAGAAGCCGCTGGATTTCATGTATTCGAAGCCCGACTTGGTCACCGGAATGTAGCCGGTGTTGGTCGACCAGAACAAAGCCGTCTTGGGGTCGTGGATGAAGTTGAGGAAGGCGGCCGCGCCCTTGTATTCGGCGTCCGACTTGCCGGACAGCACCCACAGCGAAGCGCCACCGACCAGCGAGTTCTTGCGCTCGGTGCCGGCATAGACCGGCAGCTCGGCGACATCCCAGTTCATGCCTTCCTTCTGGGTCTTGCCAACCGTGCCGTGGTCGCCGACCGAGGTCATGATGACCTGGCAGGTGCCGGTGGCGAAGGCCTGCACCATGTCCTGGCCGAGGTCCTTCGACTTGATCTTGATCAGACCGTCGTCATACCACTTCTTCAGGTCGGTGACGTATTGGACGAACTTTGTCTTGTTCATCTCCAGGCGGGCGTCGAGGCCGTCATAGCCATTGTTCTTGGTTGCGATCGGCTGGTTGTGGATGGCCGAGAACTGCTCCATCAACTGCCAGCTTTCGTTGCCGGAGATGTTGATTGCCATCGGGCAATCATAGCCGGCGTCCTTCAGCGCCTTGAGGTCGGCGCCGACGTCTTCCCAGGTCTTCGGCGCCTCGGTCTTGCCGATCTTGGCGAAGGCGTCCTTGTTCCAGTACATCAGCGCCGTCGACGAGTTGAACGGGAAGGACAGCATCTCGCCCTTCGAGGTCGCGTAGTAGCGGGCGATGCCGGGGAAATAGTCGCTGTAGTCGATCTTGTAGCCGTTCTCTTCCATCAGCTTGTCGGCGGGCTTGTAGGCGCCCGACAACATCATGGTGGCGGTGCCGACGTCATAGACCTGGACGACGGTGGGCTGTTTGCCGGCGCGGAAGGCGGCGATGGTGTTCTGCAGCGTGGCGTCGTAGTTGCCCTGGCTGGTGCAGACCACTTCATAATCAGACTGCGAGGCGTTGAAGTTCTTGCACAGCGTATCGACGACACGGGCGAGATCGCCCGACAGGCCGAACCAGAAATCGAATTTCACCGGCTCTGCAAAGGCAGGAACCGCGAGCGCGGTGCTGAGCGCGCCGGCGGCAAGGGCAGCGAAGCCCCGCTTGATGATGGTCATGGTTTTTCCCTCTTGAGTGGCAGTTCGACAAGGTTTTGCGCAGTCCTTGCCCGCTCTCTTAGAGAAGGTATGTGACAGTTCTGTTGTGGCCCCTGGACCGGTAGGTAAGGCCCTGTGGACAGCCAGTCTCTCCTCCCCCTCGGCGGTCGCGCCGGCATGAAAACGTCATCTCGGCGGTCTAGGAAGCTAGGGCGCCGCGAAGCGGCGTAAAGACCACTCATGCTTAACCGGCTAAGTTGAGCGCCGGCCAAATTGGACGAATGACATGCTTGTCGCGCAATTGACCCATGTGCCGATGGCTGACCGCCAGGCAATGCGGGAAGGCCCGCGCGGCAGCGCCACCCATATGCGCCACGCTGCCGCCATTCCGGCATTGGGCGAGATCGAGATCGGCGGCAGGACGTCCCGCGATGGCGCAGGCGCAAGCCTGACGGTGATGGCATGGAACGTCGAGCGGCTTCGCCATGTCGATGCTATCGCCGCGACCATCGCCGGCCAGGCGCCGGACGTGGTTCTGCTGACGGAGGTCGACAAGGGCATGGCCCGTTCGGGCAACGGTCATCCGCTGAGCCGGCTTGCCGACCGGCTCGGCCACGCTTTCGCCTATGGCGTCGAGTTCGTCGAACTGGGCATTGGCAACGATTCGGAACAGATGGCGACGGGCGAGGCCGAGAATAGGGAAGGCTTCCACGGCAACGCCGTGACCAGCGCCGTGCCGCTCGAGCGCCCATTCCTCTTTCGCCTGGATGCCGCCGGCGGCTGGTTCCGCCCGGAGCGCGGCCAGCCGCGCATCGGCGGGCGCATGGCGATCGGCGGCCAGGTGCTGCTCGGCGGCCGCCGCGTGACTGTTGTTTCGGTGCATCTCGAAAACCGTACCGATCCCGCCGGCCGCGCGGACCAGACACGCCATCTCCTCGAGGAGATCGACAAATATGACGCGCACGCGCCAGTGCTGATCGGTGGCGACTTCAACACGCTGACCGCCGGCCATGAAGAGCGTCACGACGACCCTGCCGCCTGGCGCGCGCGGATTGCCGCCGAACCCGGCCGGCTGATCGACGTCGAGCGCCACGAACCGCTGTTTCAGGTGCTTGCCGACCACGGCTACCGCTGGCGCGACGCCAACACGCTCGACCGGCCGACGCAGCGGCGCGCCGCCGGCGATCCGACGCCGATCGGCCGCATCGACTGGTTTTTCACCCGTGGCCTTGCGGCAAGCGCGGCGGCGACTTTGCCGGCACTGTTGCCGGATGGCAGCCCGAGCGCCGATCACGACGCGCTTATCGTCACCGTCCGCGTGGAGTGAGTCGCGATGACACGCATCCGAGCTTGAGGATCACGGTGCAAGTGCGGCTTCCACCAGCCGCTTGGCGTCGGGGCTCGACCATTCCGCCGGGCCGTTCATATGCGCGATCAGGCAACCCTCGCCGTCGATCAGCATGGTGACCGGCAAGCCCAGCGCCAGCCCGCGGGTCTTGACCTCGTTGAACAAAGCTATCGTCGGATCCCGATAATAGCCGAGCGTCTCGACGCCGATCTCCTTGAGGAATTTCTTCGGTTTGGCGTCGTCGCCGGTGTCGATATTGACCGCGACGACCTCGAAGGCATTGCCGCCCTTCTCCTTCTGCAGCGCGTCGAGCGCCGGCATTTCGGCGCGGCAGGGCGCGCACCATGTCGCCCAGAGATTGAGCAGCACCGTCTTGCCGGCATGGTCGGCGATCGTCATCGGCTTGCCGTCCGGTCCGTTGAAGGCAAGGCTCCTCAGCGACTGCGGCGGGTCCGCCGGCTGCAACGCCGCGACCTGGCCGACGGCCTTTGCGGCGACTTGCTTGGCCCGCCCGGCCTTGGCCTTGCAGGCGACATCATCCTTGCTGTTGTCTGCCGCAGCCTGCGGCGGCTGGGCGTTGTTGCCAGAACCGCTCTCGCTGACATATACCGCGACCGCGCCGGCCAGCACGCCCGCCACCAAAGCGGCGAGGATGAGGCGCGGGGCCGGGAAGAATTTATTGCCGTCTGCCATTTTTCTTAGAACTGCTCCGGAGCACGGGTTATAGCGATGAGCGACAACAAGGCCAGCAACCAGATGTGGGGCGGACGTTTTGCCTCGGGTCCGGCCGCGATCATGGAAGCGATCAACGCGTCGATCTCCTTCGACCGCAAACTCTATGCGCAGGACATCCGCGGATCGATCGCCCATAGCGAGATGCTGGCGCAGACGGGCATTATTTCGGCGGCCGATCAAGAAAAAATCGCTCACGGCCTGAACACGATCCTGAAAGAGATCGAGGCTGGCAGGTTCGAATTCTCGACCAAGCTCGAAGACATCCACATGAATGTCGAGGCCCGCCTTGCCGAGCTGATCGGGCCGGCAGCCGGCCGACTGCACACCGCCCGCTCGCGCAACGACCAGGTGGCGCTCGACCTGAGGCTGTGGGTCAAGGAGGAATGCCAGCGGGTCGCCCAGGCGCTGAAGGACCTCATCGCCGCCTTCCTCGAACGCGCCGAGGAGCACGCGGCAACGGTGATGCCCGGGTTCACCCATATGCAGGCGGCGCAGCCCGTGACCTTCGGCCACCATTGCATGGCCTATGTCGAGATGTTCGGCCGCGATCTGTCGCGCGTGAACGACGCAATCGAGCGCATGGACGAAAGCCCGCTGGGCGCCGCCGCGCTCGCCGGCACCAGCTTTTCCATCGACCGCCATATGACGGCGAAGGCACTGGGCTTCCGCGAGCCGATGCGCAACTCCCTCGACAGCGTGTCGGATCGCGACTTCGCCCTTGAGTTCCTGTCAATCGCCGCCATCTGCGGCACGCATCTGTCGCGGCTCGCCGAGGAGATCATCATCTGGTCGACGCCGCAGTTCGGCTTCGTCCGGCTCTCGGACTCCTTCTCGACCGGCTCCTCGATCATGCCGCAGAAGAAGAACCCCGACGCCGCCGAGCTGGTGCGCGGCAAGACCGGCCGCGTCAATGGCCACCTCGTCGGGCTGCTGACGGTGATGAAGGGCATGCCGCTGACCTATGGCAAGGACATGCAGGAGGACAAGGAATCGGTCTTCGACGCCGCCGAGACGCTCGACCTGATGCTGGCGGCGACCACCGGCATGGTGCGCGACATGACCGTGAACGCCACCGCCATGAAGAAGGCCGCCGGCGCCGGTCACGCCACCGCGACCGACCTCGCCGACTGGCTGGTGCGCAATCTCGGCCTCCCCTTCCGTGAGGCCCATCACGTCACCGGCCGCGCCGTCGCCCTTGCCGAGGAGAAGAAGGTCGGCCTGGAAAAGCTCTCGCTGGAGGACCTGCGTTCGATCCATCCCGGCATCACCGACGGCATCTTCTCGGTGCTTGCCGTGCAGAATTCGGTGAAGAGCCGTGTGAGCTTCGGCGGCACCGCGCCGTCGGAAGTGAAGAAACAAATCCGCTACTGGAAAAAGCGCCTGGCCAAGGCGTAATGCCGGGATGCAATGCGCTGCAAACTCGGCTAAAAGCGGCGGCTGGACAAAACAGTTTCGAACGGATGGATCGATGACCCGAGGCAGGATTTTGGTGACGCTCGCGCTGCTGGCGGCGGTTGTCACCGTGACGGCCTGCGGCAGGAGGGGCGGCCTCGATACCCCCTACGAAGCGGCAGTGCAGGCGCGCAAGGATGCTGAGCGAGCCAAGCAGCCGCTGCCGCCCGAGCCGGAGAAACCGGTCAAGGACAAGAAGTTCATCCTCGACCCCTTGCTCTAGAGCCGATGAGATCGTCCGATCTCATCGTGCTCCAATTTTCGGACCTTTTCCCGTGAACCACTTCGACTACCGCGACGGCGTGCTCTACGCCGAAGATGTGGCAATCCCCGATATCGCCGCCAGCGTCGGCACGCCCTTCTATTGCTATTCGACGGCGACGCTGACCAGGCATTTGCGCGTCTTCAAGGAAGCCTTTGCCGGGCTCGACGCGCTGGTCTGCTACGCCATGAAGGCCAATTCCAACCAGGCCGTGCTGAAGACGCTGGCGAGACAAGGCGCCGGCGCCGACGTGGTGTCGGAAGGCGAATTGCGACGCGCCTTGGCCGCCGGCATCCCGGCTAGCAAGATCCTGTTTTCGGGCGTCGGCAAGACCGCGCGCGAAATGGACTTTGCGCTTTCCGCCGGCATCCTCTGCTTCAACGTCGAATCCGAGCCGGAGCTCGAACTGCTCTCGGCGCGCGCGGTGGCGCTCGGCAAGGTGGCGCCGATTTCGCTGCGCATCAATCCGGACGTCGATGCCAAGACCCACAAGAAGATCTCGACCGGCAAGGCCGAGAACAAGTTCGGCATCCCGTGGCAGCGGGCGCGCCAGGTCTATGCCCGCGCGGCGGAGCTGCCCGGCATCCGGGTGACCGGCATCGACACTCATATCGGCAGCCAGATCACCGAGCTGCAGCCTTTCGACGACGCCTTCGCGCTGCTGGTGGAGCTGGTCGGCGTGCTGCGCGCCGATGGCCATTCAATCGAGCACGTCGATCTCGGCGGCGGCCTCGGCATCCCATACCGCCTCGACAACAGCCCGCCGCCCCTGCCCGACGCCTATGCCGAGATCGTCAGGAAGCATGTCACCCGGCTCGGCCTGAAGGTGATGTTCGAACCAGGCCGGTTGATCGTCGGCAATGCCGGCGTCCTGGTTTCCGAAGTGATCTATGTGAAGGAAGGCGACGCCAGGAACTTCCTGGTCGTCGACGCCGCCATGAACGATCTGATCCGGCCGACGCTCTACGACGCCTTCCACGACATCAAGCCGGTGGTGCAGCCGCCGGCCGCCACGCCGCGCATGAAGGTCGATATTGTCGGGCCGGTCTGCGAGACCGGCGACTTCCTCGGCCTCGACCGCGATCTGCCCAGGCTGAAGTCGGGCGACCTTATCGCCGTCGCTACCGCCGGCGCCTATGGCGCGGTGCAGGCCGGCACCTACAACACAAGGCTGCTGGTTCCGGAAGTGTTGGTCGACGGCGATCGTTTCCATGTCGTGCGGCCGCGCCAGACCTATGAGGAACTGATTGGGCTGGATTCGTTGCCCGATTGGCTAGCGTAGCGAGGCGCTAGATCCTCTGCTGGATCAGCGTCTTGGCTTCAGCGATCCTCTCCTCGTCGCGGCGATAGAATATCCATTGCTTGGTGCGCTTGGCGCTGAGCAGGCCGGCCTGGGTCAAGACGCGCATATGTTCGCTGAGCGTCGCCTGGGTGATGCCGAGCTTTTCGGCGATCAGCAGCGCGCAGACGCCATCCTCGACCAGATCGCCATCGGCCTGGGGCGGGAAATGCAGGCGCGGATCCTTCAGCCAATCGAGGATCTGCAGCCTGCGTTCGTTGGCGATTGCCTTTAGGATGTCGACCTCTTGCATTTAGCCATTTTGCTAAGTTACTAATTGAAGTCAATCCCGAGGAGCAAACCATGTTGAACACTAGCGCAGCGGACACCGGCACGTTCCCCAAGGCGACGATCACGCGCGAACGCATTGCCGCCGTGGAGCCGCGCATCCGCCCATATGTGCGCCACACGCCGGTGATGCGCGTCGACATGGCCGATTTCGGCCGACCTGCCTTTCCGGTCGATCTCAAGCTCGAATGCCTGCAGCATTCCGGCTCGTTCAAGGCGCGCGGCGCTTTCACCAACCTGCTCGAGCGGCAGGTGCCGGAAGCCGGCGTCGTTGCCGCCTCAGGCGGCAATCATGGCGCCGCCGTCGCCTACGCCGCCATGAAGCTCGGCCATAGGGCCACCATCTTCGTGCCGGAAGTCAGCCCACCGGCGAAGCTCGAGCGCATCCGCGGCTACGGCGCCGAGCTGGTCGTCGGCGGTGCGCGCTACGCCGAGGCGCTCGCCGCCAGCGAGGATTTCGCCGCCAGGACAGGCGCCTTGCAGATTCATGCCTTCAACCAGGAAGAGACGCTTATCGGCCAGGGCACGCTCGGCCTCGAGATCGAGGCCGACCTGCCCGAGCTCGACACGCTTCTGGTCGCCGTCGGCGGCGGCGGCCTGATCGGCGGCATCGCCGCCTGGTTCGCGGGCCGCATCCGCATCATCGCCATCGAGCCCGAGGGCGCGCCGACACTCTACCGCGCCTTCGAGGCCGGCAAGCCGGTCGATGCGCCGGCCGAGGGCATCGCAGCCGATTCGCTCGCGCCGAAGCGCGTCGGCGAGATGATGTTCCCGATCGCGGAAGCCTTCGTCGAGCGTTCGATCCTGGTCAGCGACGACGACATCGTGGCGGCCCAGAAAGCGCTGTGGGATCGCGCCCGAATCATCGCCGAGCCCGGCGGAGCCGCCGCCTTTGCCGCGATGCTTTCCGGCCGCTATGCGCCGGCCCCCGGCGAGCGTTTGGCCGTTCTGGTCTGCGGTTCCAACACAAATCCCGCGAATTTCTGACCATAAACGGGGCGAAGCCCTTCACGTTTTCGGAACCTGCCTCGCCTTCGCCGTGTTTGGTGTTATCCTCTGCTCATGAGGTCCGGGCTATCCCGCCCGGGCAGGAAGGGCCGATGACGGAACGACCCATTTCCAGTGGCGTACGCGGCCTGGCCGGGCGACTTGCCCTGAGCCGGCTGGCGACGCGGACCTCGATGATCTTCGAGCGTGGCTGGCCGTTGCTGCTGCCGCTGGCGGTGGTCGCCGGCCTGTTTCTCAGCGTCTCGTGGCTGGGTCTGTTCCAGCGCTTGCCGGATCTGGCGCGGATCGCCCTCCTGATCCTGTTCTCCATATCGGCACTGGCGGCGCTCTATCCGCTGCGCTTCTTCCGCATTCCTTCCGCCGCCGAGGTCGACCGGCGCATCGAAGCCGCGAACGAGCTGCTGCACAGCCCCGTGCAGGTGCAGACCGACCGGCCGAGCGGCGCGGAGAGCCTTTTCTCGCAGGCGCTGTGGCGCGAACACCAGAAGCGCATGGCCGAGCGGCTCTCCAGCCTCGGCGCCGACAGGCCGCGCACGAGCGTGCCGGATTATGACCGCTGGGGCCTGCGGGCACTGGTCGGGCTGCTGTTCGTCACCGCCTTCGCCTTCTCCTTCGGGCCTTTTGGCGGCAGGATCGGCGACGGCTTCGTCGCGCGTGCCGTGCGCGATACCGTGCCGCCGCGCATCGATGCCTGGGTGACGCCGCCCGCCTATACCGGCAAGCCGCCGCTGTTCCTGACCGCCGATGTCAATCAGGCCGCGCAGACTTTCAGCGTCCCGCAGGGCAGCGACGTCTCGCTGCGCGTCACCGGCGGAACCGGTGAGGAAACACTGAACTATGCCGACACGAACGGCAATGACCGCGCCATCGAGCCGGCCGCGCCGAAGGATGGCACATCCGCCGCCGCCCAACCGGTGCCCCCAGCCGCTGCCCAACTCAAGGTGCGGCAGTTCTCCGGCAAGCTGAGCACCAATGGCACGCTGACGCTGAAGTCCGGCGAGGACGATCTCGGCCACTGGGCCTTCGCCATCATTCCGGACAAGCCGCCGACGATCCGTTTCGTCGGCGAACCGAAGCGCGCCGTCAACGGCGCCATCGAGCTCAACTACCAGATCGACGACGACTATGGCGCGGCCTCCGCCAAGGCCGTCTTCGAACTGTCGGATCCGCCGCCGGCCAATGCGCATCCGCTCTACGGCCCGCCCGACATGCCGCTGACGCTGCCGCGCCGCGGCGGCAAGGCGAACGCGGCCAAGACGACCAAGGATCTGACCGAGCATGTCTGGGCCGGCAGCACCATCAAGCTGGCGCTCACCGCCACGGACGATGCCGGCCATACCGCCACCAGCGAAACCAAGACGCTGCTGATGCCGGAGCGGCCCTTCTCCAATCCGCTGGCCCGCGCCGTGATCGAGCAGCGCCGGCTGCTGGCGCTCGACACCAACGCCAAGCCGCGCGTGCTCGACCTGATGGACGCGATCACGTTGCGCCCCGAGGATACGTTCGACAACATGTCGCACTATCTCGCGATCATGAGCGCGAGGAGCCGGCTGAAGCTCGCCGAGACCGATGATCAGCTGCGCAACGAGGTGGGTTACCTGTGGGAGATCGCGCTCGGCATCGAAGAAGGCAATCTGTCGGCCGCCGAGCGGCGGCTGCGCCAGGCGCAGCAGGCGCTGCAGGACGCCATCAAGAACGGCGCCAGCGACGAAGAGCTCAACAAGGCGATGAAGGAACTGCGCGAGGCGATGAACCAGTTCCTGCAGGAATTCGCCCAGCGCGCGCAGCAGAACCCCAACGCGCCGCAGATGCAGCAGAACGGCCGGGAACTGCGCCAGAGCGACATCAACCGGATGATGGACGAGATCGAGAACCTCGCCAAATCCGGTGACCGCGACCGAGCCCAGCAGCTTCTGTCGGAACTGCAGGACATGATGAACAACCTGCAGGCCGGCCGCCAGCAGCAAGGCGGCGAGCAGGACAGCGAGATGCGCCAGCAGATGGACAAGCTGGGCGAGATCATGCGCCGTCAGCAGGAGATGATGAACGACACCTTCCGCCTCGACCAGATGCAGCGTGGCCAGCGCGGTCAGAATGGCGATCAGCAGATGGGCGAGGATGGCCAGCAGGGCCAGTCGCAGGAAGGGCAGCAGCCAGGCACCGGCAACGATCGCGACCCGCTCGGCCGGCAGAAGCCGATGTCGCCGCAGGAATTCTCCGACGCGCTGAAGCAGCTGCAGGAGGGCCAGGGCCAACTGCAGAGCGAGCTCGACAAGCTGAAGAAAGGCCTTGAAGGCATGGGCATGCAGCCCAATGAGGGCTTCGGCGAGGCCGGCAAATCCATGGGCGACGCCGAGCAGGCGCTGGGCGAAGGCGAAGGCGACCAGGCGGTCGGTCACCAGGGCCGCGCGCTGGAGGCGCTGCGCCGTGGCGCCAAGGACATGATGAAGCAGATGCAGGCCATGCAGGGCGACCAAGGCGGCAGCGAGCAGGGCGGGCGTCAGCAGGACGCCGACCGCGACCCCCTCGGCCGGCCGCGCGCCACGAAAGGCCCCGACGACGGCAACTCGGTCAAGGTGCCGGACGAGATCGACGTGCAGCGTGCCCGCCAGATCCTCGAGGCGATCCGCAAGCGCCTCGGCAATGCGCTCAGCCCCGATATCGAGCGCAGCTATCTCGAACGGCTGCTCGAGCTGAAATAGTTCACACGGCCATTTTGTCGAAGCTCCGCCGGCCGCGCTGGCGATTCGCCAATAGGTCGGACCGACCAAAGCATCTTGCCAAAGTCGCGGATCAAAGGTTGGCCGTTGCCTGCGCCTGCCTGGTCAGCAGGAAGGCCTCACGGATCGCGTTCTCCATGCCGTCGATCGCTTCGCCGGTCGCAAGCGGATTGCGGTGCAGCACCACGTTGGAGGAATCGATGTCGCCGAAGCCGTCGGCGGCGGTCAGCTCGCGGCAGTCTGCTGGGATGTTGCTGCGCGAGATCGGCGCGATCGCCAGCCCGGAAGTGACCGCCAGCGTCAGGCCGCCATTGGTGTCGCTGGTATAGGCGACGCGGTAGTCGAGCCCGCGTTGCTGCAGCGACTTGATCGCGAAGTCGCGGCACCAGCCGTCGCGGCTGTAGAGCGCGATCGGCACCGGCCGCTCCTCATGCATGTGGTGCAGCGTCGATGTCACCCATACCGTCGGATCGTGCATCAGCACCTCGCCGCCGGAAAAGCCTTCCCACTCGAACACCACGGCGAGGTCGAGCTCGCCCGCCGCCAGCGACCTCACCTGCGAGGCCGAATGGGCGTAGCGCACCGTGACCTCCACACGCGGATGGCGCTTGGCGAATTCGCCGAGCGCCCGCGACAGGATCGAGCGTCCGTACTCGGCTGGGATCCCGATGCGCACCAGGCCGCCGAGCGGCGGCGCCACCAGCGACGCCGCCGTCTCGTCGAGCAGCGAGACGATCCGGCGGGCGTTGCCGATGAGCTCGCCGCCGCGCCGCGTCAGCGCCACCCCGCGCGAGCCGCGCTCGAACAGGCTGTCGCCGACGATGTCCTCCAGTCTCTTCATCTGCATGGAAACGGCCGACTGGGTGCGCCCGGCCTTTTCGGCGGCCTTGGTGAAATTGCCCGTCTCGGCCACCACCACGAAGGTGCGCAGGAGGTCGCTGTCGAGGGTGGGCTTCATGTGCCGCCATAAGAAGTTTTGATTGCTGATATCATTCCAATTCGTTTGCAACATGTCAAACGCCACAGGATAGTCGTCTCTCCCATTGGATATGCGGCCGCGAAATCGGCCGCGGACCAATTCGAAGAGTCCTCACTCGTGCCCGCTGCCCGAAACGGTAGCGGGCTCTTTTTCGCTGGAACGAACATGCGGAACCGGATGGTGCTTGGCATTCTGAGCCTCTGCCTGGGCGTTCTCGTTTTTTCGCTGCAGGACCCGCTGGTGAAGGCGGTTTCGGGCGGCTATCCGGTGACGGAAGTGATGGCGATTCGCGCCGTCGTTGCGCTGCCGATTCTGATCGTCATCGTCCAGGCCGATGTCGGCCTGAAGGCCTTGCTGTCGAAGCGAGCGGGCATGCTGACGCTGCGCGCCTTCATCCAGTTTTCGTCCTACACCGTCTACTATCTGGCGATCGCCGCCTTGTCGCTGGCCGACGCCATAGCGCTTTATTTCATGGCGCCGCTCTTCATCATGGCGCTTGCCGGGCCCTATCTCGGCGAGCACGTCGCCTGGCGGACGCTGACGACGGTGCTGATCGGCCTGGTCGGGGTGGTCGTGATGCTGCGTCCGGGCGCCGGGTTGTTCGACTGGGCGGCGCTGCTGTCGCTCGGCTCGGCGTTCCTCTACGGCTTCTCGCAGCTGATGGCGCGCCGGATCGGCGACACCGAATCCTCCACCGTCATGGCCTTCTACCAGAACGGCGCCTATCTCACCGGCGCCGTGGCCGTCACCATCATGTTTCATCTGGCCGGCATCACCCATGCGGGCCATCCGAGCCTCGATTTCCTGGTGCGGCCGTGGGTGTGGCCGGCGCTGCCGGACTTCCTCAGGATGGCGGCCTGCGGCTTCGTCGCCTCCGCCGGCATGATTTTGCTGTCGCAAGCCTATCGGATGGCGCCCGCCAACCGCGTCGCCACCTTCGAATATACCGGCATTCTCTGGTCGCCGCTCTGGGGCTTCCTGTTCTTCGCCGAGGTCCCGCGGGCAACGACGGTGCTTGGCGCGGCGCTGATCATCGGCGCCGGCTTGGTCGCGCTCGACGGCGAACGCCGGCGCAGCGCAGCGCCTGCGCTCGCCGCGACCGGCGATGCCGTTTAAACAGTCAGGCGAAGCAGCTCAATGCCCGACCGACGCGGGCGCGGATCTCTGCCAGCGTGAACGGCTTCTGCACAACGTCGAGGATGATGCCGTTCAGTTCCTCGGCGCGCTCTCGCTGGTCGGCGTAGCCGGTCATCAGCATGATCTTCATCGCCGGGTACTGTTTCGCTGCCGCCGTCGCCATCTCGATGCCGTCCATCTCCGGCATGCGGATGTCGGACACCACGAGATCGTAGCCGCCGCGGTTCTGCTGGATCAGCGCCAGCCCCTGCGCGCCGTCGGCGGCGATGGCGATAGTATGCCCGTCGCGCTCCAGCGCGCGGGCGGCGAGGGTGCGGACGGACTCATCGTCCTCGACGATCAGAAGCTTTGCCATGGCGAGATAGATGCCGCCGAAACGTTGACGTTTTCTGAAAATTCGAAACGTCTGTGCGGTCTTTGGAGCGCGACCTTACGCGTCGCCCTTCACGACCCCGACAAACGGCAGTTCGCGGAAAGCATGCGCCACGTCCATGCCGTAGCCGACGACGAAATAGTCGGGGCAGTCGAAGCCGACATAGTCGGCGTTGAGCGTGGTCTGACGGCGCATGCGCTTGTCGAGCAGCACCGCAATGGCGCAGCTCCTGGCGCCGCGCGACAGCATGAGATCGCGTGTGAAGGAAAGCGTCTTGCCGGATTCGAGGATGTCGTCGATCAGCAGAACGTCGCGTCCGGCGACCTCGTTGTCGATATCGCGCAGCACCCTGACCTCGCCGCTGGTGGTGCCGGCGCCATAGCTGGAGATGAAGATGAACTCGACCTCGGGCGACAGGCCGACATCGTGCATGGCGCGGATGAGATCGGCGGCAAAGACGAACGAGCCCTTCAGGATCGAGATCACAAGCAGGTCATGATAGTCGCGCCCGGCGATCTCCTTGGCGAGTTCGAGATTACGCCGGGCGATCGCCGAAGCCGAAAACAGGACCTCGATTTCCTTGCCGCGAACAACTGGCATCGTTTTTCCTTCAAAAAATCGGCAGCGGTGTCGATAGACGGGTTGAGATTCAGGTCAGGCCGAGCCGAAAATTGTGGCTTCCGAGAACCGGAGCGGAGCGTACGTTTCAGTACGTGAGCACCGGAAGCGCAGGAAGCCGCTATTTGCAGGCCGGCCTCACCTGAATATCAATACGCCTCAGCCGGCGAAGGTGACCGATACGGCCCTGACACCGTTTCTAGGCACATCGAGGCGGCTGGAAAAGCCGAATCTTTCGCCCGGCGCCAGCGAGCGGTTGGATGTCCCCAGCCTGTAGCGGATGACGTTGCTGGCTTTGTCGGTGACGCGGATTTCGAGCGGCGGCAGCGCTTCCGCTCTTGCGCCGTCATTGGCTGCCTCGCCGTCGACGAACAGGACGGGCTTCAATCCCGAGTCATCGATTCGTGACGTCACGCCGGAAATGCTGAGCGCGCTTGCCGGCTGCGCGGTCGTCCACAATGGGCTCTGGCGCACCAGCGCGTGCCCGCCCGAGATCCAGAAAGCGACGAGTGCGGCGCCCACTCCGGCGATCCAGAAGATCGGACCGCCGCGCGAGACCGGCCGCGTGGGCGCGGCCTCCGGTTTGCGCAGCATGCCCATGCCTTCGACGGATGGCGTCGAGGGCGCTTGCGGCGGTGGCGGCGCCACGGTCGGCTCGGAACGGGCGGCGAAACGCGGCAGCACCACATAGTCGGCGTCGACGATGTCGGCCGGCGCGTCGAGCATGACGCGCTCCGGCGCGGCATTTGCCGGCGTGCCGGTCATGATTTCGCCGGAAACAGGGCGCGCGGTTCTGTCTTCAGCCATTACGGCCCCAGTGCAATCTTCGTTGCTTTTGGGTAAACGCAAATGGTTAACGCTTCCCCACCGGAACCATTGTGAAACGTCTAAAACGCGCAGAAATTAACCGACGATTAACCATGCCGGCCGATGGTCTTGGCAGAGAACAGGCCGGCAGGACGCCGCCTAAGGTTTCAGGTCGCCGAAAGTGATCCGCTTCGAAAATGTCGGCCTCCGCTATGGCATGGGTCCGGAGATCCTCCGCGACATTTCCCTGCACATTCCGGAGCGCTCCTTTCAGTTCCTGAGCGGTCCTTCGGGCGCCGGCAAGACGACCTTGCTGCGCCTGCTCTTCATGTCGCTGAAGCCGACGCGCGGTCTGATCACCATTTTCGGCAAGGACCGTTCGCGCATCTCGCGCAGCGAATTGCCGCTGCTCAGGCGCCGCATCGGCGTGGTGTTCCAGGATTTCCGCCTGCTCGATCACATGACCACTTACGAGAACGTCGCGCTGCCCCTGCGCGTGCGCGGGCGCGAGGAGGCAGGCTATCGCACCGACGTCACCGAGCTTTTGAAATGGGTCGGGCTCGGCGACCGCATGCATGTGCTGCCGCCGGTACTGTCCGGCGGCGAGAAGCAGCGCGCAGCGATCGCCCGCGCCCTGATCGAGCAGCCGGAGATCCTGCTTGCCGACGAGCCGACCGGCAATGTCGATCCGCCGCTGGCGCGCCGCCTGCTGCGGCTCTTCATCGAGCTCAACCGGCTTGGCACCGCCGTGGTGATCGCCACCCACGACCTCGGCCTGATGGAGCAGGTCGATGCGCGCCGCATGATTCTCGCCGGCGGAAGGCTGGATGTCTATGACTGATCTTCCGGCCCACCACCTGCATGACGAGGCTGCCGCCGAGACGACGGCAACCGTTCGGCGCGTCCAGCGCAAGATGGCGCCGATCGTGCCGGCGCAGAACATCGCCGGCCGGGCGCTGGTGCTGGTCATCGCCATCATGACCTTCCTGTCCTGCCTGACCTTCGGCGCCGTGACGCTGGTGCGCGACACTGCCTCGGTGTGGGAGAACCAGATCTCGCGCGAGGCGACGATCCAGATCAAGCCGGTCGAGGGCCTCGACATGGAGGCGGCACTTGCGCAGGCCTCGCAGATCGCCAGCGAATTCCCCGGCGTGAAGGGCACGAGGATCGTCGACCGCGATGCGACGGCGCGGCTCCTGGAGCCGTGGCTGGGCACCGGCCTCAATATCGATGAACTGCCGGTGCCGCGGCTCATCGTCGTCACCATCGACGAGGCCAGCCCGCCCGACTTCGCCGCCATGCGCGCCGCGATCACGCCCAAACTGCCGAGCGCGGCGCTCGACGACCATCGCACGTGGGTCGACCGGCTGGTCGCCATGGCGCACACGACGGTGACGATCGGCTTTGCCGTGCTGGCGCTGATATTGTCGGCGACGGTGCTGACGGTCGTGTTCGCCACGCGCGGCGCCATGGCCGGCAACGGTCACATCATCGAGGTGTTGCATTTCGTCGGTGCCGAGGCCCGCTTCATCGCGCGCGAATTCCGCTGGCATTTCCTCGTCACCGGCATGAAGGGCGCTGCCGCCGGAGGTGCCGCCGCTATTCTCGTGTTCATCGTCTTTTCCTGGTGGTCGTCGCGCAACATGGCGACGCCGGAGGCCGACCAGGCGACCGCGCTGTTCGGCAATTTCGCCATCGGCTCCACCGGCTATCTCGGCGTCGGCCTGATGGTGCTGGTGATCGGCGCGCTCACGGCGGCGACCTCGCATGCCACCGTCGTCGCCTATCTCAGCGATATCGACATCCGCCAGCCGGACTCGGGCTGATCATGACGAGACGCCGTGGGACGAAAACGGAACCGGTCTAAACCGTTATATTCAGGAAGGAAAACGATCACGGACCGAGCAGCTGCCGTAACGCAAAGTGCGCCGCCTTATCTATGAAAGGGCGCATTTCGGAGTTAACCATAGGATGTTTTCAGGATTAACCTGAGGATGATGGACGCGCGGGACTCGATCGGAACGGCTGGACGGATGCCAGCGGCGCTTTCGCGCGGCGCTGGGTCTGCGAGGTCTGGTCGCCTCAGATTTGCGCTTCGTATCTGCGGTTTCTTCGTGCTTGCCCTGCTGGCGCTTTTCGCTGGTGGCTTCGGCTGGTTTGCCGACAAGGTCAGCAGCATGACGACGCCGGTCAATCCGGCCAAGGCCGATGCCATCATCGTGCTCACCGGAGGCCAGTCGCGGCTCGACGCAGCCATGGACCTGCTGGCGTCGGGCAAGGGCGAGCGGCTCTTGATAAGCGGCGTCCATCCCTCGGCCAGCCGCCGCCAGCTGCAAATGGCGATGGGCGGCGACAAGCAGCTGTTTTCTTGCTGCGTCGACATCGACCGTGCCGCGCTCGACACCATCGGCAATGCCGAGGAAAGCGCCAAATGGGTGGAAAGCCACGCCTATGGCAGCATCATCCTCGTCACCAACAACTACCACATGCCGCGCAGCCTGCTGGAAATGGGCCGGCTGCTGCATGGCGCGCGGCTCGAACCGTATCCGGTGGTCAACACCAAGCTCGGCAACGGCAGCTGGCTGACCAAGCCGGAAGCGCTGCGCGTGCTGCTCACCGAATACAGCAAATATGTGCTGGCGCTGGCGCGCGGCATCGTTCCGCTTCGCCCGACCGCCGAGGGCGTCACCCTGGCCGAAGCCTCGGTCGCCAAGGACGAGAAGCAGCCAGGCCAGGTCATCCCTTAGTCGCAACTCCACGCAGGCGCGCAACTTCTTGCTCGAGGTCTGCTATGCGCCGGTCGCGCTCGGCAAGCGCCGCGGCCACATCCGCTGCTTCAAAACGCTGCGGAATGTGCTGCGGACAATTGGCATCCCAGGCCGTGACGGTGAACAGGATCGCCTGCTCCGATCGCGCCCTGTAATTTGCCGGCATCAGCCTTGCCGTTAGGTCTGGATCGTCCTCGATCACCTGCGCCCGGCCCCAGATCTTGATGCGCTGCCGAAGCATGTAGTCGATCAGGAACAGGAAGGCCTGGGCATTGTCCGCAAGATTGCCCTGGGTGATGAACTGCCGGTTGCCCGAGAAGTCGGCAAAGCCGATCGTATGCTCGTCGAGCGCCTTGAGGAAGCCGGCAGGGCCGCCGCGATGCTGGATATAGGGCTGGCCGCCGCCATTGGCCGTCGCCAGGAACACGCTGGTCTGCGCCTCGACGAAGGCGGCGAGATCGGGCGTGATCGCCGCCCGCCAGCCGCCGCGCTCCTCGACGCGAGCATAGGACTCGCGCGAACCTTTGCGGGACTGGATGGCCTTGACCGTGGGCGTGAAGGCGACATCGCTGGTGAAGGCGTTCATGGCGGCGCTCCCCGGACGAAATAGCACCGTATTTAACCCCTTCCGAAATCCGGAGGAAGAACGCATATCTGCAATCTAAGCTTCCATTTTCTGGAAGAATGGATGGACCGCCTCGATGCCATTCCCCTGCTCGTTCGCCACGGTGGAAGCCGGCAGTCTTTCCGCTGCGGCGCGCCGTGCCGGCGTGCCGCCGCTCGAGCCGTTCGAGCAGCCGCCCTGGCCGGTCCGCCTCGTTCATGCCGACCAGGGCCTGCTGCCGGTGAAACTGCGCGCCTTCCTCGATCTCGCCGCGCCACGCCTGAAGGAGCGGCGCAGTTCGACCACGGCGCCGTTTTCTTTTTGGCCGCGCTTGGTGTAACCAACGCACACCTCCACACCGGGCCCTTTCCCGCATGCTCTATATCCGCTCGCTGGCGTTCAACCTTGCCTTCTATCTCAGCCTGGTCGTCCAGATGATCTTCTGGACGCCCTTCTATTTCCTGTCGCCGCGCCACCGCGCCTGGTTCGTGCCGAAATTCTGGTCGCGCACCTCGATGTGGCTCTACGACAAGATCGCCGGCACCAGGAGCGAGATCACGGGCGTCGAGAACCTGCCGGAAGGGTCGTTCATCCTGGCGCCCAAGCATCAGTCCTTCTGGGACGCGATCGCCTTTTTTCCTTATCTCGACGACGCCTTGTATATTCTGAAGCGGGAACTGACCTGGATCCCCTTCTTCGGCTGGTACATCATGAAGATGCGCATGATCCCGGTCGACCGCGGCAGCCGCTCGAAAGCGTTGAAAGCGGTCGTCGTCGCGACCAGGCAGGAGATGGCGCGCAATCCTCGTCAGCTCATCATCTATCCGGAAGGCACGCGCCGCCCGCCGGGCGCCGAGCCGTCCTACAAATACGGCATCGTCGAGCTTTATACCCAGCTCGGCGTTCCCGTGGTGCCGGTCGCCCACGTCGCCGGCCTCTACTGGCCGCGCCGCAAATTCATGCGCTATCCCGGAACCATCAAGGCCCGCTTCCTGCCGCCCATTCCTCCGGGTCTCGGCAAGGAGGAATTCATGCAGCGGCTGATCGGCGAGACGGAGGCCGCCTGCGACGAGCTGCTCGTCGAGGCCGCGCGCGCGCCGAACCCGCCGCCTCTGCCGCCGACGGCGGTGAAGCGGCTGGCGGAGCTCGGCGCTGCGCCAACGACAAAGGCTTGATCCCGCTCACGGCAGTGCCGCGAGCGCGGTGGTCAGCACCAGCGTCGCCGCAAAGACGAGGTTGATGATCCGCGATGCCAGCGGATTGCGCAGCAACCGCGCGAAAACAGTGCCGGCGAGAAGCCAGATCGCGTGGATGGCAACGATCATCGCTGCCAGCACCAGCAGCCTGGTTGGCACGCCGAGCGCATCGGCCTGTGCCGAGGCGCCGGCAAACACGGCGCCGATCGCCACATAGGCCTTCGGATTGGCGACGGCGAGCATCAAGCCGCCGAGAAAAGTAGGGCGCGCCGCCTTGTTCTCGTTTTCCGCAAGAGGCGGCGCCGTCGCGATCCTGAAGGCGAGGTAGAGGATGTAGGCGGCCGAAGCGACCGTCAGCAGCGGCGCCAGCCCCGGCATCGAGGCGAGCACACCGACCAGGCCGGCGGCCACCACCAGAAGCACGACGGTCGTTCCAAGCACGACGCCCAAAGTGTAGCCCAGCGAAGGCCGCAGCCCGAAGGCGGCGCCGATGGCGGTGACGCTGATCGTCGCCGGACCGGGACTGCCCATGACGACGGCCGCCGCCATGACCAGCGCCAGCAATTGCTGCCAGGACTGCGCGCCAATTCCTGCGGCCATGCCGAACCTCAATTCCTGCCGCGATGCGGCTAGGAATTATCGCAGGGCTCCAACAAGGTCTTGGACGATCGTGCGCTACCTTACACGCCTAGGCGCTGGCCCGGTCCAGCGCTGCGATGTCGTCGGCGGAAAGCTTGAGCGATGCCGCGCGGATCAGGCTGTCCATCTGGGCTGGCGTCGTGGCACTTGCGATCGGCGCGGTGATGCCCGGCCGCGCCATGATCCAGGCGAGCGCCACTTCCGCCTGCTTGGCCGAATGGCGCGCAGCCGCGGCATCGAGCGCGGAGAGGATGCGCATGCCGCGCTCGTTGAGATACTCTGCCACGTCTTCGCCGCGTTCGCTCTGGCCGAGATCGGCCTTGCCGCGGTATTTGCCGCTCAAGAATCCCTTGGCGAGGCTGAAATAGGTGATGACCCCGAGGCCCTCCGTCTTGCAGAGGTCGAGCAGCGGTCCGTCCAGCGAGGAACGGTCGTACAAATTGTATTCGGGCTGCAGGATCTCGTACCGTGGCAGGCTGCGCAGGCTGGCGACATCGAGAGCAGCGCGCAATTGCCCGGCATCGAGATTGGAGCAGCCCGGATAGCGGATCTTGCCTTTCTCGAGCAGGCGTTGATAGGCGCCGAGCGTCTCCTCGTAAGGCGTGGCCGGGTCCGGCCAATGTGACAGATAGAGGTCGATGACGTCGGTCTGCAGCCTCTTCAGCGATTGATCGACCGCCTTTTCGATATAGGCCGCGGAGAGGTCTTTCTTTCCCTGGCCCATATCGGAGCCGACCTTGGTGATGACGACGATCCTGTCGCGGTTGCCGCGGCTTTTCATCCAGTTGCCGATGATGGTTTCGGATTCGCCCCCCTTGTTGCCCGGAGCCCAGCGTGAATAGGCATCGGCGGTGTCGACGGCATTGAAGCCGGCTTCGGCAAACCGGTCGAGCAGGTCGAAGGAGGTCTTCTCGTCGGCGGTCCAGCCGAAGACGTTGCCCCCCAGAACCAGCGGCGCGATGGAAAGGTCGGTACGACCGAGACGGCGTTTCTGCAAGATTGATCTCCGTGATGCTGGGATGGGCCGCGACGCCCGGGAATGGATTGCCGGTAAGCTAGGTCGTGGCTTGCCGAGGTCAAAGGCATGGTTTTGCTTTTTGATCGGGCCAGGCCGTCACGAAGGCGCGACCTGCCGCCCCACCTGTTCCAGCCAATGGTCGCGGATGCCGAGCGCCTTCAGGTGCTCGAGCGTGCTGAGCACATAATCCTCGTTCCTGCCCGACTGGCCGACGGCGCCGCGAACGACTGCCGCGGCATGGCCGGCGTCGAGCCCGCCGGCATATTGCTCATGCGCACGGTCGACGATGTAGGCGACCGCCTCGACCGTTCGGTCCCCTCCCGCCCCGTTTCCGTCGAGCCGGACGTCGAGCATGCGTTCGAGATAGACGTTGGTCACCAGCTCGCGCTCGCGCAGATAGGAAAGCACTTCGTCCCGCAGATCGCCGGGCACGCGGAAGGCAAGGCCGATGCAGGAGCCGCCGCGGTCGAGGCCGAGCACCAGTCCCGGCCGCTCGCGTGTGCCGCGATGCACGAAGGAATAGACACAAAGCGACCGGCGATAGCCGTAAAGACGGGCTCGCCGCGTCTCGACATGTGCGAATCCCGGCCGCCAGATCAGCGACCCGTAGCCAAAAACCCAAAAATCGCCCATATCGCCAAGCCTGATCGCGCTCGAGTGACGACGTCGCACCGTAAGGTGTTTCTTCCGTCCCCGCTTGTTGTGCGTGAGATTAACAGCCCGCTCGCCGCATGAGGGGTTAACGAGAGCCGCAGCATGACGTCAAGTGACGAGCCATCGCGCAAACCTGGCCGCCGGCTGTTCTGGCTTGCCGCGTTCATAGTCGCGCTGTTCGCCATCTACAGCGCCGGCTGGTTCTATCTTGCCGGCCGCCTCAAGACGGAGGCCGACCAGGCCGTGGCCAACCTCGGTACCAAAGGCATCGCCGCCGGCTGCGCCAACCTTACCGTCAGCGGCTATCCGCTGAGCTTCGCCGTTTCCTGCGACAGCCTGGCCTATCAGGATGACGCCAAGAGCATTGCCGCCTCCACCGGCAGCTTCAACGCCGTCGCAGGGATCACACAGCCTCTGTCGCCGGTGGCCGATGTGCGGGGCCCGCTCCGAACCTCGGTGCCGGGCATGCCGCCGCTTTGGATCGACTGGGACAGGCTGAGCGCGACGGTCAAACTGTCCTGGCCCCTGCCGCGGCGCGTTTCGCTGCAGGCCGAAGGCCTGTCGGGCCAGACCGACCCGGCCGACGATTCCGATCCGGCCGAATTGTTCTACGCGGCAAACGCGGCCGGGCAGTTGGAGCCCAAGGAGCAGGACGTCGTCTATACCGGCAGCGTCGGCGATCTCGAGATCAACGCCAACGCGATCGGCGGCCGCGTGCTGCCGGCGCTGGACGGCGGCGGCGAGGCGACGGTGAAGAACGGTGTCGCGCTGATCGCGGCGCCGCCGAAAAGCCTGCGCGGCCAATCGGTCGATATCGCCAAGCTCGACCTGTCGTCGGGAACGGCGCGCGTGACCGTGTCCGGACCGATCTCGGTCGACGCGGACGGCCTGGTCGATGCCAATCTGACGATCAAGCTCAAGGACCCGAAAGCGGTGGCGGCCATCCTCGGCGGCGCCATTCCCGAGCACAAAAGCGAGATCGAGCAGGGTTTTGCCGGCCTGGCCATGCTCGGCAACGAGCCGTCCATGCCGCTCAGGATCGTCAAGGGCAAGGCTTCGCTCGGCTTCATCCCGCTGGGCAAGATCAAGCCGGTCGATTGAGGGCTGCGATGGTGGGACCCGTCAGGCTGCTCAGCGTCGGCGCGTTCACCCTCGACACGATCCTGCGTGTCGACACGCTGCCCACGCATCAGGGCAAGTTCATCGCCAGCGACGGCATCCAGATCGCCTCTGGCATGGCGACGAGCGCCGCCTGCGCCGCGCATCGCCTGGGCGCCAGCGTATCGCTTTGGGCGAGTGCGGGTGACGATGCGGTCGGCGATCGGCTGGTCGCCGAGATCGAGGCGGAAGGCGTCGATTGCAGCCTGATCCGCCGCGTCGCCGGCGCGCGCTCGGCGCTGGCCGCGATCCTGGTGGATGCTCATGGCGAGCGCGTCATCGTGCCGTTCTATGACAGACAAGCGCAGGCCGATCCCGAGACGCTGCCGCTTGCCGATCTTTCCGCCTTTGACGCCGTGCTTGTGGACGTGCGCTGGCCGGGCGCCGCGGCGCTCGCCTTGACGGCCGCGCGGGGCGCCGGCCGCCCGGCGATCCTCGACGCCGACACCGCGCCGGTCGAGGTGCTGGAGCGGCTTTTGCCTTTAGCCTCGCATATCGTGGCCTCGGAGCCGGCGGCGCGTATCGTTTGCGGTCATGCGCTCGACCCGGAAAGCGCCTGCGCCGACCTCGCTTCGCGCACCGACGCCTTTGTCGCGGTGACAGGAGGCGCCGCCGGAACCTGGTGGCACGACCAAGAAGCCGGCCGCATCCGCCATGTCGAGGCGCCGAAGGTCAAGGCGGTGGACACGCTGGCCGCCGGCGACGTCTTCCACGGCGCCTTTGCCGTCGGTCTTGCCGAAGCCATGCCGCCCGAGCAGGCGCTGCGCTTTGCCAGTGCCGCCGCCGCGCTCAAATGCCTGCGCTTCGGCGGCCGGCTCGGCGCGCCGAACAAGGCCGAGACAATGGCGATGATGGCAGCCCACTGGCCGCCGTCGGCCCAGGGCTAGTGGCACTGCACAGGGATTTGACCGATCAGCTCCGTTTGCGTTGGCAGGCGGTATGCGTTGGAGGTTGGCCTAAACGCCCATCGCGATCGTCATTCCAGGGCGGAGCAGGAGCGAAGCTCCGTCGCGAAGACCTTGGAATCCATGCCGTTACCTTCGCCAGGGAGTGCAACGGAGTAGAATTCTGCACCGTGGCGGCACTTCCAAGTCACGGAATGGATTCTATGGTCTGCGCTGCGTCGCTTCGCTCCTTGCTCCGCCATAGAATGACGAGGTTGGAAAGGCTTCAGCCAATCTCCAAGGCTGCCAATGCAGACGTAGCCGACGCATCAAAATCCGGTGCCGGGAAATTAAGGAACCCGCCTACGATTTGACCGGGTGTTCGACCGCCTGACGTCCGAAATCCGGCACGTCGATGTCCTGGCCGGCCTCGATGATCGAGCGGCGGATGGCGCGTGTGCGGGTGAAGAGGTCGAACAGCTTCTCGCCGTCGCCCCATCGGATCGCCCGCTGCAGCGAGGCAAGATCCTCCGAGAAGCGCGCCAGCATCTCAAGGATCGCGTCCTTGTTGTGCAGGCACACATCGCGCCACATGGTCGGGTCGGAGGCAGCCAGTCGAGTGAAGTCGCGAAAGCCGGAAGCGGAGTATTTGATGACTTCCGTCTTGGTCACCGATTCCAGGTCGTCGGCGGTGCCGACGATGTTGTAGGCGATGATGTGCGGCAGGTGCGAGACGATCGCAAGGGTCATGTCGTGATGCTGCGGGTCCATCGTGTCGATGTTCGAGCCGCAGCGCCGCCAGAATTCGGAGAGCTTCTCCAGAGCCTTGGCATCGGTTCCCGGCAGCGGCGTGAAGATGCACCAGCGGTTGTCGAAGAGATCGGCGAAGCCGGCGTCCGGACCCGACTTTTCCGTGCCCGCCAGCGGATGGCCCGGGATGAAATGCACGCCCTCCGGCACATGCGGCTCAATCTGCGCGATCACCGAAGCCTTGGTCGAGCCGACGTCGGTCAGGATCGCCCCCTTCTTCAGCGCCGGCGCGATCTCGGCGGCGACCTCGCCGGACGACCCGACCGGAACCGAGACGATAACGAGATCCGCGTCGCGCGCCGCTTCCTTGGCCTCGGTCGTGTAGGAATCGCCGAGACCGAGTTCCTCGGCCCGCCTCAGCGTCGATGTGCTGCGCGTCGCGATGGCGATATGGCGCGCCAGGCCTTCGCGGCGGATGACGCGGGCGAGCGACGAGCCGATCAGGCCGATGCCGACCAGCGCTATTTTCTCGAACATCGGTGAGGTCATGGTGTTCTAGCTTTTCAGGAAATTCGTCAGCGCTTCGACGACGCCGCGATTGGCCTCTTCGGTGCCGATGCTCATACGCAGCGCATTGGGGAAGCCGTAACCGGTGACGCGACGCAGGATGTAGCCGCGTGCGCTCAGATAGTCGTCCGCCGCCGCCGCCGAATGCCGCTTGTCATCGGGAAAATGGATCAGCACGAAATTGCCGACGCTGGGCGTGACGCGCAGCCCGAGCAGGGTCACCTGCTCGCTGACCCAGGCCAGCCATTTCTCGTTGTGCGCCACGCTGCGCTCGACATGGGCGCGGTCGCGGATGGCCGCGATGCCCGCCTCGATCGCGGTTGCGTTGACGTTGAAGGGACCGCGCACCCGATTGATGGCATCGACGATATGCGCCGGCCCGTACATCCAGCCGACGCGCGCCCCGCCGAGGCCGAGCTTGGAGAAGGTGCGCGTCATGACGACGTTCTCGGAACTGCCCGCCAGCTCGATGCCGGCCTCGTAGTCGTTACGGCGTACATATTCGGCATAGGCGGCGTCGAGCACCAGAAGCACGTTCTTCGGCAGTCCGGCATGCAGCCGGCGCACTTCCTGGAAAGGCACGTAGGTGCCGGTCGGATTGTTGGGATTGGCAAGGAAGACGATCCGCGTCGCCGGCGTGACGGCGGCGAGGATCGCGTCGATGTCGGCGCGCTCGTCGGTTTCCTTGACTGCCACCGGCTTCGCGCCGGCCGCCTGGATGTAGATCTTGTAGACCATGAAGGCATGTTCGGTGAACACGGCCTCGTCTCCCGGCGCAAGATAGGTCTGTGCCAAGAGCCCCAGGATCTCGTCGGAGCCGTTGGAGCAAACGATGTTTGCCGGGTTGAGGCCGTGCACTTCAGCGATCGCCTCGCGCAGCCGGCGGGCGCTGCCGTCCGGATAGACGTCGAGCCTGGCAGCCACGTCCCGCGCGGCCTCGATCGCTTTCGGCGAGGGCCCGAGCGGATTCTCGTTGGACGACAGCTTATAGACCTTCGTCACGCCGGCCGGCGCGGTGCTCTTGCCCGGCACGTACGCATCGATGTCCATGATGCCCGCGCGAGGTGTTGGACGTGCCTGATCCTGCTTCATGTCACAAATCCGTCGAGAAGGCCTTCGAGGCCGCAGCGGAAATACAGGCCGTGGCCCCGAATGTCGAGTGCCGGTGCTTGCGCCACCATGCCGATCCCAGGTAGCTGCCCGTTGACGAAGCGCGGCGCTGGTCCTAGAAGAGCAGCCGGACTTCCCGTGGTGATTTGGCCGGTCGGCTTGCAGCCACGTTAAACAATTCGCTAAAGGGCCGTTTGCAACCTGTAACCGGCTTTGCGAAGGCAGGCCGGTTTTTTGTTGTCCGCCGCCGGCCGGACTGGATGGGGAATGCAAATGTCCGCTCAGCGCGTTGCAAGGACCAACAACGAGGCCGACCATCCGTCGAGCCCGGTGCTGCGGTTCGGTCCCGACAAGCCGCTGAAGCTCGATGCCGGCACGATCCTGTCGCCATTCCAGGTCGCCTACCAGACCTACGGCACCCTCAACGACGCCCGCTCCAACGCCATCCTCGTCTGCCATGCGCTGACCGGCGACCAGCATGTCGCCAACACCAATCCGGTGACCGGCAAGCCGGGCTGGTGGGAGGTGCTGATCGGCCCCGGCAAGATCATCGACACCAGCCGCTTCTTCGTCATCTGCGCCAACGTCGTCGGCGGCTGTCTCGGCTCCACCGGCCCGGCCTCGACCAATCCGGCGACAGGCCGGCCCTATGGCCTCGACCTGCCGATCATCACCATCCGCGACATGGTGCGCGCGCAACTGATGCTGGTCGACCATTTCGGCATCGAGAAGCTGTTTTGCGTGATCGGCGGCTCGATGGGGGGCATGCAGGTGCTGGAATGGGCCGCCAGCCATTCGGAACGCGTCTTCTGCGCGCTGCCGATCGCCACCGGCGCCCGCCATTCCTCGCAGAACATCGCCTTCCACGAGGTCGGACGGCAGGCCGTCATGGCCGATCCGGACTGGCATGGCGGCAAATATCTCGATTTCGGCCGGCGTCCGGAAAAGGGGCTCGCGGTGGCCCGCATGGCCGCCCATATCACCTATCTGTCGGAGGCGGCCCTTCACCGCAAGTTCGGCCGCAACCTGCAGGACCGCGAGGCGCTCACCTTCGGCTTCGATGCCGATTTCCAGATCGAAAGCTACCTGCGCCATCAAGGCATGACTTTCGTCGATCGCTTCGACGCCAACTCCTACCTCTATCTGACCCGCGCGATGGACTATTTCGACCTCGCCGCCGACCATGGCGGACGGCTGGCCGATGCCTTCGCCGGAACCAGGACGCGTTTCTGCCTGGTGTCCTTCACAAGCGACTGGCTGTTCCCGACGGAGGAAAGCCGCTCGATCGTGCATGCGCTCAATGCCGCCGGCGCCTCCGTCTCCTTCGTCGAGATCGAGACCGATCGCGGCCATGACGCCTTCCTGCTCGACGAGCCGGAACTGTTCGCGGCCATCAACGGCTTCATTGCCTCCGCCGCCCGCGCCAGGGGGCTCAGCCTATGAGCGGGTCGCGATTCGTTTGTTCTAGCCGCATTCCTGCGACGCCATCGGCTGCAAATGCCATAAGGCCGGAGGTTGCCTGATGAGCGTCAACCGCGCCCAGCGTGTCGACCTCGAGGTCGTCACCGATCTCATCCCGTCGCATTCGCGCGTGCTCGATGTCGGCTCGGGCGATGGCGTGCTTTTGGAACTGCTGCAGGAGACCAAGCAGGTCGACGGCCGCGGCCTGGAATTGTCGCAGCGCGGCGTCAACGAATGCGTGGCGCGCGGCCTCTCCGTCGTCCAGGGCGATGCCGACAAGGACCTCGAATTCTATCCCGACAAGGGTTTCGACTTCGTCGTGCTGTCGCAGACCCTGCAGGCGACCCGCAACCCGAAGCTGGTGCTCGACGAGCTGCTTCGGATCGGCAACCGCGCCATCGTCTCCTTCCCCAATTTCGGCCATTGGCGGGTGCGCTTCTCGCTGCTGATCAAGGGCAGGATGCCGGTCACCAAGGACCTGCCCTATTCCTGGTACGACACGCCGAACATCCACTTCTGCACCATCCGCGACTTCGTCAATCTGTGCGAAGAGCTCGGCGCGACGGTCGAGAAGGCGACCGCGCTCGACGCCAACGGCCAGAAGATCGGCCTGTCGATGCCGTGGTGGTTCTGGAACTTCTTCGGCCAGCAAGCGGTGTTCTTGCTGCGGCGGTAGTAGCGCTCGAATCTGTTCTCCTCGCTCGCAGCACAGCCGCGAATGTCGGTGGAGCACCAAATATTTGCATTGTTGTTTCTGTCATTTGACAGCGAATTGAGACGGCTATACTGACCTCAATCAGGCAACATGGTGGGTGAACAGCGATGGTCGGCGATCTCCCGACTTATTCAGTCGTCGTGGAAATGGAAAATGCCAAGTCGATCGACTGGGACGAGATCGGCGTTGGGCTGACCATCCTGGCGGATGAAATCGCCTCGGTTTCGGCGGCCGGTCTCGCAAGCCCGAAAGTCGTCATCTCGCACGCCGGGCACGACGCGGACGCCCCGTCGCTGCAGGACCACATCAATAGGGAAGCACCACGGCTGAAAGAGGTGGCCGAGCTTCGCTTCGCCGCCTGTCCCGGCGGCCGCTATTACGAACTCAAGAACAACGGAGTCCTGGCAACCGACACGGACATTGTGATCTTCATGGACTCAGACACGGTTCCGGAACCGGGCTGGCTGTCGATCCTGCTCGGCCCGTTTCAGAAACCCGGGACCGTTTGCGTCAACGGCTATACCTACCTTTTCTACGACGATTTCTTCTCGCGAACCTTTGCGCTGATCTGGTTCTTCCCTATGGCTCGGGGAGACGAGAAATTCGCCGCGAAACGGGCGATCAACGCCAACAACGTCGCCTTCCGGCGCGACTGGATCGCCAGCCATCCCTTCCCGCAGAACAATGGATTCAAGGTTTCCTGCACGCTGCTTATGCATCAGCTTCGCCGCGAGGGTCACGAAATCGTCCATGCCGGCGCACGCGTCTATCACTATCCCCCGCGGGGTTGGCGTTTCTTCTTGTGGCGCGCACTGGTGACCGGCAGGGATGCCGACAGGAAGTTCGTCGAGATCAAGTCCCCCAGTCGCTCTCGACGCATCGCCAAGTCGTTCAGCCGATGGGTGACCAATTCGTGGCGCGTGGTACGACGGGTGATACGCCATGCGCCGCAGACAGGCATGTCGCTCTGGCAAATCCCGTTGTCGCTGATTGTCGGGCTGGCCTTCTACACTCTGGCGTTTTTCGGTCATTTCGGCCTGGCGACGGGCCTCGTACGCGATGAGATCGAAACCTTGCCCGACTATGTCGACCACAGTTAGCCTATCTGCAATTGTAGCCACGATCGCTCGGACTCGCCGCTAATCGTTCGCATTCTCGCCGCCTCATTCAGCCCAGCACATCGGTAGCCTTGTGCGGATGCTCGACGCCGTCGACGAAGATAACGTCGGATTCGGAATTGCCGGTGCGCAACGCGAGGATCTGTTGATATGCCGGCGACCGGTACCAGTCGCGCACATGCTGCCTGTCCGGGAATTCGATGACGATCAGGTGGCCCGGCCAGCTGTTCTCGACCACCTCGACTTCACCGCGGACAGACGCCGGTGTTGCCTTCAAACCGCAATGGCGCGGAAACCGACCGGAATCCGTCTCCTTTCCCGCTGCGCTTGGGTGACACGGAGACCGCTTTTTAGTAGCTTGGCTGCGATTCCGGGGGGGAATGGAAGGTAGCCATCAGACCCTTAGATCAAACGCCGGGCGCGACCGGTGGCAGCGGCAGCCGGATGTCGAGCGAAGTCGCTCCGTTGATTAGCGTGATCACGCCGACGCACAATCGGCGCCATCAGGTCGTTCGTGCGGTAGAAAGCGTTCTTGCCCAGACACTTACCCGCTTCGAGCACATCGTGGTCGACGACGGTTCGACCGATGGAACGGCCCTGGCCCTGGCCGAGATTCGCGATCCCAGGCTAATCTATGTCGGAGCGAAATGGCGAGGCGCCAATGCCGCGCGCAACGCGGGCATCGAGCGCGCGCGGGCGCCGATCGTGACCTTCCTTGATTCGGACGATGTCTATCTGCCGGACCGGTTGGAGCGGACGCTCGCGCGGTTCGACAAGAACCCGTCGCTCGAAGTGCTGATCAGTTCCTACGTCTCGGTGAAAGGCCAGCGCAGCACCAAGTGTATCAACCGCGAGGCCTTGCTCGACAAGAGCACGCTGCAGCGCGCCCTGGTCTCGCAGACGATCTTCATTGCCGGCTCGGCGATCACCGCCCGGCACGAGTCGCTGCTTGCGATCGGCGGCTATGACAGCGACATCACGCGCATGCAGGACCGCGAATTGCTGCTGCGTTTTGCCCGCCGCAGCGGTGCCTTGCTGTCGGAGGATATCGACTGGAAGAAGTACAATTCGGAGAATTCGATCTCCGGTCGTCGCGACGGCTATGTCGAGGCCTATGCCAACCTGATCGGCAAACACCCTTACATAGCCGACCGCTATCCCGACGTTCCGCCCTATATGATCGCCCGGCAGATTATCGCCGATATACTGAAGGGCAGGCTGCCGCAGGCTTTTTCCGGCTATCTCGCCAACCGGTCGTCCAAGGCGCTCGGCTACTCGCTGCCCGAATTGCTGCGCGGTTACGTCGTCGGCCGCCGCTGGCGTCGTGACTGTTATGACGAGTTCCGCGCCAAATACGGCGCCCGGGCGGTCTGATTAAGCGCACGGAGCGGCGTTCCAGCCGAAACACCGCAAGACAGGCACCTCACCGATCCAGCTCGGGAAAATACGGATCGGAAAACCGTTGCCGCAGCCGCTCGCCGAGCAGGCAATCGGTTGGCGCCTGCACATCGACGCGAATCCTTCTGGCATCATCGATGCCGCTCACCTCCTGGATCAGCTTGCGGCGGATCGCCGTCGAGAATTCGGACGCCGCATAGATCGGCAGTACGAACGAGCCGGGACCGCCGGTGACGCAGTCGGCATAGTAGCGGTCGAGGCGGCTGACGCTCGGCGACGGACTGATCAGGATCGGCAGGCCGTTGATGATTATGCCCTCGGCCAAAGCGGCGTCGCGGGTCATGGCGACAGGCAGTCCGGCATTGTTCGGCCCGTCCCCCGATATGTCGATGACCCGGCGCGGCGCCGAAAAGCCGTTTTTCTCCAAAAGCCCCGCACCGAAGCCGAGAGCGCCCGAGATCGACGTGCCGCGAAAGCTCCGGAACGGCCGGCCGGCGATCTTGTCGGCAAAGGCGTTGGCGCTGTCCGCGCCGTCGATGATCTGCCAGGCAATCACGCCGTCGTCGCGCACGACCCCCGCCCATTCGAAATAGGCGAGCGCGATGCGGCCTTTCCGGCCCGAGCGCACAGCGCTGATGAAGTCGCGATGGCGCAGCGCCTCGACATAGCCGGCACGCTGCAGGGCGAACTCCCCTTCGTCCATCGATTGCGAGATGTCGACGGCCAGCACGAGTTCGACATCGACAGGGGTGCCGTCGCCGATTGCAGGCATTGGCGCTGCCTCGGCGCAGGCAAGGCATGCAAGCAGGCTGAGCAGCTTGAGCATGGCAGGCTCCGACCGATGCATGTCGCCCAAAAGTGCGCAGCGGTTTTGGCGAACGACATGCATCAAGACAAAGACTTAAAGCGCGTCGCCTGAATCCGTTTCAGCGCGACGCGCTTTAGGCTGGGATTCTTCCCGGCGATCGCGGCGAAATAAAGCTATTTCTTGGCGCGCACCGCACGCGGTGGCGGTTCGATCGCCCCGGCGCGGAGGCGGGCCGGCTTGAGCGCCGATCGGCCGCTGTCCTTGACGATGGTGAGCGCGCGCGGGAAGAACTGGATGTTGTGCAGGCCGCGCCCGATATTGAGGATGGCGGCGTCCGGCAGCCTGGCCTGCAGCATCGCCAGCACGCGCCGTAGCGTGGCGCCGTCGAAGGTGTCCAGCGCTTCGTCGATGATCACCCATTTCGGCTTTCGCAGCGCCAGCCGGGCAACGGCGAGCAGCCGCTGTTCGTCGTCGGCCAGCTCATGCTCCCAGCGCGCCGAGCGGTCGAGCTGGGACGACAGGCGCTCCAGCCCGACTTCGCCGAGCACCGCGGAAATCTCGGCGTCCTCGATTTTACCGCCTTCGGTATGGTTGAGCACGTCGCGCAGCGTCCCGAGCGGGAAATAAGGCATGCGCGGCAGGAAGAACGGCTTCTCCCCGGCCGGCATGCCGATGCGCCCGCCTCCCCACGGCCAGAGGCCGGCGATGGCGCGGAAGAACAGCGTCTTGCCGGCACGCGGATCGCCGGTGATCATGACGCGCTCGCCGGCCTTTATCTCGACATCCGTCTCGGCAAGCCTCGTGCACCCGTCGGGCGATGCGACTTCGAGCTTTTCGAATGTCAGCGTGCCATTCGCGTTCTCGCTCAACTCGATACGCCTTTCCTTGGCATGCAGGATGTCGGTTTCGCCAAGCGCGATCCGGAAGTCGGCGACGCGCATCAGCGTTGCCCGCCAATCGGCGATGGCGCCGATGTTGTTGATGAACCAGCGCAGCGAGGAATTCACCTGGTTGAAGGCACCGACCGCCATCATCAATCCGCCGAAGCTTATGTCGCCGGCGAAATAGACCGGCGCCGCGACAAGGATCGGCGCCACCACGGTGATCCAGCCATAGGCATCGGTGACCCAGGACAGGTTGATCTGGGCGCTGTAGATGCGCCGCATGGCGCCGAGCACGCTGCCGAGGTCGAACTCCAGCTGCCGCCTGGCGTCCGCCTCGCCATGGGCGAGCGCGATGGCGTCGACATTCTCGTTGACGCGGACCATGGAGGAGCGCAGCTCCGCCTCGCGCGTATAGCGATCGCTGTTGAAGTGGATCAGCGGTCGGCCCACGAGCCAGCTCAGCCAGGAGGCGATGCCGGCGTAGAGGATCGCCGCCCAGACCATGTAGCCGGGTATCGTCAGCGAATAGCCGCCGACATGGAAGACGAAGCCGGAAGAGAGCTCCCACAGCACACCGATGAAGGACACAAGCAGGATGAAGGATTGCAGCAGGCCGACACCGAGATCGGTCGACAGGTCGGAAAGATGGCCGGCGTCCTGCTGCATGCGCTGGTCGGGGTTGACGCCGATGGCGCCGGCATGGGTGAGCCGGAAGGCGCGCGCCGGCCGCATCCATTCATCGATGAGGTCCAGCGTCAGCGCCTCGCGCAGCTTCAGCCGGATCGTCTGGTTGAGCCAGGTCTGGCCGATATTGAGCACCAGCAGGCTGCCGGCGATCACGGCAAACACCATCAGCTGGTGCAGGAACCCCTGCAGGTCGCGCCGTGCCAGAGCGTCGTAAAACGGCTGGTTCCAGCGGTTGAGCAGCACCTGCCCGATCGAGGTCGCGACGATGACGCCGACAATACCGATCAAGACCCACAGAAGCTGCCTGCGCACCGGCGACGTCTTCAGCGCCAGCCTGATCGTCGCCACCTGGTCTGAGAGGCTGCTCGACTCGACCGAGAACGCGGCCTGCTCGATACTGGGCGTGTCATCCATATGCGAAATCCCTGCTGCCGGGAGCGATCATCGGCGGTGGTGCCGCGCCCCGAACCCGCCCCTGAGATAGGGTGACGATCGCCATGCGGCGCAAGGCTTGTCCCCGATCACGAACGCGTCATCCGCCTGCCCGGTGGCACCGAGCTGGCGGCCTGGCGCCCGAGCGTTGTCGCGCCCTGCGGCGAGAACACCGGCACGAAGACCCTGCGTGACGCACGCTGCGCGACGGGCACGCCCTGGTAGAGCCGCTTCTGCGCCTCGACGACGATGACGCCGGAAAAGATTGGCCAGAGGCGCCGGCCGGCCCGCTCCAGCACGTTGTGGAACTGCATCATGAAGCGTCGCGGCGACGGCGGGAAGAACAGCGCGTCCGACCATGCGGCGGGCGTGAAATTGGCCTCGCGCAGCAGTTCGGTGAGCTGCCCGCGCGAGAACGGCCGGCCGTTGCCGAAGGGCGTGTGCTCGAAGCGCGCCCAGACGCCGCGCCGGTTGGGCACGACGATGACAACTCTGCCTGCCGGCGACAGCACGCGCCAGATCTCGTTCAGCGTCTCGCGCGGATTTTCGACATGTTCGAGCGAATGCACGAGCAGCATGCGGTCGATGCAGGAATCGACCAGCGGCAGTTCCTCGTCGAAGACCAGCGCCGTCGCCGTCGGACCGGTCGCGGGCCACACCACCGCCCCCTGCGTCGCCGGCATGAAGGCAAAGACCCGCTCGGCATCGGTGCCGAACCGTTCCAGCCAGGGCAGCGTATAGCCGAGGCCGACCAGACGCTCGTTCGGGACGGTTGCCCATATCGACGACAGCGCCATGGTGATCGCGCGTTCGGCCAGGCGGCCGAGCGTGGTCGAATAGAAGGAGCGGAGGTCGACGATATCCGAATGCATGCGCCGGACGGTAGCCGCGATAAATGCCGAGTTCAACAAAGGCGGATGACATCGGCGGCTGACCGCCCTATGTCTGCGGCGATAACGGAGAGCGACGAGATGCCGGTCGAAATCGAACAGTTCATGTGCCGCACCGACAATTTCGGCGTGCTGGTCCATGACCCCGAAAGCGGCCAGACGGCGATCATCGACGCTCCGGAGGAAGCTCCGATCCTGGCCGCGGTCAAGCGCACCGGCTGGACGCCGACCATGATCCTGACCACGCATCATCATGGCGACCACGTCGAAGCCAATCTGGCGCTGAAGGAGCGCTTCAAGCTCACCATCGTCGGGCCGGAGGCGGAAAAGGCAAAGATCCCAGGCATCGACGAGACCGTCAAGCAAGGCTCCGTCATCCGCCTTGGCGAGGAAAGGATCGACGTCATCGAAACGCCCGGCCACACCGCGGGCCACGTCTCCTACCATCTGCCGGCCTCGAAATTGGCCTTCACCGCCGACACGCTGTTCGCGTTGGGCTGTGGCCGGATCTTCGAGTGCAAGCCGCCCGTGATGTACGAATCGCTGAAGAAGCTCGCTGCTCTCCCTGCCGAGACGGTGATCTATTGCGGCCACGAATATACTTTAGCCAACGCCCGTTTCGCGCTGACCGTCGACCCCACGAATTCGGCCTTGAAGGAGCGCGCCGCCAGGATCGAGGCGCTGCGCGCCGACAACAAGCCGACCCTGCCGACGACGATCGGCGAGGAATTGTCGACGAACCCGTTCCTGCGCTGGCACGACCCGGTGATCCGCAAGCATCTCGGCATGGAGAGAGCGAGCGACGCAGAGGTGTTCGCCGAGGTCCGCAAGCGCAAGGACCATTTCTGATGCATGTCGCCCAAAAGTGTGCAGCGGTTTTGGGACAACGACATGCATCAGAATAGAGATTTCCCTGCGTGACCGGCGCCGCTGAAATCATCGCAACGCTGGGTCTCCAGCCGCATCCCGAAGGCGGCTGGTATGCCGAGACTTTTCGCGACGGCTCGGGAGGCCCGCGCGGCCATTCGACCGCGATCTATTTCCTTTTGGAGCAGTGCCAGCTTTCGGCCTGGCACCGGGTGAAGGACGCGGCTGAGGTCTGGCATTTCTATGCCGGCGCGCCGCTGGCGCTCGCCATGCACGAGGAAGGCGCCGGCGCCGTCATCGAACAGGTGCTGGGCACAGCCCTTGCCGCGGGCGAGCGGCCGCAGATCGTCGTGCCGGCCGGCTGGTGGCAGTCGGCGCGCAGCCTCGGCGAATGGACGCTGGTCGGCTGCACGGTGGCGCCTGGCTTCGACTTCGCCGCCTTCGAGTTGGCCGAGCCCGGCTGGCAGCCGAAAACCGCTTAACTCAAGAGAAAACCAAGCGTGATCGCCAGCTGGGCTGCATAATAAAGCACCCAGACCGCGTAGCGCATCCAGACGCGATGCGGCGAGATCGCGGCAAGCAGGAAGCGCTCCGCCGCCAGCAGCCCGTCCGAGGCCATGAACAGCACCGCGCCGGCAACGACCCAGGGATAGCTCGTGGTGAGCGCCGCAATGCCCATGGCAAGGATCGCCGCGACATAGACGGCGATCGAGATACGCAAGGGTGGGCCGACGCGGCGCCACAGCGTGGCGAGCATCACGACGACGAACACAGCCATCGCCAGCGCGACCGCGCCGCGCCACGGTTCCGTGCTGAGCAGTCCGATCCCGCCACCCACCTCCAGGAACAGGGCGACGTAGGCGACATGCGCGACGAGGAAGCTCGCCAGCCCGCCAAGGAAGGCCTTCTCGCCGTCGCGCGACAGGAACGCGTCGCCGACCGAGCTGAGCGCCAGCGCCGCGACGAGCAGCAGCGGACCGCCCTGCATGACGGCGAGCGCCGCCAGCAAGCCTACGGCCAGAGTCTTGGCGGCGGAACGGGCGATGCGGGGCGACAGTTCGAGCGCCAGGGCATAGATCGCGGCGGCGGCGACCGAGAACAGAAGCGTCGCATTCGGATTGGCGTCGATGCCGCCCGGAAACGGCATCATGCGCTTGCTCCGCCGGTCGCCGGCTTGCGCAGCAAGAGCGACTTCGCGGCGAGCGCCGCCCCGCCGGTTATGAGCACGCAGGCCGCGAGGATGCGCAATGACGGCTCGGCCACGCCCGCGGCGATCAGCACCAGCGTCGATAAAAGCGGCGCGGCATAGCTTGCCGCCCCCAGCACCTGGATGTTGCCGCGCTTGACGCCAATGTCCCAGGCGTAGAAGGCGGCGCCGACCGGCATCAGGCCGAGCCCGACGACCGCCAGCCACTGGCCCGGACCGTCCGGCAGCACGGTCTTTTCGAGCAACAGGTGGCAGACGAACGAGAGCACCGACGTCGCGGCGCAGAACCAGGTGACGATCGAGGTCGGCACCGATGGGAAGCGCCGCGACAAGAGCGAGTAGGACGACCACAAAAGCGCGCAGACGCCCGCCATCGCATAGCCGAAGGCGTAGCGCGCGTCGAAGGCGAGTCCGCCGCCCTTGGTGACGATGAGGAAAGTGCCGGCAAGGCCGAGCAGCGCGCCGACGACATGGTTCCAGGCCAGCCGCTCGCCCGGCATCAGCGCCGAGCCGAGCACGATCAAGAGCGGCCACAGATAGGCGATCAGACTTGCCTCGACCGCCGGCGCGTTGCGCAGCGCCGTGAAGTAGAAGAAATGGTAGCCGAACAGGCCGGCAATCCCGATCAGCCACACCTGCGGCGGAATCTTCCGGCTCTTGTCGGGAGCAGGCATGACCAGCCTGGCGGCAAGCCCGACGCAGGTGCCGATGGCGAAGGTGATGGCCGACAAAAGGAATGGCGGCACCTGCCCGGAGGCGTTGGTGAGCAATGCGAGCAGCGCCCACATGGCAACCGCCGAGAAGCCGATCAGTGTTGCGCGCCCCATGAATTCCCCCCGGCGGCGCGCAGGGGCGCCTCTAAAGCAATTCCAGGAAAAGTGTGTAACGGTTTTCCGTTCGGAATTGCGCAAAACAAAGAGCAATTCCAGGAAAGCGTGCTGCGACTTTCCCGTCAGGAATTGCGTAAAACAAACTTACTCGACGGCTTCGAACCGTCTCGCGCTGATGGTCAGCGGACCGATCTGGGTCCCGACCGTGGCGCGGATCGGCGCATATACGCCGGATTGGCCGAGCGGTGCAAATGTCACCATCATGCGGCTCTTGTTCTTGAGGAACTCCAGCGCCTTGCGCCCCTTGCGGTAGCCCGCCACCGGCTCGAAGCCCATCTTGCAGGTGACGGTGTCGCCCTTGTAGCCGGGCACCGAGATCGAGCCTTTCGAGGCGTAGGTCAGCGACAGGTTGGCGCGCATCTCGCCATCGTAGAACTTGACGGTCCGCCCGCAGACCTTGTCCAGGCTGTCGGCGTGGATGACGGTCGCCGCCATCGGATCGAGCACCGATTTCAGATCGCCGTCGCCGACCGGCACCCAGCTCTTCGGATCGCGCTTGCCTGGCTCCGGGACGACCTTCGTCGAAGCGACCCCGCCATTGGCGAAGCGTATGTCGACCGCCGAGGCCTTCTTGCCGGAAGTGTAATCGGCCCTGAAGGCCTGCGGCCGCATCTGCTGGCCCGAAATCGTGCCTTTGGACGAAATCGTGCCTTTCGTGTCGTCGAACAGCTTGGCGATGCCGGCGGCTGAGACCGTGCCGTTGATGGCATAGGTGTCGCCGTCGTAACGGCTCGAAAACGTCGCCCTGGCGACCGAAAGGCCGAGGAAGGAGACGGTATATTCGCCTTTGAAGGCTTGCGGCGCGGCCGCGGCGACGCCTGTCGACGGCACGGCGACGGCAAGCAGCGCGGCAAGGGCGTAGGATGGTCGAAGCATGGCGGGCGGCGAGTCCTTGATACTGGCCGGAAATGCAATGGTTCCAGCCTGGCAATCCCTTCGCGAAGGGCATATAGGGCGAAATCCGACCTTTATATGGAGCGCGCCATGTCGCAGCGCACGTGCCGGAGCTTGACGTAGTGGCGAAATGCAACTATGGAACGCCAACTTTTCCAAAGGCCGCCTGACCGAGACCGCGCGCCGCCTGGCGCGGGCAGAATGGTTTGGCAGGTCTAGAACTGAAGGTTAGACAAGATGTCCCGTACCTGCGAGCTCACTGCCAAGGCAGTCCAGACCGGCAACAATGTGAGCCATGCCAACAACAAGACCAAGCGTCGCTTCCTGCCGAACCTGGTCAATGTGACGCTGATTTCCGAAGTGCTGAACCAGAACGTGCGCCTGCGCATTTCGGCCAACGCGCTGCGTTCGGTCGAGCATCGCGGCGGTCTCGACGCGTTCCTGGCCAAGGCCGACGCCAAGGAACTGTCGCAGCGCGCCCGCCTATTGAAGAAGCAGATCGCCAAGAAGCTGGCCGAGCAGTCGGCCGCCTGACGCGCCTTTTGGGGGCGGGGCGACCGCCTCGAGCACCGGACCGAAGGCCGCGACGCGGCCTTCGATCAATCCGGTTCTCAAACAGAGCGAGCGTCCGCTCGGACGCTCAGCTGGTTCCATTACCCAGGATAAAAAAATGAACTTCCTCACACGATACCTGCCCTTCGTGGCCGCCATGGCGCTTGTCGTCGTGGCGTCGAACATCCTCGTCCAGTTCCCTATGCAAGGTCAGATCGGCGGCCTGTCGCTGGCCGACCTGCTCACCTGGGGCGCCTTCACCTATCCCTTCTCCTTCCTAGTCACCGACCTTGCCAACCGCCGCTACGGTCCCGCCGTGGCGCGCAAGGTGGTGTTCGTCGGCTTCATGACGGCGGTGACCTGCTCGATCCTCGTTCCGCCCTTCCTGTTCCGTCACGGCCTGATCGAATTCGAGACCGCCGCCGACCGGCTGGTGCGCATCGCGGCAGCTTCCGGCGCCGCTTTCCTCACCGCGCAACTGCTCGACGTGACCGTGTTCAACCGGCTGCGCCGGCAGAGCTGGTGGCGTGCGCCGATCGTCGGCACCCTGGCCGGTTCTATCTTCGATACCGTCGTTTTCTTCGGCGTCGCCTTCTCCGCCGCCTTCGCCTTTATCGGGCCGAACGACAGCTTCGCGCTGGAGACGGCGCCGCTGATGGGCGTGCTGCCGGTCGAGACGATGCGCTGGGTCTCCTGGGCACTGGGCGACCTGTCGGTCAAGCTGATCATCGCGGTGGTGGCGCTGATCCCCTACCGGCTGCTCGCCGCCCGCTGGAGCCAGCCGGCAGTCGCGGTCTAAAAGCATGATCCCAAAAGTGGAATCCGGTTTTTGGAAAAGATCATGCTCGGACTGGCAGATCGAGCCCCATCCCGATTCCATCGGGATGGAATAGGCTCGAAACCGTGATCCCCTGGGTTCAGCTTGCTTCAGCCCGCACGCCCGATGGCGCTCAGGAGCTTCGCCTGAAACGGCGCGGCAATGAATTCTCGATCATGCTGGGCACCAACGAGCTGATGAACAGCCGCCTGAGCGGCTCCGAGGAGGCGCTCGCCAGACTTTCCTGCGAACGGATCGCTGGCCGCAAGCAGCCAAGACTCCTCATCGGTGGGCTCGGCATGGGCTTCACCTTGCGCGCCGCTCTCGCGGCGCTTGATGGAGACGCGGCCGTCACCGTCGCAGAACTTGTCCCCGAAGTCGTCGCCTGGGCACGCGGCCCGATGGCCGGGATTTTCGACGGCTGCCTCGACGATCCCCGCGTCACCATTCGCGAGGCTGACGTCGGTCAACTGATAAAGACGGACGCAGCCGCTTGGGACGCCATCCTGCTCGACGTCGACAATGGTCCCGAAGGTATCGTCTACAAGGGCAATGACTCGCTCTATAGCGCGGCCGGCCTCGCAGCCGCGCGCGCCGCGTTGAGACCCGGCGGCGTGCTGGCGGTCTGGTCGCAGGGACCGGACAGCGGCTTCACGCGGCGGCTGAAGCAGGCCAGCTTCGTGGTCGAGGAGATCAACACGCGCGCCAACGGCAAGCGCGGTGCCCGCCACGTGATCTGGATCGCGGCCAACGAACGCTGATCCCCCAATGCGGGTCGCCCAAAAGTGCACAGCGGTTTGGGAGAACGACACGCATCAAAACAGAGACAGAGCGCATCGCTTGAATCCGTTCCAACGCGACGCGCGTTAGCGCCGGCCATCGCCAACGCCTTTACGCTTTGTTACGGCCGATGATGCAGGATCACGAAAACGATCCAGGACATCGCGACGGCATGGCCATCCAGGGCACCGGTTGGAAACATGATCTCCTGCTCGCGCTCTGCGCGATGCTGGTCGTGTTGGCGATCAATGCGGTCTCCGGCTTCCCGACGATCGCGGACCTTGGCGCCGACAACGACAGCATGCTGAGGCTGGTCGAGGTTCGCGACCTTTTGGCGGGGCAGAGCTGGTTCGATCTTCACCAGTACCGGATGGGCCTCGCGGGCGGCTTCGTCATGCACTGGTCGCGGCTGGTCGACACGCCGATCGCGCTGATCATCCTTGCCTTCCAGGCGCTGGGCACCAGCACGGCAGCCGCTGAAAGAGCCGCGCAGATCATCTGGCCGCTCTCGCTTTATGGACTGACCATATTCGTCATCCTGCGTGCCTCGCGGCGTTTCGCCGGCGCGGACGTAGCGATGCCATCGGTGGTGCTGGCGACCGCGGCGCTGTTCTTTCTCGGCATTTTCAACCCCGGCACCCTCGACCACCACAATGTCCAGCTCCTTTTGACGGCGGCCAGCCTTTACCTTTTGATGGAGGCTCCCTTCTGGCGGCCCGCGGCCCTCCTGTCCGGCCTGTGCGCTGGCCTCACCCTTGCCGTCGGCATGGAGACCGCGCTTTATGTGGCCACGCTTGGCGCCTGTGCCGCCGTGCTCTTCATCCTTGACGAACGGGAGCGCCAGACCGCGCGCGGCTTCGGCATCGGATTTGCCGCAATGGCCTCGGTCGTCGTTGTCGCCACCATACCGCCATCGGCCTGGGGCGTAGCCCAGTGCGATGCCTTCTCGGCCTTCCAATTTGTCATAGCGGCGCTGTCCGGCTTCGGCCTGGCGGCGATTGCCGGCCTGTCCGGACCGTCGACGGCCAGGAAGCGGTTTGTCTGGATGTCGGCTTTGGCGTTGGCGGTCGCGGCCGTTGCGATCGTCTTCTTCCCGCAATGCCTGGCATCGCCCTATGCCGGCATGGACGAGCGCGTCCGCACCTATTGGCTGAACGACGTCGTCGAAGCGCAGCCCTTCCTCAGCGTCGCCGTCAATCAGCCGAAGCTGATGGCGGCGCGCTATGTGACGCCGTTCATCGCGATCCTCTTGATCGGCCTTCAGCTGCGCGGCCGCCGCCTGCGCCGTGAGGAAGTCCTTGCCGCCGCATCGCTGATCGTCGCTTTCGTCGTCAGCCTCTGGCAGGTGCGCGGCTCGACCTTCTCGGTCGCCTTCGCGGTGCTGCCGCTCTCGACCTGGATCGCCGGGATTCGCCTGCAGGCAAACGCCGCCGCCCAGTCATGGCGCGTCTCCACCCGCATCGCGGCGGCATGGCTGGTGTCGCTCAACGCGACCTGGGCCGGCGTCGCTGTCGCGGCGCAGTCCGTGGTCCAGAGGGCGCCCACGGGCATCAATTCCGACGCGGATCATGCGCTGACCTGCGGTAAGGCCGAAGACTTCAGCGATCTTGCCGCCATGCCGGCGACGACGGTACTTGCGTCTTCCAATCTCGGCTCCGCCATAGTGATGTTTACCGGCCACCGGGCATTGGCCGGCCCCTATCATCGCAATGTCGCCGGCAACCTCGCCATGCTTGACGCCTTCATGGGAACGCCGGACGCGGCCCTCGCCGTCGTCCAACGTGAACATGTCGGGCTGGTCGCCATATGCCGCGGCAATTCGGAAGAGCTGTCGCTCGCCGTCGAGGCTCCCACGGGCCTCGCCGCGCGGCTGCTGAAGCGAGACGTCCCCGACTGGCTGGAATTGGACAGCACGACGGCGAACAAGCCGGTCGAGATCTACAAGGTCCGCTGATGATTTCAGGTACTGCCTGAAACGGAAACTGAGCGCTGTTCAGTCCTGATGCAGGATGAATTCCAGATAAAGGTTCCGCTGCAGGATCGAGTGGTTGTCGTCCGACACCAGCGACACCATCAGCGCGCCGTCGGCGCGGGTCCAGACGTCGAGCCCTTCCATATTGTCGATCTGGTAGCCCATGTCGGCTTCCAACAGCACCGGGCCGTCGGCGACCGCGTCCCGCTCGACGCTTTCGCCGTAAATGCGCCTCAGCCGCATCTTCATCCCGCGCGCCATCGAGAAACTGCGTTCGAGTAGAAGCAGGTCGCCATCCGGCAGGAAGGCGCCGTCGGTGATGTCGAAATCGCCCTTGCGCTTGACGGTGAAGACGCCCTTCTTCGGTCCCTCGATGATTGCCGCATAGATGTTGCCGGCCTTGTCGAGGCTCTTTTCCGACACCACGACCAGGCCACCCTGATGCTGGCCGTAAGGATTGGCATGCGTGACCGTCTCGAAGCCGCGGTTCTGGCGCAGCTCCCTGGCCGGAACCAGATAGTCGAGCGTCTTGAACGGCGCCTTCATATTGTCCGGCTCGATCTTGAACTGGACGACGCGCTGCTCGCGCTCGAAACCGACCGTGGCGATGCCGTCCTTGACGGCGAGGCCTTCGGCGTCGACCTCCCATTTCTCGTCGATCGGCTGGCCAGAGGCGTCGACCATCTGCTGCATGCGGAAATTCGACACGCCCGACGGGCGCTTGTCGGCATCATGGGTGATGGTGCCGAAGAACCAGAAGCCGGTGTCGGCGACGCCGATGAAATCGCTGCCGGGCTTGAGAAAGCGAAGCGCCGACAGCGCGCCGAAATCGCGCGACGGCGAGGTCATCTCCAGCCCGCCGACGAACTCGAGCGGCCCGAACTGTTTCTGGTCGCGGCCGACGCGGAACTCGGTGATCGGTCGCGCCGAAATCCCTATCGCCTCGACCGGAGCTCGCTGGGCCGCAATCGCCGGCGAAACCACCGCGCAGATCAGCGTGCAGGCGAAAACCGTCCGCCGGATCCCGCCTCGCGAAAAGATCATCCGGCGCGCCGCAAGCCGCCGCGGCGCATGTCGCGCGCACTCTCCTCGTCGAACAGCGAGGCCAGTTGCTCGGTCATGGCGCCCGCCAGTTCCTCGGCATCGACGATGGTGACGGCGCGCCGGTAGTAGCGGGTCACGTCGTGGCCGATGCCGATGGCGAGCAATTCGACCGGCGAGCGCGTCTCGATGAGGTCGATCACCGCGCGCAGGTGGCGCTCCAGATAGTTGCCGGGATTGACCGACAAGGTGGAATCGTCGACCGGCGCGCCGTCCGAGATCATCATCAGGATCTTGCGCTGCTCCGGCCGGCCGATCAGCCGGTTGTGCGCCCACAGCAGCGCCTCGCCGTCGATGTTCTCCTTGAGCAGGCCCTCGCGCATCATCAGGCCGAGATTGCGGCGCGCGCGCCGCCACGGATGGTCGGCGGACTTGTAGATGATGTGGCGCAGATCGTTGAGCCGGCCGGGATTCGGCGGCTTGCCGTCCTTCAGCCATTTCTCGCGTGCCTGCCCGCCCTTCCAGGCGCGGGTGGTGAAGCCGAGGATTTCCACCGAAACGCCGCAGCGCTCCAGCGTGCGCGCCAGAATGTCGGCGCAGGTCGCGGCCACCGTGATCGGTCGACCGCGCATCGAGCCCGAATTGTCGAGCACCAGCGACACCACCGTGTCGCGGAACTTGGTGTCGCGCTCCTGTTTGAAGGAGAGCGGCTGCATCGGATCGATGACGACACGGACCAGCCGCGCCGGATCGAGATAGCCCTCCTCCAGGTCGAAATCCCAGGAGCGGTTCTGCTGCGCCATCAGGCGGCGCTGCAGCCGGTTGGCCAGGCGCCCGACGACGCCGGAGAGATTGGCGAGCTGCTTGTCGAGAAAGGCTCGCAGCCGGTCGAGCTCCTCTTCCTCGCACAGGTCCTCGGCGCCGACCGTCTCGTCGAAGGCGGTGGTGAAGACCTTGTAGTCGATCTCCTTCGGCAGGTTGAGGAACGGATTGTCGTTGCGGCGTGCCTCGCCAGGCGTCTCGGCGTCGGAATCGTCCTCGTCGGAGAGGTCGTCGGATGTGGCGTCCGTCGCTTCCGTCTCGGCGGACTCCTCCTCATCGGCCGAAGCTTCGGCGTCCTCCGACTGCGACTGCTCCGAGCCGGAATCGTCCTCGCCGCCTTCCTCGCTCTGCTCTTCGCCCTGCTGCTCGTCCTCTTCGTTGTCCTCGGAGTCCTCCGTCTCCTGGTCGTCGCCGAGCTCCTCGGCCATTTCCATGGAGACGAGCATGTCGCGCACGACGCGCGCGAAAGCCTGCTGGTCGTCGAGCTTGGCCGACAGGCCGTCGAGATCGCCGCTGGCCTTTTCCTCGACCCAGGGGCGCCACAGATCGACCAGCCGCTCGCCGCTCTTCGGCACTGGGCGGCCGGTGAGCTTCTCGCGCACCATCAGTGCCACCGCCTCCTCGAGCGGCGCGTCGGCCTTGTCCTTGACGTCGACGAGGTTTGCCCTTGCGTATTTGTCCTCGAGCATGGAGCCGATATTGTCGGCAACGCCCTGCATGGCGCGGCTGCCGATCGCCTCGACACGCGCCTGTTCGACGGCATCGAAGATCGCCCGCGCGAGCTTACCTTCCGGCGCCAGCTTCGCGTGGACGCGCGCGTCATGGCAGGCGCGCTTCAGCGCCATGGAATCGCCGATGCCGCGGGTGATCGCGATGTCGTTGCGGGAAGCCTTTTTCGGCAGTTCGGGCAGGCGGGCGCGATTCCCGGCCAGCGCCGGCCGGTCCTTGGCGAAGCTTACCTCGAGGTCCTTGTCGCCGGCGACGGCGCGCATGCAGACGGTGACGGCGCGCTTGAAGCTGTCCGCTTCAGACCCGTTCTTCGGCTTGTTGCGCGTGTTGTCGCCCGGACCCGCCATCGATCATTCCCTGCGCGTTTTGGTCCGAAAGGCCAAGCCTTCCGGCACGCGCCTACCCCAGCACCACGTTGGCGGCGCTCTCCGGCAGATCCTCGCCGAAGGCGCGCTGATAGAATTCGGCGACCACCGAACGTTCGAGCTCGTCGCACTTGTTGAGGAAGGTCAGCCGGAACGCCATGCCGATGTCGCCGAAGATCTCGGCATTCTCGGCCCAGGTGATGACGGTGCGCGGGCTCATCACCGTCGACAGGTCGCCATTGATGAAGGCCGAGCGCGTCATGTCGGCGACGCGCACCATCTTGTTGACGATCTCCTTGCCCTTGTTGTCGCGATAGTGCTTGGCCTTGGCCAGCACGATGCTCACCTCATTGTCATGCGGCAAGTAGTTGAGCGTGGTGACGATCGACCAGCGGTCCATCTGCGCCTGGTTGATCTGCTGCGTGCCGTGATAGAGGCCGGTGGTGTCGCCGAGGCCGACCGTGTTGGCGGTGGCGAACAGCCGGAAGGCCGGATGCGGGCGGATGACCCGGCTCTGGTCGAGCAGCGTCAGCCGGCCCGACGATTCCAGCACGCGCTGGATGACGAACATCACGTCCGGGCGGCCGGCGTCGTATTCGTCGAAGCAGAGCGCTACATTGTGCTGATAGGCCCAGGGCAGGATGCCGTCGCGGAACTCGGTGATCTGCAGGCCTTCCTTGACGACGATGGCGTCCTTGCCGACGAGGTCGATACGGCTGACATGGCTGTCGAGGTTGACGCGCACGCAGGGCCAGTTGAGCCGCGCGGCGACCTGCTCGATATGGGTCGACTTGCCGGTGCCGTGATAGCCGGACACCATGACACGGCGGTTGTAGGCGAAGCCGGCGAGGATCGCCAAGGTCGTCGCCTTGTCGAACAGATAGTCCGGGTCGATGTCGGGCACATGCTCGGTCGAGACCGAATAGGCGGGAACCACCATCTTGGAATCGAAGCCGAACTTCTCCTTCACCGACACCGTCGTGTCCGGCAGGTTGGCGATGTCGCGATCGACCTTGTTCATCACTATCAACGTCTCCACGGGCGAAACGCCGCGTTTCGCCGGCAATCGATTTTGTCCGGGGGCGGTCTTAGAGCCTTTTCCAACCTTATGAAAGTTGGAAAACGACACGGACCGTAGGGCCGCTCAGCACAATCCTGCTTGCTTGAGCACGCGATAGGCCTGCAGCACATCGCGGAACCGGTCTTCCGAACCTCTGTCGCCGCCATTCGCATCCGGATGGTGGCGCTTTACGAGTTCCTTATAGCGCGCCTTGATATCCTTGCCAGTCGCCTTTGTATCAAGGCCAAGCGTTTCCAGCGCCTTGGCCTCAAGCGGCTTTGCCTTGCGCTCGCGCACCTCCCGCGAGCCGCCGCCGAACAGGTTGAAGGGGTCGCGCATGCGATTGTAGTAGCCGGCGCGTCCCGAACGGAGCTGCGCGAAATCGGGCGCCGAACGCATTCCGCCGCCATTGGCGCCCATGCGCCAGGTCGGCCGATGGCCGGTCAGCGCCTCCTTCTGGAAGCGGGCGATCTCGCTGTCCGACACGCCCGAGAAGTAATTGAAGCTCTTGTTGTATTCACGCACGTGATCGAAGCAGAAGCGGAAATACTCGCCCTCCTTTAGGCGTCCGACCGGCGCGCGATGCGTGCCGGCCTCGCTGCAACCGTCCCACTGGCAGATCGGGGCGCGCGACTTCAGCTCCGCGTCCTTTTCCGGCCGGATACGGATTTTCTCGAAATATTTGGGATACGGTTTCATCTCACCCATTTATGGGCTGTTCGCTAGTGCGAAACAAGAATTGACATTTCGCCGATGATCGCCCTAACCGCTGAATCGCGGCTTAAAAGCGGTCGAAAATGCAGATTTTGCGGCAGTGCCGCAGATGTGGTGAAGGGAAGCCCCGATGTCCATACAGTCGACGATGGAAAACAAGCTGAAGGCGGCATTTTCGCCGGAGAGGCTCTCCGTCATCAACGAAAGCCACCTTCACGCCGGCCACCATCACGTCGAGTCGGGCCACGAGGCCGTGTTCGACGGCACCGGCGAGACGCATTTCCGTGTCCGCATCGTCTCCCCGGAATTTGCCGGCATGAGCCGCATCGACCGCCACCGCGCCGTCAACCAGCTGCTTGCCGACGAACTGAAGGCCGGCGTGCACGCGCTGGCGATCGAGCCGGCCGCGCCCGGCGAGAAGACCCCTTGGTAGCAGCGAACCTTGTCATCGACGCTTCGGGACAGGCGCAGCAAGCTGCGCCGGCCGTTCGATCGTAAAGTACAACACGATCGAGAGGGCGACTGAAAGCACGCAGGCGGCACCGCCCAGCAGGATCTGCGTGGCGGCTCCCGCATGGTCCGGCATCAGTTTGACGGCGAGTTGAAGCACGTAAGGGTGCGAGAGATAGAGCGAATAGGACACGTTCCCCAGCAGAACCATGAACAGGACGATTGGCGTCGGGGCCGGCGCCCATGGCAGGACGGCGGCGACCAGCAGCACCGCCGGAATGCCGTTGGCCACCAGCCAATGGATCTCGAGCAGCGGCGCGCGCAACGCCATAGCCGCCACGAACACGAGGAATATCGGCAGCGAGCGCCCACGAAAGATCGCGGGGCTGCGCCTGTAAAGAAGATAAAGGCCGATGCCGAGCACGAATTCGAGCATCAAAGGACTGGTGTAGAACCGCCACGGGACGTAATCCAGCTTCACGAGGCTCGTGGCGGCGACGAGAAGCACGATGATTGCGGCCGGCACGAGCGGGCTGCACAGGCCGAACGCCAGGCACGCGGCATAGATGCCGTAGAAGAACATCTCATAATTCAGCGTCCAACCCAGAAACAGGATCGGCTGCACGGCTCCATTCGCTTTTGCGAACGGGACGAAGAACAGGGACTTGATCAAGGTCTCGCCGTCGATCGCGGTCGAATTCAGCAGACCGGGCTTCAGCGTGGCCAGGACCGCAATGCCCGCCGTCAGTGTCCAGTAGAGTGGGACGATGCGCATAAGCCGACGTCTGACGAAATACAGCACGCCTTTTTGGGGATCGGTCGTGTAGGCGATGATGAAGCCGCTGATGACGAAGAAGATGTCGACCCCAATCGCCCCGTTGTGAAAGATGTTGGTCCGGTTTCCAAATTCGATCTGCAAGCCGACGCCAAGATGGAACAGGACCACGAAAAAGGCAGCCGCAAACCGCAGCACCTGCAGGCCGAGCAGTTTGGATTGGATGGTCCGCACGCGCGCCGGCCCGGCGGCGTCTTGCAAGCCAGCAGCGGATGCTGCCTTCATCGGGCTTGCGTCCAGCCGAGGTCCGCCTCGATCCTGTCCCCAAGCTGATTGGCCATGCGTTGCTGGCCGGCCTCGTTGGGATGCCAGTCGCAGCCGCGCAACGATGCCCCAGGCGGTTCGGTGAAGCGGATCATCGCCGTCTTGCTGTCGCCGGCGTCACGCCGCTGCTTGACCACGTCGTCCACCGCCTTGTCCGCCGCGGCGAGGTTCTCCCCCGTTAGCGATGGCCCGAACCCGGCGTAGATCATCGCATCAGGTGCATTGGCGCGCAGTTTCGCCAGCAATTCGGCATAGCTGGCGGCAAAATTGGCGGGCCGGGCGCCGCCGCTGAAATCGTTCGTCCCGAGATGAACGATGATGACGTCGGTTTTGGGCAGCGCTTCGCGATCCCGCCGCGAGGGCAGAACCCGGTCGTACAAATCCGCCATTGTGCGCCCCTTGGCTCCCTGAAAGTTGCGAACGAGCCCCTTTCCCGAAGCGGCCAAGGTGATTACGTCCGCATCGTAGCGTCGCGCCGCGATCGCGGCATAGGTCAGGTACTGATTTTCCGTATCGGCGCTGAACTTGCATTTCGCGTCCTTGCCCTCGATGCCGTAACCGACGGAAATCGAGTCGCCGATCACCAACAGGCTGCGCTTCTTCGGCACAGGCCGCAGAAGCGTGCCATCGGTGCGCACATCCTTGAGAGTGGTGGTTCCGAAAAACGCCTCGGTACGGCGCACGAGCCGGACGGAGTGGCGATCCGCGCCCTGCGTCGCGACGAGACGGTAGGTGTTGGAGCCTTTCTTCAGATCGATCCGGGACAGTTTGCCGTCGACATCCAGCACCAGGCTGTTCTTGCCGCGATCGTCGAGCACGACGTCCAGCCAACTGCCCGCGAACGCGAACTCGATCGCGCTGCCGGGCCACTCGAAAGCCGCCTGATCGCCGGCGTCGAGAAACCGTCCGATCAGCCGGGCATTCTTGAAGGCTGGCTCGGCAGCATATGTTGGCCAGGCAGCGATCCCGATGACGAGCAACAATGCGGCCATCAGGGTTGCCTGCATGCGTTTATCAATCATCTCGGGCAGGACCTTTCAGGGGTGACGCTCAACTAGAACGCGAACGCCCCTTCCCTCCAAAGGTTGCACCGCCTCGCCCACAATTGGTCGCGGCGTGGCTGACCAATCATCAGGATGGATCGACCGGCACCCGAACCATGCCGTCGAACTCCTCGGCGGAGCTTGACCGATGCTGCCCGAGCCCGCTCTGAGCAGTTCCAGGAAAATGGCGAACGCCTAGGCTCGGCGACTTCGCCGTAGCCACCATCCGGAATGCGTCAAAAACAAAGGGATAGAGCGGTTCAGCGTTTCCGCGAAACGATGAACCGCCCCAAATCACCGCTTCGGTGGGGAACGGCCCCAGGCGCGACAGCGCGCCGTCGAGCAGCGCCTCGAAGCGTTCGCATGTGTCGGCGCGGGCCGCTTCCACCGACCTTGACGTGATCCAGTTTCGCCGACGATCAGGCGACCGTTGCCTTCAGGAAGGCCATAACCGCTGCAGTCAGCGCATCGCCGTCCTCACCGACGCGGCGGTTGATCGCCATATGCGAATAGGCGCTGCCGTCGAACAGCGTGACCTTGGTGCCCCCTGCCCGCAGCCGGTCCGCGAGATCATGGGCCATGGCCGCGCGGATCGACGCGTTCGAATAGGCGATGAACACGGGCGGATGCTTGCCCTTGCCGATATAGGTTGCGGGCGACAACGCCCGCCATTGGCTCGGATCCGAAAACGCCTGCGCGTATATCGGCCGCAGCTTGCCGCCCTGCGCCTTGGCCAGGGCCTCGATGTCATAGGCTTCGGTGTCATCGAGCACCAGCCCGGCAACGCCGGGCAAGCCGCCGCGAAACCCCGTCAGTGCCGCGAGATGGCAACCGGCCGAGTGGCCCATCACCACGATGCGGTCGGGATCGCCGCCATATTTGGCTATGTTGGCCCGCACATAGCCGTAAGCCTTCTCGACGTCGCTTGCCTGGGTCGCGACATCGGCCGTGGGCAGCATGCGGTAGTCGATCGAGACGAACAGGAAGCCGTCGGCGAGCAGGAAGCCCGGCTTGGCATTGACATTGGAGCGGTTGCCGATCCGCCAGGCGCCGCCATGGATGAAGAAGACGACCGGATCGCCCTTGGCGCCCTCCCGCGCGTAGACGTCGAGCTTGGCCGGTCCATAGTCGAGCGTCCGTGGCGCCGGCTGGCGCAAGCGCCGGGCTGCCGACGCAGCCGTCGGCATGAGCGCGGCAACGGACGCAAGGACAAAGTGGCGCCGATCGATCATCATCATCTCCTGACTGCCCCTCTGCCCCGACCGCCTCGGCCCCCACCAGACAAAAACAGAGTGCATGCAAGCTCGGCGGGCGTCCAGTTAAGGATTGTTCATCGGCCGCACGGCCGGCGCGTCGGCGGTGGGCCGGCACCCCTTTCGCACCATCAAATGCGCCGGCGCGCAACCCGGCCGCCCGAGCAGGACCATGGAACATTTCCCCGGTCTGGCAGTTTTGATTGCCGGGCGGATTGCTAGTCAGACCGGAGAGCCGATGCCCTCGGCCGGCGCTTCCGAACGGTGACCACCAATGATGAAGACGTATCGAGTTCCAGCCGCGCACAGCAACGGTCGCCGAGGCGGCTTGCGGCTTCTGCGGCTGCTTGCGGCAATTGCGCTTGCGGCCTTCCTTCCGGCTCCAGCGATCGCGCATCAGTCGCCCAAGGGCTGGCAGTACGACAGCTCATGTTGCTCGGGAATGGACTGCTATCAGGCACCCACGTCCGATGTTAAGGAAACGAAGTATGGATACCAGCTCTCCACCGGAGAGGTCATCCCCTACTCCGACAGCCGGATCAAGCGCTCGCGCGACGAGTTCTTTCACGAATGCAAGCCAGGCGGCGACGCGAAGTCGCAGCATTCGTTCTGCCTCTATGTTCCCGACCACGACATGTAGCTGCGAAAACCGGTCACCCCCCCTTGAAGCTCTTGGATAGGTAGCTATCTGTCGGGCGACAATGCACCGCAGCGTCGACGCGTCCGTTATGGGTTGGCAAATGGGTCGACCGAGCGCACACTGATCCTGGCTGTTGATTCGGGTGGGCGATTTTTAGTCTGCATCGGGACGCGCAACGCGGCGCTTCTTTCCGGCCACGCGGCGCGGTTCCTCAAACCTCAGTGATCGCAGCTGGCTTATTGCGTTTGTCGGGAACAAACGGCGCTTTCCGACAGTTGAAGGAACGATGAGCCGATTGGCAGCCTATCGGCTCCGAGGCAAAACATCATGCGCGAGAACCAATCAGACGTCTTCGATCTGTTTTCGGAGATTTACGCCAACGCGGCCCAGGAAGAGATCAGCCTCCAACAGTATCTGCTTGGATGCCGAGAGGACAAATCCATGTATGCCTCGGCACCTGAGCGTATGGTCGAGGCTATCGGCGAGCCGAACCTGGTCGACACCAGCAAGGACGAGCGACTCGGCCGCATCTTCTCGAACCGCACCGTCAAGATTTACCCCTCCTTCTCCGACTTCTACGGAATGGAGGATACGATCGAGCGCATCGCCGGATATTTCCGCTATGCCTCGCAGGGTCTCGAGGAGCGCAAGCAGATCCTCTACCTCCTCGGCCCCGTCGGCGGCGGCAAGTCCTCGCTCGCCGAACGGCTGAAGAAGCTGATGGAGCAGCGTCCTATCTATACGCTGAAGGTCGGCAACCAGATCAGCCCGATTTTCGAATCGCCGCTCGGCCTTTTCCATCCCGACCGGATGGGTGATTTGCTGGAAGATAAATACGGGATAGCCCGCCGTCGCTTGCACGGCCTCATCTCGCCTTGGGCGGCCAAGCGCCTCGACGAGCTATCCGGCGACATTTCCAAATTCAGCGTGGTCAAGCTGTCGCCGTCGCGTCTGCGTCAGATCGCCATCGCCAAGACCGAGCCTGGCGACGAGAACAATCAGGATGTTTCCGCCCTGGTCGGCAAGGTCGACATCAGGCAATTGGAACACTTCAGCCAGTCCGATCCGGATGCCTATTCCTACAGCGGCGGCTTGAACCGGACCACGCAGGGCCTGCTCGAATTCGTCGAAATGTTCAAGGCGCCGATCAAGGTCCTGCACCCGTTGCTGACGGCAACCCAGGAAGGCAGCTACAACGGCACCGAGAATTTCGGCTCCTTCCCCTATCAGGGCATCGTCGTAGCGCACTCCAACGAATCGGAATGGCAGCAATTCAAGAACAACAAGAACAACGAGGCCTTCCTCGACCGTATCCTCGTGGTCAAGGTGCCGTATTGCCTTCGCATCACCGAGGAAAGGCACATCTACGAGAAGCTGCTGCGCGAGAGCGAGTTGGCGAACAGTCCCTGCGCGCCCGAGGTGCTGGACATTCTCAGCCGCTTCACCGTCTCGACCCGCCTTGCCGAGCACGAGAATTCGCCGCTCTACACCAAGATGCGCGCCTATGATGGCGAGAACCTCAAGGAGATCGACCCGAAGGCGAAGTCGGTCCAGGAATATCGCGATGCCGCCGGTGTCGACGAAGGCATGACCGGGGTCAGCACGCGCTTCGCCTTCAAGATCCTGTCCCAGACTTTCAACTACGACACCAAGGAGGTCGCCGCCGATCCCGTGCACCTGATGTACATCCTCGAGGAGGCGATCAAGCGCGAGCAATTCCCGAAGGAAACGGAAGCCGCCTATCTCGAATTCATCAAGTCGGAACTGGCGACACGCTATGCCGAGTTCATCGGTCATGAGATCCAGAAGGCCTATCTGGAATCGTACAGCGAATACGGCCAGAACCTTTTCGACCGCTATATCGCCTACGCCGATGCCTGGATCGAGGATCAGGACTTCAAGGACCCCGATACAGGCCAGATCCTCAATCGCGAGGTCCTGGAAAAGGAGTTGTCGCAGGTCGAGAAACCGGCGGGCATCGCCAATCCCAAGGACTTCCGCAACGAAGTGGTCAAATTCACCTTGCGCGCACGCGCGCGCAATCACGGCCGCAACCCGTCCTGGACGAGCTATGAAAAGCTTCGCGAGGTTATCGAGAAGCGCATGTTCGGCCAGGTCGAAGATCTGCTGCCCGTGATCAGCTTCGGTTCCAAGCAGGACAGCGTCACGGAGAAGCGGCATAACGAGTTCGTGCAGCGGATGGTGGAGCGCGGCTATACACAGCGGCAGGTGCGCCGGCTGGTCGACTGGTACATGCGCGTGAACAAGGCGGGTTGAGCAAGCCCGAACGGTTCCATGCCGATCTTCATCGACCGCCGCCTCAACCCGAAGGACAAAAGCCTGGGCAATCGTCAGCGCTTCCTCAGGCGCGCCCGGGACGAGCTCAAGCGCAGCATCCGCGATAAGGTTCGCACGGGCGGCATCGCCGAGATCGACCGCGAGCATGCCGTGCCGATGCCTCGCAAAGGCACCGGCGAACCAACCTTCAACAACGCCAAGGACAGCGGACAGCGCCAGCACGTCCTGCCCGGCAACAGGTCGTTCAGCCCCGGCGATCTGATCCCCAAGCCTGGCGGCGGGGGCGCTGGCCCTTCGGGTCCGGGGACCACGGAATCCGAGGACGACTTTCGCTTCGTCCTGTCGCGCGAGGAAGTGCTCGACCTCTTCTTCGAGGACCTCGAACTGCCCGATCTGGTCAAGCTCAATCTCAAGCAGATACTGAGTTTCAAGCCAAGACGGGCAGGCTTCACGGCAAGTGGGGCGCCGACCAACATCAATGTCGGACGCACGATGCGAAACAGCCATGGGCGCCGCATCGCGCTCGGGCGTCCCAAGCAGGCGGAGCTGGACGCGATTGCCAGGCAGATTGCCGAGTTGGAATCGAAGCCGCCAAGCCCGGCGATACGAGAACGCCTCGCGGCCCTGCGCACGGAATTTGATCGGCTTCAACGCCGGCGCAAGCGAATTGCCTATGTCGACCCGGTCGATATCCGCTTCAATCGCTTCGATCCCCAGCCGGTGCCAAATGCCAGCGCGGTCATGTTCTGCCTGATGGACGTCTCTGGATCGATGGGAGAGCGCGAGAAGGATTTGGCCAAACGCTTCTTCGTGCTGCTGCATCTGTTCCTGACGCGGCGTTATGAGCGCACCGAGATCGTCTTCATTCGCCACACCCATGAGGCCAAGGAGGTGGACGAGCATACGTTCTTCTACCACACGCAAAGCGGTGGCACCGTGGTTTCCACGGCGCTTGAGGAAATGCACCGCATCATCGAGGAGCGCTATCCGGTCGCGGAATGGAATATCTACGCTGCCCAGGCTTCCGACGGCGACAACTTCGCCACCGATTCCGAGCGCTGCATAGAACTCCTCGATCGCAAGCTCATGCGCCTTTGCCAGTATTTCGCCTATGTGGAGATCATCGACGAACGGGAAAGCCACATTTTCGGCTCGACCGAGAACGGGACATCGCTCTGGCGCGCCTACAACGCTGTCGACGGCAAATGGCCGAATTTCCAGATGCGGCGCATCGCTGCTCCGGCCGATATCTATCCGGTCTTTCGCGAGCTGTTCGCCAGGCAGCCCGACCTGCGCAAGACCGCGTGAAGGCGGGGGCAGCCGATGGTCAGTCAGGCGCGCAAATCCGAGCTGCTGTTTTCCGGGTCGGACTGGGATTTTGCCAAATTGTCGCGCGTCTACGACGAGATCGAGGCGATCGGCAGGGAAGAGCTTCGCCTCGACATCTATCCGGTGCAGATGGAGGTCATTTCCTCCGAGCAGATGCTCGATGCCTATTCCTCGGTCGGCATGCCGCTGATGTATCGGCACTGGTCGTTCGGCAAACGCTTCCTCTATGACGAACTTCTCTACCGCAAGGGCGCTCGCGGTTTGGCCTACGAACTTGTCATCAATTCCAATCCCTGCATCGTCTACCTGATGGAAGAGAACACCATGGCCCTGCAGGCCCTGGTGACCGCCCATGCCGCGCTTGGGCACAACCACTTCTTCAAGAACAATCATCTCTTCCGGCAATGGACCGACGCCGGGGGAATCCTGAGCTATCTCGATTTTGCAAAGAGCTACATAGCCCGATGCGAGGAACGGCACGGCCTGGCAGCGGTAGAGGCGATCCTCGATTCCGCCCATGCGCTGATGGAGCAGGGCGTCTTCCGCTACCATCGACCCCCGAAGCTGTCGTCGGAGCAGCAGCGCGAGGGGCTCCGCGAGCGCCTCGAATACGAGGAGCGGTCCTATAACGACTTGTGGCGCACGCTGCCGCCCTCGCATGAAGCCGACAAGACCGGAACACGCGACGACGGCGTGGCGGAGCGGAAGAAATCGCTCAACTTGCCGGAGGAAAACCTGCTCTATTTCCTCGAGAAGAACAGTCTCGTCCTCGAGCCCTGGCAGCGCGAGATCGTCAGGATCGTCCGCGTCATTGCGCAGTATTTTTATCCGCAGCGCCAAACGCAGGTGATGAACGAAGGCTGCGCCACCTTCGTACACTACACGATCATGAACACGCTTTTCGACCGTGGCCGCATCAGCGAAGGCGCCATGCTCGAGATCCTGCGCAACCATTCGAACGTGGTCTTCCAGCCGGCCTTCGACGACCCGCGCTTCTCCGGCATCAATCCCTATGCCCTCGGGCTCGACATGATGCAGGACATCCAGCGCATGTCGACCGAACCGACGGCGGAGGACCGCGACTGGTTTCCGGACATCGCCGGCCGTGGCGACTGGCGCGACACACTGCTCGATGCCTGGGCCAATCACCGTGACGAATCCTTCATTCGCCAATATCTGAGCCCGGCCCTGATCCGCAAATGGCGGCTCTTCGTGCTGGCCGACGGCGCCGACGAGCCGCACTACGAAGTCGCCTCGATCCATAATGAACGCGGCTACAGCAAGATACGGTCCGCGCTGGCGCAAAGCTACGACGTGGGCGCGAGCCGGCCCGACATCCAGGTGGTTGACGTGGACCTCTTGGGCGACCGGCATCTGCGGCTGCAGCACAATGTCAAGAACGGCATCCTGCTCGAAGACGAAAGCCGCGACGCGACCCTGCGCCATATCCGAACCCTATGGGGCTACGACGTCAGCCTGGCGGCGATCGACACTGAAACGGGTGCGATGCTCAGCGAGCGTTCGACAAAGGATCTCTGACCCCGACCCCTACGGCAATTCCGGGAAAAGCGCGCAGCGGTTTTGGGAGAACGACATGCATCAAAACAAAGACTTAAAACGCGTCGCATGAATCCGTTTCAGCGCGACGCGCTTTAGCCGTCGCCGGCGGGCCGGATCCTCAACCTTGCGATACGGTTTTTGTCGCGCTTCATCACGACGAATCGCTTGCCGTGGAAGGTAAAGGCCTGCTTCTCCTCGGGGATGGTCTGTGTCTCGTGGATGACGAGGCCGGCGATCGTCGTGGCCTCCTCGTCCGGCAGGTCCCAGTCGAGCGCCCGGTTGAGATCGCGGATCGGCACCGTGCCGTCCACGACGACCGAGCCGTCGGCCTCCTGCTTGACGCCCTGCATGTCGACATCGTGCTCGTCGGCGATCTCGCCGACGATCTCCTCGATGATGTCCTCCAGCGTCACCAGTCCTTCCATCTCGCCATATTCGTCGACGACGATGGCGAAATGCGCCTTGCGGCGCAGGAAGGCGTTGAGTTGCTCCTGCAAGGTGGTGGTGTCGGGCACGAACCATGGCTTCGACGCGATTTTTGTCACGTCGATCTTGGAAAAGTCGTTGCCGACCTCGTTGAGCGCCCTCAGCAGATCCTTGGCGTGCAGCACGCCGACGATGTTGTCCAGCGAACCTTTCCACAGCGGCATGCGTGTGTGCGGGCTCTGCAGGATCTCGCGCACCACCATTTCCGGCGGATCGTCGGCGTTGACCGAGCGCATGTTGGTGCGATGGACCATCACGTCCGACACTTCGAGCTCCTCGAGTTCGAAAAGCTCGCCCAGCCGGTTGCGGTCCTCGCGCGTCTGCCCGTTGCGGCGGGTGTCGTCGCCGTTCTCGTCCGATTCATCGTCCTCGGGCGCCATCGGCTCGATCGGTTGCAGACTGTAGCCGAGCGCGGCGAAGAGGCGCGTGCGCAAAAGAAACGCCAGCAGGATGACGGCGGCAAGGACGGCTGCGGCGATCCAGCCGGCGTCGATCATCTGGAATGGCTCATCTTGAGCCGTTCGGGATGGCTCGCCTTCAGGAACGCCAGCACTTCCGAGGGCGGCACGTCCTTGGCGATGAAGGCCTGGCCGACGCCGCGCGTCAGGATGAAGGTGAGCGCGCCGCGCGAGACTTTCTTGTCCTGAGTGATGAAGCCGAGCAGCGCTTCGGCGTCCGGCAGATCGCCCGATATGTCGGCCATCCGCCAGGGCAGGCCGACGGCGCGAAGATGCGCTTCCACGCGCTCGGCATCGTCCGGGCTCGCCAGGTTGAGGCGCGCCGAGAAACGGTGCGCCAGCGCCATGCCGATGGCGACGCCCTCGCCATGGACGAGGCGGGCGCCGTCATAATTCGTGGCCGCTTCGAGCGCATGGCCGAACGTGTGTCCGAGGTTGAGCAGGGCGCGGTCACCGGTCTCGAATTCGTCGCGCGCAACGACGTCGGCCTTGGCGCGGCAGGCCTCGGCGATGGCTTCCGTCCGCTCCTGGCCGCCAGCGAACACTTTTTGCCAGTTCTCCTCCAGCCAGGCGAAGAAGCCGGGTCGGTCGATCAGCCCGTATTTGGCAAGCTCGGCATAGCCGGCGCGGAACTCACGGATCGGCAGCGTGTCGAGCACGCCGGTATCGGCCAGCACCAGCTTGGGCTGGTTGAAGACGCCGACCAGGTTCTTGCCGCGGGCGCTGTTGATGCCGGTCTTGCCGCCGACGGAAGAATCGACCTGCGCCAGCAGCGAGGTCGGCACCTGCACGAAGTTCATCCCGCGACGCACGATGCCGGCGGCGAAGCCGGCAAGGTCGCCGATGACGCCGCCGCCGAGTGCTATCACCACGTCGCGTCGTTCGAGCTTGGCGGCAAGCACGCCGTCGACCACTTCTTCGAGATGGGCGAAACTCTTGGTCTTTTCGCCGGCCGGGAGCGTGATGACGGCCGCCTGGATGCCGCCTTTTTCCAGGCCGGACCTCAGCGTTCCGAGATGCGCGGCGGCGACATTGTCGTCGGTGATGATGGCCGCGCGCGTGCCGGGAAGGCGGTCGGCAATTTCCGCTCCGGCGCCGGAGAGCAGGCCAGGCCCGATCAAAATGTCATAGGCACGGTCGCCAAGTCCGACCCCGACCTTTACCGGTTCGGTCTGGCTCACTGTTCCACCTCGTCGCTGGTCGCGATCGCGGCGACACCGAGATAGGCGCAAACCGCGCACACCACCTCGCCGGCGATGACTTCCTTGCGGTCGTCGCGGGTCGGAACCGTGATGTCGGCCGCGGCGTAGACCGGATAACGCTCGTCCATCAGCTTCTCCAGCACGCCGCGCGGATCGGGATTCTTCAACAGCGGTCGGTTCTGCTTCTTCGAGACCCGCTCCATCAACAGATCGAGATCGGCCTTCAGCCAGACAGAGACGCCGTGAGCGGCGATCGCCTCCCGCGTCTGCGCGTTCATGAAGGCGCCGCCGCCGGTCGACAGCACCTGCGGTCCATTTTCGAGCAGACGCAGGATCACCCGCTGCTCCAGCGCCCGGAACTCCGGCTCGCCATAGCGCTCGAACAGTTCCGGCACCGTCATGCGCGACACGCTTTCGATCTCCTGGTCGCTGTCGATGAAGGGCAGCGAAAGCATCGTTGCCACCTTGCGGCCGATCGCCGTCTTGCCGGCGCCCATCAGGCCGACAAAGACGATGGAACGGGTGCCGAGCCGCCCGAGCAGAGCGACACGGCCTTCGTCCGGCGGATTTGCTGGCAGCGCGTTCATGCGGAACCCTCTTTGCGCCGTATCGACATCAAAAGCCAGTTTGCGTCAAGCACGGCGCCGCGAGCGGACCGCATCCAACGCTTTTCACCGGGAACCTTTCTCGACCAAATCCTTCGTCCTTGAATTGGCCGGATTGGCGTCCCATAAGGGCACAGGGGTTGGAATCGCAGAACAAGAAGACGGGCGAAGACTTTAATGCCGACATTGTTTCGCTTTGTCGTGACGCTGGCGGTTCTTGCAGGCATTGCCTATGGCGTGATGTTCGCCCTGGCGATGTTCGTGGAGCCGAAGCAGGCGGAAATGAGCGTGCGTATTCCCGCCGAGAAGCTCAATCCGAAGAAGAACTGATCCCGGCCAGATGAACAGCGCCGCCCGCATCGAAGCCTTTCTGGAGATGATGAGTGCCGAGCGGGGGGCGGCCGAGAACACGCTTTCCTCCTACCGCCGCGACCTCGAGGACGCCTCCGAAGCCATCGGCGGCGGGCTGGCGCGAGCGAGCGCGGCCGACATCCGTGCTTATCTCGATGACATCGCCGCGCGCGGCTTCGCTCCGACCTCGCAGGCGCGCAAACTGTCTACGATCCGCCAGTTCTTCAAATTCCTCTATACGGAAGGCTTGCGCGGCGACGACCCGACCGGAACGCTGGACAGCCCGAGGAAGGGCCGGCCGCTGCCGAAGACCATGACCGAGGCCGAGACCGGCCGCCTGCTCGACCGCGCGGCGGAGGAGGCGGGCCGCACCGCGCCGGACGAGGACCGGCTGGCGGCGCTGCGCCTGCATGCCCTCGTCGAGGTGCTCTACGCCACAGGCTTGCGTGTTTCCGAGCTGGTCGGCCTGCCGGTGACGGTGGCGCAGCGCGACGACCGTTTCTTCATGGTACGCGGCAAGGGTGACAAGGAGCGCATGGTGCCGCTGTCGGCCAAGGCACGCGCCGCGATGCGGGCGTGGCTTGAAGCCAGGGCCGAGCGCCCGGCCTTTGCCGAGAGCTCCTATCTGTTTCCGGCTTCTTCCGAAAGCGGCCATCTCTCCCGGCAGGTCTTTGCCCGCGACCTCAAGGGTCTAGCGGCTCGGGCCGGCATCGCGTCGGCCAAGATCTCGCCGCATGTGCTTCGCCATGCCTTCGCCAGTCATCTGCTGCAGAACGGGGCCGATCTGAGAGCCGTGCAGCAACTGCTTGGCCACGCCGATATCTCCACCACGCAGATCTATACCCATGTGCTGGAGGAGCGGCTGGTGCGACTGGTCAACGATCATCATCCGCTTGCCGACTAGGCCTCATATCGCTATGTGAGGGCGACGTTCCACCGCCCGGAGCCAGCATTTCCAGGGTTCCGCCAGCCATTGCCTTCCGACGGATCGGTCCGCCCAAGCATGTACAATTACCTCGATTTCGAAAAGCCGGTGCAGGATCTGGAACTCAAGATCCTTGAGCTGAAGAAGCTCGCGGAGAACGGCGAGGCGGTCGATGTCGCCGACGAGATCAGCCGACTGGAAAAGCGGTCGCGCGATGCGTTGCGCGACCTCTACAAGGCGCTCACCCCCTGGCAGAAGGTGCAGGTGGCGCGCCATCCCGACAGGCCACACTGCGTCGACTACATCAAGGGCCTGTTCAGCGATTTCACGCCTTTGGCCGGCGACCGCAATTTCGGCGACGACCAGGCGATCGTCGGCGGCTTCGCCCGCTTCCGCGGCGAGCCGGTGGCGGTGATCGGCCAGGAGAAGGGCTCGGATACGGCAAGCCGCATCAAGCACAATTTCGGCTCGGTGCGGCCGGAAGGCTACCGCAAGGCGGTGCGCCTGATGGAGCTTGCCGACCGTTTCAAGATCCCGCTTCTGACGCTGGTGGACACGGCCGGCGCCTATCCCGGCGTCGGCGCCGAGGAGCGAGGCCAGGCCGAGGCCATCGCGCGCTCCACCTCCGCCTGCCTGGCGCTCAAGGTGCCGTCGATCTCGGTCGTCATCGGCGAGGGCGGCTCGGGCGGCGCCATCGCCATCGCCACCGCCAATCGCGTCTATATGCTGGAGCATGCCATCTATTCGGTGATTTCGCCGGAGGGCGCCGCCTCGATCCTGTGGCGCGACACCACCCGCTCCAAGGACGCGGCGACGAGCATGAAGATCACCGCCCAGGACCTTCTCGAGATGAAGATCATCGACGCCATCGTTCCCGAGCCGATGGGCGGCGCCCAGCGAGCACCGGAAAAGGTGATCACCGCCACCGGCGACCTCATCGCCAAGACGATGAAGGACTTTGCCGGCGCCAACATCGATTTCCGCGAACAGCGCCGCGAGAAATACCTGGCGATGGGCCGCAGCCTTTAGTGCATGTCGCCCAAAAGTGCGCAGCGGTTTTGGGAGAACGACATGCATCAAGACGAGAACTTAAAGCGCGTCGCCTGAATCCGTTTCAACGCGGCGCGCTTTAATCGGGCTGCCCGTGGTAAACTGTGGCGGCAATGAACAATTTCGCCACAAAAATGCCGCTGGATTCGGCTCAATGAAAATCGCCGTGAGGGGTTCGTCGAAGCTTGCGGTAAGGAATTTTCAAGGTTAACGGGCTTACGGTCCATTGGTGTTCAGCCTGCGGGGCCGGCCAAGCCGAAGCCGTTGACCCGAGAGAAAAGACATAGCCGTATCGATGTTTGCCAAGCTTGCCCGCACCGGAGTCCTGATCGCCGCGATAGGCGTCGCCGGCTGCAATGATTCGTCGATGAAGAATTTCGCGCCGGAGGCCAACAAGCCGCTGCCGGACAAGATTCTGGCCGACATGAAGGCCAAGGGCATGGTGCGCACCTCCTCGGTGATGGCGCGCATCTTCAAGGAAGAGGGCAAGCTGGAGATCTGGAAGGCCAAGACCAACGGCCGCTACGATCTCGTCGCCACCTACGACATCTGCAAATGGTCGGGCAAGCTCGGCCCCAAATACACCGAGGGCGACCGCCAGGCGCCGGAAGGCTTCTACACGGTGCGTCCGTCGCAGATGAATCCGCGCTCGAACTATCATCTGTCCTTCAACATTGGCTTCCCCAATGCCTATGACCGCGCCAACGGCCGCACCGGCGCCAATCTGATGGTGCATGGCGCCTGTTCGTCTTCCGGCTGCTATTCGATGACCGACGCACAGATCGAGCAGATCTATGCCTTCGGCCGTGACGCCTTCCAGGGCGGCCAGACCGAGTTCCAGATCCAGGCCTTCCCGTTCCGCATGACCGCCGCCAACATGGCGCGCTATCGCAACGACCCGAACTACGAGTTCTGGAAGATGCTGAAGGTCGGCTATGACAATTTCGAGATCACCAAGGTGCCGCCCAAGGTCGACGTCTGCGAGAAGCGCTACGTCTTCAACCAGGTGGCGCCCGAAGGCACGACCTTCGACCCGACCGGCCCCTGCCCGGCAACGACGCAGCCCGACTCGCTGAAGACGGCCTATGCCAACTATGAGAAGAGCTACGACGCGGCCTTCAGTTCGGCAGTGAAGTCGAGCTCGGTGGCGCCCAAGCCGACCATTGCCGGCATCAAGGAAGCCAGCCTCGTTTCCGACTGGTCGAAGCGCCGCGCACGTGGCGAGCGGGTGCCGATCGACCCGCCGTCGATGAATGCCGACGGCTCGGTGACCGAGACGGTGCGCATGGGCCGCATCGATTCGCCGCTCGGCCGCAAGATGGCGGCGCTCGACGCCGAGAAAGAGGCCAAGCGCAAGGCCGAGGAACAGCACCTGGCGGCGATCGAGGCGGCCAAGGCCGCCAAGGAGCAAGCCAAGGCGCAGGCTCTGGCCGAGAAGGAAGCCGCCAAGCAGGCAGCCCAGCAGCAGGTGGCCACGGCGGGCGTCGAGGCGGCGCCTGCCCAGCCGGCTGAGACACAGGCGGCCAGTGCTGACGAAGGTACTGTCTCGAAGCTGAAGAAGAAGCTGCTCGGCATGTTCGGCGGCTGAGAGCTTTCGCCTTGCCCAGGCCCGTCATTTACGACCTCAAGGGATTGAACTGCCCATTGCCGGTGCTGAAGGCGCGCAAGCGCCTTGCCGCGATGCGGCCCGGCAGCCGGCTGTGGCTCGAAACCACCGACCCGCTTGCCGTGATCGACATTCCGGCCTTCTGTGCCGATGCCGGCCATCGGCTGATCGAGACGGCCGCGGTTGCCGGCGGCCATCGCTTCCTGGTCGAGCGCGGCGGCGCGGCCTGAACCTGCCTGCCTCCTTTGTCTACAGCCCGGCGATCGCCAGCGGATTGGCTTCGAGCGCCGCCCGGTCGGGCGTGTCGATAGACGGCTTGTTGGTGAAGGCGGAAAACAGCCGCTGGACATAGTCTTCCGGCATATCGAGCGTGATCAGCACCAGTCGGGTGCCGCGCTGGCCATCCGGCCATGTCGGCAGCCTTGCCGGCGGATGCAGGATCTTCTGCACGCCGTGGATCACCAAGGGCCGTGACGGATCTTCCGCGAGTTCGATGACGCCCTTCATGCGCAGCAGCTTATCGCCGTGCGTCGAGCGTAAGAGATCGAGGAACATCTCGATCGCCGAGAACGGCACCGGTCCGTCGTGGATGAGCGCGTGGGAGCGCACGCGGCTGTCATGTCGGTGGTCGTGGTGATGATGGTCATGGTCCTCATCATCGTGGTGATGATGATCGTGATCGTGCGCGGCCTCTTCGCCGAGCCAGCGCCGCACGTCGGCACTCTTGGTTTCGGGATTGTAGAGGCCGCAATTGAACAGGGACGCGGCACCCGTAGCGGGATCGTTGACGTCGAGCAGCACCGCGCCCGGATTGATCTGCCTGAGCCTCGCCCGCAACGCCTCGACATCGTTCGCATCGGCAAGGTCGGTCTTGGTGAGCACGATGCGGTCGGCGACCGCGGCCTGCTTCACCGCCTCGACATGGCCATCGAGCGCGGCCTCGCCGTTGACGGCATCGACCAGCGTGACGACGCCGTCGAGCCGGAAGGCCTCCACCAGCGCCGGATGCGCCATGATCGACTGCAGCACCGGCGCGGGGTCGGCAAGTCCGGTGGTTTCGATCACGACGCGGGCAAGCCTGGCGATACGGCCCGTCTGCAGCCGGTCGACGAGATCAGCCAGCGTATCGACGAGGTCGCCGCGCACCGTGCAGCAGAGGCAGCCGTCGGAAAGCTGGATGATGCCGTCGGAGGCCTGCTCGACCAGCAGGTGGTCGATCGCCACTTCGCCGAACTCGTTGATGATGACGGCCGTGTCGGCAAGCTGCGGATCCTTGAGCAGCCTGTTGAGCAGCGTCGTCTTGCCGGCGCCGAGGAAGCCGGTGAGCACCGAGACGGGAATGGGAAAGCCGCTCATCCGCCCGGTCACCGGCTAGTTGGCGGCCTTGGCCGGCTGATCGCCCTGCGCGGCGGCGGCGGCCGTCGGGGTCGACGCGGGCGCGGCACCGTCCGGCAGCGGCATGTCGGGCCGCCACGTCGGCAGCGGCACGTCGGCGTAATTCTGATCGGTCTGGTCGACGAAAGCCTTGGGCGCCGGTCCGGTCGCGCCGCCAAGGCCGACCGCGATCAGAGTCGGATGGTCGAGCTTCACCTGATAGGGTGATTTCGGCTTGTCCTTGGCTTCCACGGTGGGGGCAGCCTCGGACTGCTCGTCCTTCGGCTTCTTCTTGCAGATCTCGTCATGCATGTCGTTGGGCGACAGCGTGTCGCCATAGGGCTTGAGCGCCGCGAGCGTCGTCGAGCCCGCCGCCGGTGTGTCAAAACCCTGATCGAGCAGCTTCGCCGCCGTTTCGGCGCGGCTGATGGCGGATTTCTCGCCGAGCACCACGGCGACCAGCGTGCGGCCATTGCGCGTCGCCGAGCCGATCATGTTGAAGCCCGACGAGCAGACGAAACCGGTCTTCATGCCATCGGCGCCCGGATAGCGCCCGATGAGCAGATTGTAGTTCGGGAGCGCCTTCTTGCCGACGGCGAGCCCCTCGATGGAGAACCACGGCGCATATTGCGGAAAGTCGTTGCGGAGCGCCGTCACCAGCACGGCGAGGTCGCGCGCGGTCGTGTACTGGTCCGGGGAATAGAGACCGTTCGGATTGACGAAATGCGTTCCGACCATGCCGAGCCTGGCGGCCTCGGCATTCATGCGGTCGGCGAAGGCCGCCTGCGACCCGCCGATGTTCTCGCCGACCGCCATGGCGATGTCGTTGGCCGATTTGACCAGCATCATCTTCAGCGCATTGTCGAGCCGCATCACCGAACCCGGTTTGAAGCCCATCTTGCTCGGCGGCTCGCCGGCCGAATGCTTCGTCACCTTGATCGGCGAATCGAGCGCCACCTCGCCGGCGGCGATCGCCCGAAACGTGACATAGGCCGTCATCAGTTTGCTGAGCGAGGCCGGATACCAGCGCTTGAAGGCATCCTGATGCTCGAGCACCTTGCCGCTCTTCAGGTCGAACAGCACGACCGGATTGGCGCGGGCCGCGCCGCAAAACATCGGTAGCGCCAGTGCTCCCGCAAGCAATAGGTTGAGGAAATGCCTTTGCCGCATGATCTATTCCGAAATCGCCTCTTGCCGTAATCGCCGCTGGCTCCGTAAGATTTCGTTACGCGATGGCCAGCATGGTGCGGACCGACCCTCGACCCCGGACCGCACTATGCGGTGCTATTTACCCTATGTGACGCCAAAATGGCAAAACGCCAGGCAATCACAATCGCTGAGCAAGCGGACCTGAACCGCCTGCCCCAACAAGAAATGGACCGACTATGCCAATTCTCAACCGTGCCGCGGAAATGCAGGAAGAAGTCGCCGGCTGGCGACGCCATCTGCACCAGACGCCGGAACTGAACTTCGACGTCTTCCAGACCGCCGCTTTCGTCACCGACAAGCTGAAGGCCTTCGGCTGCGACGAGGTTGTGACGGGGCTTGGCAAGACTGGCGTCGTCGGCATCATTCACGGCCGCAAGGGCGAAGGTCCGACCATCGGGCTGCGCGCCGACATGGACGCGTTGCCCATCAACGAGATCACCGGCAAACCCTATGCGTCGACCGTTGCCGGCAAGATGCATGCCTGCGGTCACGACGGCCACACGGCCATGCTGCTCGGCGCCGCCAAATATCTCGCCGAGACGCGCAATTTCGCCGGCTCCGTGGCGGTGATCTTCCAGCCGGCCGAGGAAGGCGGCGGGGGCGGCAACGAAATGGTCAAGGACGGCATGATGGAGCGCTTCGGCATCTCGAAGGTGTTCGGCATGCACAACATGCCCGGGCTGCCCGTCGGCGAGTTCGCCATCAAGCCCGGCCCGATCATGGCCGCGACCGCCGAATTCACCATCACCGTCAAGGGGCATGGCGGCCACGCGGCCATGCCGCACGGCACCATCGACCCGATCGTCATCACCAGCCAGCTGGTGGGCGCGCTGCAGACCATCGCCTCGCGCAGTACCGATCCGGTCGAGGCCGTCGTGGTGTCGGTGACCAAATTCCACGCCGGCGATGCCTACAACGTCATTCCGGAGAAAGCCGAGATCGCCGGCACCGTGCGCACGCTGAAGAAAGAAGTGGCCAGGAAGGCGGAAGAGCGTATCCGCGCCATCTGCGCGGGCCTTGCGTCGGCCTTCGGCGCGACGATCGAGGTCGACTACGACGCCAACTATCCGGTCACCTTCAACCACCCGGAAGAGACGGTCTTCGCCAGCGATATCGCCGCCGACGTCGCCGGCGACGCCCATGTTCACCGCGCCATCCAGCCGGTGATGGGCGGCGAGGACTTTTCCTACATGCTGGAAGCGCGCCCCGGCGCCTTCATCTTCATCGGCAACGGCGACTCGGCCGGCCTCCACCATCCCGCCTACGACTTCAACGACGAGGTCATCCCGCACGGCATGAGCTATTGGGTGAGGCTGGCGGAGACGGCGCTGGCGGCGTGACCGCCTTTTGCAGCGGCGAGCGTTCGCCTCGCCGCCCCGCCTGGCTGACGTCGCGGAGCAAGGCGCCGCGCGACCGGGCAGCATCACCCCTTGGCGAACCGGCCCGAAGCGGCTATGTGTCTGGCCGCGTGGTCCCGTAGCTCAGTAGGATAGAGCGGCAGATTCCTAATCTGTAGGTCACAGGTTCGATTCCTGTCGGGATCACCATTCTTTCAAATGGCTTAGCGGGCCGCCGCTACTTTTTCTGAAGACTGGTACGGCGAAATTCGCGGATCACCCGGTTCGGGCAACAACGTCCGCGAGTTAAAGCCGGCATGAAAGCTTGAAGCCGATCGGCAGCAATTCCGAACGCATGCCGGGGCAACAAGCATCTCGCCAGCTCTCCACGCTGACGTCACACGCTTTTGTGCAGGAGGACTTGGGGAAGGCCTCTTTCCAGAGCCCTGAACTCTTTGACCTAGAGCAAATTCCTGCCCGGGTCTCTGGGATATGATCAACTTGAAGATGGTGTTCGCCGCCACGAGCAGAAGGGTTTGATTGTGGATCGGAATGGCATCCGATCAAGGCTGGGCCGTTCGATGAAGCGCTCGTCGGGATTCGGCGGGCCGCGTTGGCTCGCCGTATGCCTCGCTCTGCTGATGGCGTTCACCACAGTCCTTTACGGCCATGCCAACGCGGCAGCGGCTCCGCGTGGCGCCCAGTGGGCCGCGGAGCACAACCATGGCTCTGCGGCGATGCGACATGATGGTCATCAAGCTCCCTGCAAGGACGTTGGCCAGATGCATCATCAAGGAACATGCGGCATCTCGGCTTCAAGCTGTTCCTTCTGCACTCCGGTCGACGACCATCTCTTCGTCGCGGTTTCGGGAAGCCACCCCGTCGCGACCGCGCCGCCCTTCGTATCCTCTCCCGGCGACCTGCCGATCCGACTGCGTCCTCCCAAGCTTGTCGTGACTGCCTGAGCGCACGCGACATCGCGTCAGTGCGCTTCGTCATCGGCCGTTATGGCCCGAAGTCACGAACATGAGAGCTATGCAATGCAACCTATATCCCGTCGCCAGTTCCTGGCGTCCACGGCGGCTGCCGGCGCTGCGAGCGCTGTCCTGCCGCTAATCATTCCTCATGCCGCGCGAGCGGCCGCCCCCAATATCATCCGGGCCGATACCCGCGTCATCGACGTTGCCGGCCGTGCCGCCAAGGTCTTCGGTCTCGTCCGGCCCGACGGCACGCATGGGCTTGCCATGCCGGCGGCCGACGGCTTCCGGGTCCGGCTCGAAAATGCGCTGGACGCGCCAACCTTGATCCATTGGCACGGGCTGACGCCGCCATTCGGACAGGACGGCGTGCCCGACCTGCCGCAGCCGTTGCTGCGGCCGGGCCAAAGCTACGACTACGGTTTCCCCATCTCGACACCCGGCACTCATTGGATGCACGCCCATACGCTGCAGGAGCAGCACCTCCTTGCCGCACCGCTGATCATCACAGACCCCACGGAAGATAGCGCGGACGAGCAGCCTGTCGTGGTGCTGTTCCATGACTTCAGCTTCAAGACTCCCGAGGAGTTGCTTGTCGGGCTGACCGGATCAGCGCCTGCATCGGGAAACAGTGGCATGGCCGGGCACTCGATGTCGAGCATGTCAGGCATGGATATGCCAGGCATGTCTGTCGGACAGGGCATGGCCATGCCGATAGACGTCAACGACATCGAGTATGACGCCTATCTGGCGAACGACCATACGCTGGACGATCCGCAAGTATTCGCAGTAGAGCGGAACGGCACGGTCCGGCTCCGCCTCATCAACGGAGCGACCGCCACGGCGTTTTGGGTCGACACCGGGTCGCTCGAAGGCGAGGCAATCGCCGTCGACGGGAATCCTGTCATTCCCGTGCGCGGCCATCGCTTTCCGCTCGCTATGGGCCAGCGCATCGACATCCGGCTGCGCATTCCAGATGAGGTTGGAGCTTGGGCGATCCTGGCGCTGCGTGAGGGCAGTGTCGAGCGCACCGGTTTCGTGCTGGCTACCCGGGGCGGCGCTGTAAAGCGCATCGCGCCTGTTGGCGGCCAGGCGACAATGGCCCTCGACATCGCATTCGAGTCCTGCCTCGCCGCCGCCAAGCCCCTGGCGATGGCGTCTGCGGATTGCAATCAGCCCGTCGAGATCGGCGGTACGATGCAGGGTTACTCCTGGACACTCAATGGCAGGACATGGGGCAACCATCGACCGATCTCGGTCAAGAAGGGTGAGCGCATCGAGCTCACGCTGCGCAACGCCAGCATGATGGGCCATCCCATGCATCTGCACGGCCACCATTTCCAGGTGGTCGCCGTCGACGGCCGCCGCCTCGCGGGAGCCGTGCGCGACACTGTCTGGGTGCCGCCGATGCGCGAAGTGACGGTGGCGTTCGACGCCGTCAACCCAGGGACATGGGCGCTCCACTGCCATCACCTCTATCACATGGCGACCGGCATGATGACCGTCGTCGACTACTCCGCGTGACCGATTTCGAGGATAGCACTATGAGAAACAATCACAGAAACAATGCAGTCGCCCTGGCGGTCGAAAACCGCTCGGGCGTCAGCCGACGCACGACATTGTTGGCCCTGATGGCCGCCGCTGCTGTCGCCGCTGCTGCCCACTTCGTCAGGCCGGTGGGAGCAACAGAGCCCGCTGCTTCAGGCTTCGTCTACACTGCCGACGAGCAGGGCGGCTCCATCAGCCGGATCGACCTTTCAACCGGGAGGGTCGACTCCATTCCGGTCGCCGTCATGCCGCACAACGTCCAGTTCGTCCCGAGCACGGGAAAGCTGCTTGTGGTAGGGGTCTCGCGCTCCGCCGACGATCACGGTGGAGGTGAAAACGGCCAGGGCGCCGAGCACGGCAAGATGGGCGGGATGGGCGAAATGGACATGGGTGCCGATGGCAAGCTCATCGTCCTTGACACGGCCAATCTGGCTTTGGGACCGATCGCTTCCTTTCCCGCCGGCGCACATCCGGCCCATGTCATCGCCGACCCCGACGGCAAGCGAGCCTTCGTCACGGACTCCGAACACAATATCGTTTCCGTGATCGATCTCGAGAACGGCGCGGTTATCGCGACGGTCCCGACCGGCGACTATCCGCATGGATTGAGGATGAGCCCTGACGGAAAATTCATCTACGTCGCCAATGTCGAGAGTGGCACTGTGTCCGCCATAGACGCAGCCGAGCTCGAGGAAGTTGCGCGGATCAAAGTCGGCCGAGCTCCCGTGCAGGTCGCCTTCACGCCCGAGGGCAGCCGCGTCTATGTTTCGCTACGGGACGAGAACAAGGTGGCGGTGATCGACACGTCCACCCGCAAGGTGATTGGACGGATCGAGGTCGGGCATTCACCCATCCAGGTCCACGCCACACCCGACGGTCGCTTCGTCTACGTTGCCAACCAGGGCACCGAGGTCGCACCTGACAACACAGTCTCGGTGATCGACGTCGCTAGCGGCAGGGCCGTCAAGACGATCCACACCGGCGCCGGAGCGCATGGCGTTGCCGTCAGCGATGACGGCACCTTCGTCTTCGTGACCAACATCGTCGACGGCACTGTGTCGCGAATCTCGGTCAAGGACCAGTCGGTCCTGAAGTCCTATCAAGTCGGCAAGGGACCGAACGGCGTCACCTTCCGGTCCGCCAGCCCGGCCTTGGGCGGTGCAGGCTGAAGCAAGCGCCGATGAAGCCGATGAAGTTGCAAGACCAACAAGGAGAAGCAGCCTGAGAACCTCTTCGTAAAGACCTGGCGATCGGGACAATGTTCTCGCGAGCGTGCCGCGCCATGGGCACGTCGCCGCAAGGTTCTCTTTCGTTCGCGCCACGTTCCGCCATGAGCGACCGCCAATGTTTTTGTTCACGGCCATTTGGATGAGGCGAGGGCTCACTCGAAAGGGGTAGGGAACATTCTTCCTCGTCAAGCTATTCTCTAGCGCCAGCCTGCGCTCCTCCCCTTTGCGCAGGCTGGCCAACTATTTACCCCAAAAGCTGCCCCCAGCTTTGCTGGTGGGCTTTTTTGTTGCCAAACTGGCTCGCGCCTGCTTCCACAAGACGCGAGCCAGCCCGACCCGGTGCTGTACTGTTGGGTGGGTCCACCAGGGCCTCTGCCGCGTGCCAAGGAAGCATACGGCATGGCTGGCATCGCGCTTCGACTGGACACTTTCGTCAATGCGATAATTTAGCGACAGCTAACCCAAACGAGTTAGGGGCCCGTCAACGTTCCGAAGGAACCATCATCCGACGGTACTGCCTTGTAAAAATGCGGGCCGGCGGTGCCGCGCCGGTCCCGCAATCGGCGCATCGGTCTGGAGGGGCCGATACGCGGCAAAAAACACTCCGCCCTCAAGCAACCTTGCGATCGGACCGGCGCGCGAATATCTCCTGGACCTTGGCGGCTATCGCCTTGCCGAGGTCGTGGTTGTTCTCAGCAGTGAAGTGGATGCCGTCGCAGCCGTCGGTGGTGATGAAATCTCCGGCGTTGAGGAAATCGACCTTCATGAAATCGGCCATGGCGCGATACTCGGCCGCGAGCGCGGCGGTCTTCTCATGGCCGCCCGCGAACATGCCCTGGAAGAAGGGATGAGGCATTGGGGTCAGCGGCGGCGGCGCGACCACCAGCGCTTGCGGCGCCGGATAAGGCGTGCCGACGCCGCCGGCGCTGGTGAGGATCTGGCCGACGAGCTTGGCCATGCCGTTGGCGACCTCGTAAGGCGTGCGGCGGAAGAACGACTTGGTGTCGTTGGTGCCGAGCATGACGATGACGAGATCGAGCGGCAGGTGGCTGGCGATGGCCGAGGGCAGATAGGCACTGCCGTTGAGGCGCGGATCGTTGGGATCGTCGAGGCTGGTGGTGCGGGCGCTCAAGCCTTCCTCGATCACATGGTATCCGTCGCCAAGATGCGAGGCCATCGCACCCGTCCAGCGGTCCTGATAGGCGTAGCGATGCGTCGGCGATCCCTCCATGACCGGGATCCATCCCCAGGTCAGCGAATCTCCAAAGCACAAAATCGATCTCTTGGTCATGTCTCCAATCCATTTTTCCGTATGCGATTGATCATTGGCCATTCCGGCCTCGTCCCCTCAAAAATGCCGTCACGTCGACCTGCTCCTGATCCCGTAGAGGATCGCCGCAAGCAGGATGATGAGGCCCTGCGCGATCAGCTTGCCGGGCTCGTCGACGCCGAAGGTGGTCATCACGACGAACAGCAGCGCGAACGACAGCACGCCGAAGAAGGGACCCCAGACGCCACCTTCCCCGCGGCCGAAGACGACGCCGCCAAGGATGGTTGCGGCGACCGCCAGGATCGGCAGGTCGAGGCCGACCCTGACGCTGCCGACCGCGATCGACGCCGTCTGGACCAGCGCCGCAACCCCCGCGAACAGGCCGGCGAGCGTATGCGCAAGCACCACCGTGCGAGCCACCGGGACGCCGGAGAAATGTGCCGCCTGCACGCTCTCGCCGACCGAGGTCACATAGCGGCCGAAGACCGTGCGTGACAGGAACAGCGACAGCGCGGCCGAAACCGCTACCCAGAAGATCACGGGCGTCGGCACCGGGCCGAGCTTGGTGTTGTAGATGTCGCCGAACATGCCGGGCACATCGCCGGGCGGCTTGCCGCTGGACAGATACTGCACGATCCCGACGAGAACGATGCCGATCGCAAGCGTGACGATGACGGCCGAGACCCGCCTGACTCCGACCATCAGGCCGTTGAAGAACCCGACGGCGAGGCCGATGGCCAACGCCAGGACAATCAAGAAGGTCATGGAGGCGCCCGGAAAGACGCCGGACGAGATGGTGTAGTTGATGAGCAGGATGACGCCGCCGCCCGACAGGTCGATGCTTCTCACCCGCATCACCAGGAGCTGGCCGAGCACCAATATGCCGAGGGGCACGATCTGGCGCACGAATATGCCCATGACATTGAGGTTGAGCATGTTCGGCCGCGCGATCCACAAAACCAAAAGCAGCCCGGCAAAGACGTAGTAGGCCGGCGGGATGCGAAGCAGGCGGCGCATGACGGGGTTGGTGAGAGCGGCAGCCACTTACAACCCCATTTTCTTGCGCGATTGCAGGGCGACCACCAGAAGCAGGATCGCCCCCTTTATTGTGGTCTGGATGAAGGGCGACACATTCGTCAGGTTCATGCCGTTGGCTAGCAGCGCCATGACGAGCGCGCCGATGACCGTGCCGTGCAGGCTGCCGATGCCGCCGGAAAGCTGGGTGCCGCCGATGGCGACCGCCGTGATCGCGTCGAGCTCGAAGAGCAGCCCGACATTAGGGTCGCCCGAGACGATGCGCCCGGCGAGGAAGACGCCGGCAAGGGCCGCGAAACATGCGCAGATCACATAGGCGAGGATGACGTTGCGCCTGTCGGCAATGCCGAAATTATGCGCCGCATCCTCGACGCCCGACGACACGCCGCCGCCGATCGCGAAAAGGTGCAGCCCGAAGCGCGAGCCGTAGACGAGCTTCCAGGCAACCGCGAGGGTGAAGATCCCCCAGAATACCGGCATCGGCACTCCGAGGAACGAGCCGGCGACGGCGCTGATGACGATATCCGGCACGGTGCCGCCGGACACTGGCCGCAGCACCCGCGTGATGCCAAGCAAAATGTACTGCATCGACAGCGTCGCGATGATCGGATGCACGTTGAAGCGCGTGATGATGAAGCCGTTGGTGAAGCCGACCAGCGCGGCCAGCACGAACACGGCCGGGATCAGCAGCCAGGCGGGTCCGCCAAGCGCAAGCACCGCCGTCGTGAAGCTGATCATCGAGCCGACCGAAAGATCGAGCCCGCCGAGCAGGATGACGAACATCTGGCCGACCGCGGTAATGACGAGCGGCATCGCCTGCGGCACCAGATTGAGCAGGTTCTCCCCATTGAGGAACTGCGCGGTCTCGAGGCTCAGCCAGAGCGCGATCGCCAGCGCGATCAGCAAGGGCAGCATCCACATGCCCTGGCGCGATCCCCTTGCGCCCGTCAGGCGTTTGCTGATGGCTGTCATCGGCGCTCACCTCGTTTACTATTGGCCTCCCCATTGGCGCTGAGCGCCGCGTCGAGGATGTTGTGCTCCGTGGCTTCGGCTGCAGGCATTTCCCTCACGATCGTGTCGTTGTGGACGACGCAGATGCGGTCGCAGAGCCCGATCAGCTCGACCGTCTCGCGCGACAGCACCAGCACCGCGCCGCCCTTCTGCGCAAAGTCGCGCAGCAGCCGGTAGATCTCGGATTTTGCGCCGATGTCGACGCCGCGCGTCGGCTCCTCGACGAGCAGGATGTCGATGTCGGCGGCGAGGTAGCGGCCGAGCAGCACCTTCTGCTGGTTGCCGCCCGACAGCGTGCCGACGGCGGCGGTCGGGCCGCTCGCCTTCACCGCAAGGCTCGACATCGTGTCGGCGATCAGACGCTGATAGCCGGCGGCGAGCGCCAATTCCGACCGTTTCGAATGGAGCGCGGAAACGATGTTGTGCGCGACGGAGAGGCCGAAGAACAGCCCGTCCTCCTTTCGGTCCTCCGGCACGAAGCCGACGCCCATCGCCTGCAGCCGGCGCACCCCGCCGCCAGGCGGCACCGGCAACGGCAGCGACTTGCCCTTGATCGTCACACGGCCGGCGAAAGGATGGTATTGGCCGACCAGCGAGCGCAGCAGGCGCTGCTGGCCCTGCCCCTCCAGGCCGGCCAGCGCGACGATCTCGCCGCGGCTGAGCGACAGCGAGAACGGCCTGGAACGCTCGGTGATGCGAAAATCCTCGACCGAGAGCACAACGGGTTCGGGGGCATTGCCGCGCTGCGGGAAGAGGTCGGCGAGCTCGCGACCGACCATCATCGCGATCAGCGAAGCCGGAGTCATCTCGGCGACCGGCCTGGTCCCGACGAGTTCGCCGTCCTTGAGGACGGTGACGGTGTCGCAAATGGCGAAGATCTCGTCCATGCGGTGCGAAATGTAGACCACCGCCTTGCCCTCATCCCTCAGCCTGCGGATGTGGCGGTTCAAAACTTCGACGTCGGCGGCGTTCAGCGCCGCCGTCGGCTCGTCGAGGATGAACACGCTGGCATCTGTCATGATGCCGTGCGCGATTTCGACGAATTGCCGTTCGGCGATGCTGAGCCTCGAGACCAGCGTGCCCGGATCGAGCGCGAGGCCGAGCTCGGCAAGCGCCCTGCCCGCCTCGCGCCGCATGCGCCGGCGGTCGATACCGCCGAAGGCAGTGGTCGGTTCACGACCGAGAAACATGTTCTCGGCGATCGTCAGGTTGGGCAGCAGCGACAGTTCCTGGAATACGGTCGAGATGCCGGCTTCCAGCGCATCCTTCGGCTTGTGGAAGACGACCTGGCGCCCGTCGCGAACGATGGCGCCACTGTCCGGGTGATGGACGCCGGCGAGGATTTTCATCAGCGTCGATTTGCCGGCGCCGTTCTCGCCCATAAGCGCGTGCACGGAGCCGGATTGGAGCGTGATCGAGACACCCTTCAGCGCCGCCGTGCCGGCGAACGCCTTGCGGATATCGGACATTTCGACGAGGGTTTTCACGAAACAAGCACCACTGCATCCAGGAGAGTTTCCGCGGCGCGGGCGACGTCGCCGCCGCCCGCGCCGCGATGGCGCCACCCTTTACTTCTTGGCGTAGAACTCCTTGAGCTTGTCTTCGGGCAACTCCGACGGCCACCAGACATTGGCCGAGAGATCGTCGCGATAGTATTTCTTGACCTTCTCGAGATCCCAGCCGGGCGGGTTGTAGTCGTAATGCTTCTTCAGTTCCTTGCCTTCGAGCAGGGCCACGGCGGCGCGGATGCCTGCGGCGCCCTGGGCCGGGCTGTATTCCGCCGAGATCGACTTGAAGCCGTCAGCGATCCATTGGCCGAAGAAGCCGTTGTTGCCCTCGCCGGTGATCGGCGGGATCTTGGCGCCGAACTGCTTGAAGACGTCGACGCAGGCGCGCGTCATGTCGGCGCCGGAGGACCAGATGCCGTCCACCTCGGGGTTGTTCAGGTAGAGTGTCTCGCAAAGCTTCTTGGCCTTGTCGTACTGCCAGTCGCCATGCTCCTCGGCGATGATCTTGACGTCGGTTCCCTTCAGCGCCTGCAGCAGGCCGTTGTAGCGGTTGGTGTCCTCCGGATGGCCGGCGAGCCCGCAGCACCCAGATGTTGCCCTTGCCGCCGAGGTCCTTGACCAGGAAATCGCCCATCACCTTGCCGAAATGCTCGGCGCCGCCCTGGATCTCGGTCGTGAACGCGTCGGATTCGATACGGCCGGTGTGTACGATGACAGGGATGCCCGCCGCGACGGCCTTGGCGATGCTGGCGTCCGCCGAAGTGGACGTGACCGGCTGGACGATTATGGCGTCGACCTTCTGCGCGATCAGGTCCTCGATGTCGGCGACCTGCTTCTTCTGGTCGAAGCCGGCATCGAGCAGGATGAACTTGGCGATGCGCTTGTCCTTGGCGGCGGCAGCCTCTGCTTCATGCGCGACCTGCACCGTCCAGGTGTTCGCGTTGACGCCGAAATGGCTCATGCCGATGACCCAGGGCGCATCCTTCTTGAACTTGCCGGCCTCGACCGTCGGATTGTCGCCCGCGCGGGCGGTAACCCCATCCAGCAGGGACACGTCGTCGGCGAACGAGGGAGCGCACAACATCGTTGTCGCGATCACCGCCGCTGCGATTGATTGGATAATCCGTCTCACTGAGCCATCCTCCTTCTCAAGCTCCACCGACCCTGGATGTCAGGGTCGCAACTTCCCCTGCGACGTCCGGCCATGGCCGAACGCCGCATCTGCCGGAGACTCCGGCACTGCTGCAGTTCATTGCTCAACCTGCGCGCCAAGGCGGCTGGAGACATGGCTCCAGCGTTGCCGCCATGCGTCATGGCGGCCCGTCGGCGCAAAAGGTTCGGGGCATTCCTCCCAGGCTCACTTCAACCATCGATCCGAACGGCTGTCAATAATTATTCAGAGTGATGGATTATCTTTGCGGCTTGCGCTACCTTTCCGCCAAGTGGCAGGGTCGCTGAATGACGGACGACGGACTCTCGTCCGATTAACCTCTGCAAATCAGAACCTTGGCAGCATCGGAGGAGGAGCATGCGATCGGTCTTGTGCTACGGCGACTCCAACACGCATGGGCAGGTACCCGGCGGCACGCCGCTGGACCGTTATGGTCTTTCGGAACGTTGGCCCGGCGTCATGGCAAAGGAATTGGGAGCCGGCTGGCATGTCATCGAGGAAGGCCTGAGCGGCCGCACGACCGTGCGCGACGATCCGATCGAGGGTGCCCACAAGAATGGGCGCACCTACCTCAAACCCTGCCTGCAGAGCCACGCCGTTCTCGATCTGGTCATCATCATGCTGGGCACCAACGACCTCAAGGCGCGCTTCAACCAGCCGGCCTCGGAAGTCGCGATGGCCATGGGCTGCCTTGTCTACGACATCAAGGAGCTGAAGCCCGGCCCGGGCGGCAGCGTGCCGGAGATCATGATCGTCTCTCCGCCGCCGATGCTGGACGACATCAAGGAATGGCGGTCGATCTTCTCCGGCGCGCCGGAGAAGTCGCGGCAGCTGGCGCTGGAGTTCGAGATCATCGCCGATTCGCTTGAAGTGCATTTCTTCGACGCGGGTTCGGTCGTCACCTGCGACCCGCTCGACGGGTTCCACATCAACAGGCAGGCGCATGCGCTGCTGGGCAGCGCGCTGGCCCGCGAGGTCGAGGCAATCGGGTGGCCGGATGAGAAGTGACCGCGGCATAGGGGTGTCCCCCACGACCGATTGCGAGAGGACGCACCATGCCTGACATGCGCTTTGCGCCGCCCAACCCGCTTCGCATCGCGGACCGCGCCAGCGGCCTCAATGCCGTCAGCGTGCGCGGCTACAACGAGCGTCTCGTGCTGTCGCTGCTACTCCAGAGCAAAGGCATCACCCGTCTCGAGATCGGCGAGCGGACCGGCCTGTCGGCGCAGACGGTGTCCGTCATCGTCCGATCGCTCGAGCAGGAAGGGCTGATCGCCAAGGGCGAGGCCCAGCGTGGTCGTGTCGGGCCGCCGACAGTGCCGATCTCTCTCAACCCGGAAGGCGCCTACTCCGTCGGCATCAGCGTCGGCCATCGGCAGGTGGAGGTCGTGCTCGTCGACTTCGTCGGCTCGATCCGCTCGCGCACGGTGCTGCCGTTCTCGGCGACCGCGCAGGACACCAACCATCCGCAATTCATGAGCGCCATCGCCACGGCCATCGCCAATCTGCCGCAGCACCTTCACCCGCGCATCGCCGGCATCGGCCTTGCCTTGCCCGGCGATCAGGCCGAGCTCGAGCTGACGCCGAAGGCGGCCCGCGAGCGGTTCGACGCCCTGCAGGAGGAGGTCGAAAGGGAAATCGGCTACCCTGTCTATGTCCAGAACGACATCACCGCGGCGGCCGGCGGCGAAAGCATGTTCGGCGTCGCGAAACACCTTTCGGACTACCTTTTCTTCTATCTCGGCGCGCGCCTGCACAGCCGCCTGGTCCTCAATCATCAAATCTACAACACCGCCGCCGCGGTGAGCTTCGACGTCGGCATCCTGCGGCTGGAGCAGGAGATCCGGAAGACAGGCAGCTCGCCCTCCGAGCTCTGGGAACGAGGCGCCGACTGGCCGTCGTTTGGCGATGCCGAGACCGCATGGCAACGCGACCTTGTGGAGCAGATGAAGTTGTCGATAGGGGCGCTGAAGCAGTTCGTTCCCGTAACCTCGGTCGTCCTGTCCTCCTACGCGCCGCAGGCGGTCTGCAAGGCGATCTGCCGCGAGCTGGAGCAGGCCATGCCCGGCATAACCGCCATTGCCGGCAACATCGAGCGTTCGCCCAAGGCGGTAGGAGCGGCGAGCCTTCCCTTCAGCTCACGGTTCATGGTGGAATAGACGTTTACAGTGGCCGAAGGCTGGCGACCGGGCGACGCGTCCCTGTCAGGCCGCCGACGCGCACCACCGTCACCTTTCGATCGGCGACGTATAGCGAAGATAGCGCGTCCTGCGACACGCCCTCGTCGGTAATCACCTCGTCGATCTCGGAAATGTCCGAAAGCGTGCAGAAACCGGCCGCTTGAAGTCGGTCGCGGCTAGAGCAATTCCAGGAAAAGTGTGTAGCGGTTTTCGTCCGGAATTGCCTAAAACAAATAGTTGGAGCGGTTCAGCGTTTCCGTGAAACGATGAAACGCTCTAACGAGCCGGCCGGGTCAGCCTGAGATAATTTCGTAGTGAAGTATCTGGGCGTCGCCGAGAGACGATCTGCGTCCAGGCGAGATGACGCCGGAGCCGAAGAGGAGAATATCTTCGCGGCGCACGAATACTTCATGGCCGGGTCCCATCGACACAAATGTGCCCGACGAGCTTCGCTCGATAAGCCGGGCCTTGCCATTCGAAATGGTGAAGGTCGCGTGGTGCCTTGAGACCCATGGCCGCTGGACGACGATGTTGCATTCCGGAGATCGGCCGATCGTCACGAATTCGTTGTTTCGGCAGGATCCCAACTGATCTCCATAGCGGATGACCAGATTGATCTGCCGCGGCGGCGCGGAGCGCCTTTCGATAATGGTGCCCCGGCTGGCGATATGCGTGCTGAGGGCTCCATCGTCGCTCCCCAGGGTATAGACATCGAAGAGTTCCTGCTTCCCCTTGAAGGCCATTTTGTCGAGAAGCCGCAAGGCACCGCGGCTGCCCGCGGAAAGCGCTTCGAAGAAGCTCTGGCTGATCAGCACCTCCCCGGGGTTGGCGGTGGTGGACAGCCTTGCGGTGACATTGACAACATCGCCGAATACCGCGCCCCGCGCGCGAATGACCGCCCCGAAATGCAATCCGATCCGGGCGTTCAACGGCGCTCTCGTCATTTGGCTGTTGATTTGGCAGACGGCCCTCAGCGCCGCCTCCGGTCTCTCGAACAGGCTGAGCACGTCATCGCCCTTCGAGTAAATGAAGTCACCGCCGTGCTGGGCGACGATCTCGCGTATCGCGTCGAGGCAATCCGAGACCTGCCGCAGAGCGGCATCGTCGCCGATGCGCTCATAGAGCGGCGTGCTGCCCACGACATCCGCCAAGAGGACTGCGGCTAGAAGCCTTTCCTGATCCATCGCCTCGTATCCGCCCCGAGAACGCAGCGTGTATAACATACCAAGGTCAACTTTGACTTATCTACTTGCGCGCCAGGGCGCTGGCGCGACCGGCAAAGTGCTTTGGCGCGATCATGTCGGACGGACAGGCATCTGCCGTCACTCATTCCACCAAACGGTGATCGGCCTCAAAAATAGCAGCGACAAAGAGTTTCGTTTCCCTAACCCGGGCTGCCCGCCGCCGGATTGGTAATGATGGCCGCCCGGAAGCGGGCGACGAAATCGTCGAGCGCCGGGCGCTCGGCATCCGATATCGCCCAGTAGGAGAAGGCATCGTCGGTCCAGTGAACCAAGAGGAAGCCGCCGGCCGACAGGTTGTCCGCCACCGGCACGGATTTGGCTTCGTTCTGCCGCGGCGCCGCCACCAGGGTGATCAGGTGCTCGTGATGGCGGTAGACCAGAGCCGGCATCGGTCTGTCGCCGATGACCTCGACCCGTCCGCCGAGCAGCGCATAGCCGTCCTTGGCCATGTCGGGCGCCGGCGGCGACACGCCGAGGCGGCCGTCGAGCCACGGCTTCACCGTATGCCGGTCGGATGAGACGATATCGACAGGCGTCGCTGCAAGCAGGCTGCGGCGATGGCCGTTGGCGACGTCGACCGCGAAACTGTCGGTCGCATTCTCCACCATCAGCCATTGCGTCGCGCCGCTGGCGAGAAACGCCGTCAGAACGATCGAGGCCGCCATCTGGCGCCAGTCGAAGGAGTTGAACCAGCGTGACGCGCGCGGCGGCATCTCTACGACATTGCCTTGCTGCTGTTGCCGCGCGGACGGCTGCGCTTCCTTCGCCGCTGATTGAACCTGCGCCGCCTCCGCGACCTCGGGATCCTTCACCTCGGCGATGGCCGCGATGCGCGCCAGGAAGTCGTTGCTGACCGCCGGACGCGGCATGCTGGCGACAGCGTTGCGCAGCGCCACAAGACGCGCATGTTCGGCAGCAAGCTCGGGATCGGCGGCGATACGCCGCTCGACAGCAAGTGCCGCCGCGGCATCGAGCTCGCCGTCGACAAGGGCGTGGATCATCAGCTTCATATCCTGCGGGTTTTCGGGCAATCCGTCCTCACGCGGGCGATTTTCATGCGGGCTCATGGTGGCGCCCTCCAATGTCCGTCATCAGCAGGCTGCGCGCCCGCGCCAGCCGCGACATCACCGTGCCTTGCGGCACGCCGAGCATGGCCGCGATCTCGCGGTAGCTGAGGCCGTTTATGTCGCGCAGCACCAGCGTTTCGCGAAACGCCTCCGGCAGCCTGGCAATCGCCGCCTCTATCGCGGCCGAGTTCGCCTTGGCGATCAGCGCCGCCTCCGGGCTGTCTGAGCTGTCCGGCGGCGACACGTCATCGAGATCGGCGAGATCGCCGACGGCGACCACGGCGCGCGGGCGGTTGCGCGCCATCCACGTGTAGGAGGCGTTGCGCACGATGGCGAGCAGCCAGGCGCGCGGATTGCCCCCGGCGAAACCGGCAATACCGGCATGCGCCTTGAGGCAAGCCTCCTGCACCACATCCTCGGCGTCGGCGGCATTGCCGGTCAGCCAGCGAGCGAGCGACAGCGCATCGCTGAGATGCGGCAGCACCACCTCGGCAAAACGCGCGGCCAGCATTCTTTCGCTCAACACCGTCCCACCGTCAGGCGCTCCCGCCAGGGCTTTGCGACCACCCTCAACGGGAGACGATGATCCGTCCCTGCTTGCGCGGGAGAAGATCGCGATCGCGGGCGAAGGCGCCTGCTTTGGTGGAGGTGAAGGCATTGGCGTCACCGGAGTCAAGCGTCTGGCAACGGAACGGCGCATCGCCGCGTCAGGCCCGGAGGCATGACGGCGAGGCCAAAAGCATTTCGGTCCAGCTCAGCCGCTCCAGGGGCCAGCGGCGGCTTATGCCTTCTCCCTGCCTCCCGGCGTTCGCATCGTCACGATAGGTCATCTCGGTCTCCTGCGACGCCGTGAGCGGCATCTGCCCGGAAGACCGGTGGAACCGTCGGTTTATTCCCGAACGCTCGCCAGTTTCGATCACGCTGACGTGATCGATGTCGCCTGGCCTTGCCAAGTGGACAATCCCGGACGGCCGGCGCCGACCGTCCAACTCGGTCTGCGAGGCCGGCCGCGATCAGATGCGTTGACCGGTCTTGGCGTCGAACAGATGCGCCGAGGCGCGGTCGATTTCGATCCGCACGGCCTCGCCCTGCTTCAATGCAAGCCGCTCGCGGAAAAGGCAGGAGATCATCTCCCCGCCGCAGTCGACGGCGGCGAATATCTCCGAGCCGGTCGCCTCCAGAAGCGTGACGGTGCCGGCAAGGCCTTGGCCGGTCGCTCGGATATGTTCGGGGCGAATGCCGTAGACCAGTTCCCTCCCCGCGGCCTCGGTCGGCCGGATGCCTTCCGGCAGCGGCAGCGTCAGCCCGCCGGCACTGCGAAAGATGCCCTCCTCGATGCGGCCGTGGATGAAGTTCATGGCGGGCGAGCCGATGAAGCCGGCGACGAACAGATTGGCCGGACGGTCGTAAAGATCGAGCGGCGCGCCGATCTGCTCGACAAGGCCGTCATGCAGCACGACGATCTTGTCGGCCATGGTCATGGCCTCGATCTGGTCATGCGTGACATAGATGGTTGTGGTGCCGAGCCGCTGATGCAGCGCCTTGATCTCGCCGCGCATCTGGACGCGCAATTTCGCGTCGAGATTGGAGAGCGGCTCGTCGAACAGGAACACCTGCGGATCGCGCACGATGGCGCGGCCCATGGCGACGCGCTGGCGCTGGCCGCCCGAAAGCTGGCGCGGATAGCGGTCAAGCAGCTTCTCGAGGCCGAGAATACTTGCTGCCCGCTTGACCCGGCTCGCGGTGTCGGTCGGGTCGGCTTTCTTGATCTTGAGCGCGAAGCCCATATTGTCGGCCACCGTCATATGCGGGTAGAGCGCATAGTTCTGGAACACCATCGCGATGTTGCGGTCTCGCGCCCTCAGATTGTTGACGACGCGCTCGCCGATCGCGATCTTGCCGGCCGAGATCGTTTCGAGCCCCGCGATCATGCGCAGCAGCGTCGACTTCCCGCAGCCCGACGGTCCGACGAGGATGACGAACTCGCCGTCGGTGATGTCGACGCTGACGTCGTGAATGATCCGGGTCGCTCCGAAGGCCTTCTGCACATTGTCGATGGTTACCGATGCCATTGCGTCTCTCCAAAAAGAATGAGGGCGGACGGGGCGCTCAGCCGCCCTTGACCGCGCCGGCGGTCAGCCCGGCGACGATCTGCCGTTGCGCGAACATGGTCAGGACCAGCACCGGCAGCGTCACCACGAGTGCCGCCGCGGCAAGCGGTCCCCAGCTCACCTGCTCGTAGGACAGCATGTTGTAGACGGCGACCGGCAAGGTGCGCGTCTCGCGGCTGGCGAGCACCACGCCGAAGACGAAGTTGTTCCATGAGAAGATGACCGACAGGATGAAGGCGACGACGATGCCCGGCTTGGCGATCGGCAGTGCCACCAGCCGGAACACCTGCCAGGAGGTGGCGCCGTCGATGTTGGCCGCCTCCTCCAGCTCCATCGGCGTCGTCTCGAAATAGCCGATCATGACCCAGACCACGATCGGCACCGTCACCACCAGATGGATGATGATCTGCGGCCAGAGCGTGCCGAGGATGCCCAGCCACTGGAACAGGAGGAAGAGCGGGATGAGATAGGAGAGCCCCGGCGTCATGCGGGCGATCATGATGACGACCGCCGAACGCTCCGCCTTGAGCCTGGCGATGCCGTAGCCGGCCGGCACGCCGATCAGCAGCGCCAGCAGCGTCGCCGTGCCGGTCACCAGCACCGAGTTCCAGAGATAGAGCAGGAAATTGTTCTCCTCGAACACTTTCGCGTAGTTCGACCAGGCGAGGCGCTCGGGGATCAGGATCGGCGGGTAGGCACCGTTGTCGATCTCGAATTTGAGCGACAGCGAGATCATCCAGAGGAAGAACAGGATCGCCGGCGAGACGAGCACCAGCGCCGCGAAGAACAGGCCCAGCTTGTTGAGCAGCCGCGAGCTCATCTATTTGCCCTCCGCGTCGATCCATTGCGAGCGCTGGCGCAGCATCAAGAGCATGAAGGACAGCGCCACGATGACGATGAAGAAGACCACGGCCATGGCCGAGCCATAGCCCATGTCGTAATAGGAGAAGGCGGTGTTATAGAGATAGATGTTGATCGTTTCCGACGCCGTGCCCGGCCCGCCCTGGGTCATCGCGTAGATGATGTCGAAGCTCTTCAGCGCATCGATCGTGCGGATGATGACCGCGATCATCAGGAACGGCGCGATCATCGGCAAGGTGAGGTAGCGGAACTGCTGCCAGGCATTGGCACCGTCGATCTCGGCGCTCTCGAACGGCTCGCGCGGCACGGATGCCAGGCCGCCCAGCACGATCAGCATCACCAGCGGCGTCCACTGCCAGGTCTCGACCGCAACCAGCGAAGGAATGACGGTGTTGGCGTTGAATATCCACTCCTGCGCCGGAATGCCGACCAGCGACAAGAGGTAGTTGAGCACGCCGAGCTGCGGATGGAACATCATGGTCCAGACCAATGCCACGGCAACGGGCGTGGCCATCATCGGCATCACGAAGATGCCGCGCAGCAGGCCGCGCAAGGCAAACCTGGCGTCGAAGATCAGGGCGGCGACGGTGCCGAGGAACATCGGCGCGACCACCGACAGGAAGGTATAGGTCAAGGTATGCCAGAGCGATTCCCAGAAGCGCGGATCGCTCGCCAGGCGCAGATAGTTTTCCATCCCGGCGAAGCTTCGCGACTGGCCGAGCGTCCAGCTGTTGACGCTCATCCACAGCGTGAAGGCCCACGGAAAGACGATCACCGCGCCGACGACGACGAGCGCAGGGACGACGAAAGGCCAGTAGTTGGCAGCCAGCCGGACCGGCTGGCTCTCCTCGATGGCTTGCGTCGTCACCCCCGCGCGTTCTGGGGCGATGGCGGACATCAGCCCTGCTCGCTCCTGTCGAGAACCGGCTGGAACTGCTCGGTGGCCTTCTTCAGCTCCGCGGCGGGATCGGCGCCGGCAATCATGTTGGTCAGCGCCACGCCATAGATATCGCGGAACTCGGTGACGGGGATGATGACCGGCAGCGCCAGCCGGCTGATGTTGCCGGAGCCGATCACGGCGTCCAGCCAGCTCGACGGCATCGTGACGCCCTCACGCACCTTGGGGTCTTCGAGCACGGATTTGCGGAACGGCACGCCGGCGCCGGCCTGCAGCAGGCGCGCGCCCATGGCCGGCGACACCGCCCACTGGCAGAACAGATAAGCCGCTTCCTTCTTCGAGCTGGCGGACGTCACGCCGATGCCGTCGCCGAACGTACCCGAGGCATGCGCTTTCGGCCCCTTTGGCATGACGCCGTAGCCGACCTTGCCGACCACCCGCGATTTCTCCGGATTTTCCATGGGCGGCGCGAACCCGACGCCGTCGAACCACATACCGATCTTGCCCTGCAGGAAGGCGGATTGCGCCTCGGCCCAGTTGAAGCCGGTGACGCCGGGAGGCGCGGCCTTGGTCATCAGCCGCTGGTAGAGGCTGGCGGCTTCGACCGCTTCCGGCGATGTCGTGCGCAGCTTGCCGTCGCTGCCGAGCGGCGTCATGTCATAGCCGAGCATCAGCGACGTCCAGACCGGCGTGTTGGCGTTTTTGAGACCGCGGGCGACGAAGCCGAACGTGTTGCTCGACGGGTCCGTCAGCGCTTCGGCGGCGGCCACCAGCTGCTCGAAGCTCTCGGGATATTTCTGCCCCTTGGCGTCGAACAGCTCCTTGTTCCAGTAAAGGATCCAGTAGTCGACGGAGAACGGCAGCGAGCGCAGCACGCCCTGGCTGTCCTTGGCGAACTGCATGCCGGCCTCGGCGAAGTCGCTTGCGGCCAGCCCCGGATCGGTGAGGCCCGGATCGGCAAGATAGCCGGAAATGTCGGCCAGCCAGCCGCCCTTCTCGAACTGCCGCTTCTGCACATGGTAGCTCAGATGCACGACATCGAAGCTGGGCTTGCCGGAGCTGAGCTCGATCACCGTCTTCTGGCGCTGCTGCTGTTCGGGCGTGGCCTCGGCATTGACCTTGATGCCGGTCAGCTCCTCGAACTCGGCGAGGTTCTTCAGGATGGTGTCGCTGCGCGGGCTCTTGACCAGATTGACGTCGAGCGTCGTGCCGGCAAAGCGCTTCCAGTCGACGCCTGCGGCGAGGCCCGGACGAAGACCTGCAAGGCCGGCGGCGGCGAGTGCGGCTGTTCCCTGGAGCAGCTGCCTCCTGGTTGGGCTGAATGGATTGGACGACATTTCTTCCTCCCGGTTGTCGTTGTCGATAGCGCCGCGACGATTGCGGCGCGGGTCTTCCTCAAATCTGGAGCGCCAGCCGGCGCGCATTGTCGATGTGCTGGCTGATCGCCTCGACCGCCTTCTGCGGATCGCGTTTCTCCAGCGCGTCGATCACCGCCAGATGCTCGCGCATGACCGGCACGACGCGACCGTCGATGCGAAACCGCTCCTGGTGGATCAGCCTGATCTTCACCGAATTGACCAGATAGGCCTTGGCGATGATCTCGTTGCCCAGCGCGCTGATGAATGTGTCATGCATGGCCCAGTCGATGCTCTGCGCCCTGGCTTCCATTTCCGGCGTCGGGGTCTGCGCCAGCGCCTGCGCGAGCATGTCCTCGTGTTCGCGCCGCAGCCGGGCAATCTCGGTGTCGGAAGCGTTGACGGCAAACAGCGCGACCGCCTCGCGTTCCATGAACAGGCGGAACTGGAACGCCTCGCGGATCAGGCTGATGTCGATGTGCGCGATCTGCATGCCGCGCTGCGGGATCGTGGTCAGCAGCCCTTCCGCCTCGAGCCGCGGCACGATCTCGCGGATGGCTCCGAGCGGCAGGCCGGTGAAGGCGACCAGTTCGCGCTGCGACACGAATTGACCCGGCTTGAGGTCGCGGGCCAGCAGATGCCGCGTGAAGCTGGCATAGGCCTTTTCCCTCAGGGTTGCCGGCTCGCTCGTGTCGTCCATGCCGATCAGCGCCCTCCGCCGCTCATGCCGCTTGCGTCGAGAACAGCCGGTCGTAAGCGGCACCGAGCTGCTGCCGCTCCGGTGGCGCGACCGGCTCGAGCGGCGGCCGGACCGTCAGCCAGCGTTCGTCGCCGGTCTGGCGCGCTACCATCGCCTTCACCGCCGGGATGACCGGATGCCTGAGCAATTCGAGGACGAAGCCCTCCACGCGGGAATCGTCGCGCCCGCTGTCGATCATCGCGCGAAGCTCGCCGGCGGCGAAATTGGCCATGCCGGAAATCGCGCCCTGGCCGCCGATCCGCACCGCCGGCGCCAGATGCCGTTCGTCGCCGATCAGGATTATCAGGTCGCCATGCGCCTTGAGCAGCGCTTCGCTGTACGTCCAGTCTCCGCCGGAATCCTTGACCCCGGCGATCACGCCCGGATACGCCTTGCGCAGCCGACCGATCAGGTCGAGCGACAGCTGCACCGTCGTGACCGAGGGGATGTTGTAGAGCAGCATGCCGCGGGCGAGCGGACCGAGCGCGGCGAACACGGCCCCGAACCAGCCGAACAGCCCATCGTCGCCGACATTCTTGAAGTAGCTCGGCGGCGCGAGCAGGATGTTGCGGGCGCCGCGCTGCAAGGCCTGACGGCACTGCTCCGCGGCATCCTCCGCCGCATCGACCAGCACGCCGGCGACAAGCTGGTCGGCCGCAATACCCGCCGCAAGCATGGCATCGATGACCGCCTGCCGTTCCGCCGTGCCGACGGAAGCGCCTTCGCCGGTGGTGCCGAACAGCGTCACGCTGCTGCAGCCGGCATCGAGACAAGCCCGGGCATGCGCGGTCATCAGCGGGACGGCGATCCGCCCGAATGCATCAAAGGGCGTTGTGAGCGCAACCGACAGACCAAAGCGCGAAGCCACCTGCAAAGTCTCCAATTCATCAATCTGCAGGCAGCAGTATCATGCTAACATGTTAGTTGTAAACAGAGCCCCTCGATCACGCTTGGCTGCGGCCTGAAACAGTTCACGATGCCAGCAAGGCCAGTCCCGCCAGCGCCGATGCCGCGAGCGTCGGCAGCATGCCGACTTTCAGCTTCAGCATGGCGACCATCGCCGCCGCCGACAGCAACGCCGCGCGCCAGTCGAGCGAGGAGAAGACCGGGACCTCCACGCCCCAGCCGATACTCGCGACCTTGCCGAACACGACGTGCAACGCGAACCACAGCGCAAGGTTCATCACCACGCCGACGACCGCGGCCGTGATCGCGCCGAGCGCCGCCGACAGCGCCTTGTTCTGCCGCAACTGCTCGATGTAAGGCGCGCCGAGGAATATCCAGAAGAAGCAGGGCGCGAAGGTGGCCCAGAGCGTCAGCGCCGCCCCCAGCGATCCCGCAAGCAACGGGCTGAGCGTGCCGGCATGGCGATAGGCGGCGGCGAAGCCGACGAACTGCAGCACCAGGATCAGTGGGCCGGGCGTCGTCTCGGCAAGCCCGAGCCCGTCGACCATTTCGCCGGGTGCCAGCCAGCCGAACGAGGTCACCGCCGCTTGCGCGACATAGGCCAGAACCGCATAGGCGCCGCCGAAGGTGACGACGGCCATCAGGCTGAAGAAGCCGCCCATCTGCGCCCACACGCTTCCCGGTCCCGCCAGCGCGGCGATCAGTGCCACCGGTCCGAGCCAGAGCGGCAGCCAGATCGCAATGGTGCGGGCCGCATGCCACCTGGTCGGCACGGTGTGGCCGAGCTCGCCGCGTTCGAACATCAGGTCGACCACGCCCCGGCTGTCGGCAGCGGTTTTGCCCTTGCTGTGCGCCGAGCCGGAAAACAGCCCTGGTGCAAAACGATTGCCGATCCAACCGATCAGGCCTGCGGCAAGCACGATCAGCGGGAACGGCAACCTGGCGACGTAGATGGCGAGGAAGGCCGCCACGGCTATCGCCACCATGGCCCGGTTCTTCAGCGCCCGCCTGCCGATGCGAATGACAGCCTCGACGACGACGGCCAGCACCGCCGCCTTGACGCCGAAGAACAGCGCCTCGATGACCGGCGCGTCGTTGTAGAGCATGTAGAAGCTGCTCAGGCCGAGCATGACCAGCGCGCCCGGCAGTACGAACAGGGTGCCGGCGACCAACCCGCCGGCGGTCCGGTGCAGCAGCCAGCCGACATAGATGGCAAGCTGCTGCGCCTCGGGACCCGGCAGGAGCATGCAGTAGTTCAGCGCGTGGAGAAAACGCTCCTCGCCGATCCAGCGGCGCTCCTCGACCAGTTCCTTATGCATCAGCGCGATCTGTCCGGCCGGCCCGCCGAAGGAGAGCAAGCCGATCTTTGCCCAGAGCCGCGTCGCCTCGCGAAAAGTCGGCACGGCCGGAACCTCGGCCGGCCGCGCCGCGCCGTCCTTGGCAAGCGCGGTCATTGTGCCTTGCCTCCGACCGGCCAGTTATGCGTCTCGTCCGTGGCGTCGCGGCACCAGCGGAAGAACGCGTCATAGAGGAGCATGCCGGCTTCGAGTTGCTCGAGATCGTCGCGGAACATGCGCGACAGGCCGAGCGAGGCGGCGAGGAACCCGGCCGCCTGCGGAACGAGGTCGAGCCGCGCCGTATCGGCTCCGCGCACGATCAGCGCCAAGCGGTCGAGCGCATCGACGCGCAGGCCGAACTCCTCGATCATCGTATCGAAAGTGCAGCGATCGCCGCGATGGCTCCAGAACACGCCCTCGATATCGAAGGGAATCGCCGCGAAGCGGTCCGCCACCAGCGGCACCTCGGCCGGGTCGACGAACAGGAACACCGCATCGGGATCGACGAAGCGGCGGATCAGCCAGGGGCAGGCGATGCGGTCGACCTTCGGCCGCGAACGGGTGACCCACACGGTGCGGCCCTTCTCGTCGCGGGGCGGGACCGCGCCGGCCGCGATCAACGGCGCCTTGGCGGCGGTCCAGGCCTCGAAGCCGCCTTCCAGCGACTCCGCCGGAATACCCTCATGACGCAGCCACGCGGCGACGCCTTGCGAGAGCTTCTGTCCCTTCTGGCAGATGACGACGACCTTGGATCCGGAGAACTCGGCCGCCCAGGTCGAGACGGTTCTGAAATCGCGCCGGCGGGAAGCCGGCAGCAGCCGCGGATCGGCTTCGTAATCCTCATCGACGCGCACATCGATAAGAACCGGCGCATCCGGCAAGCCGACGAGACGGGAAAGTTGCGGAATGGTGATTGCGGTCGTTGACGGCATGGCGTCCACCTCCTGTACAAAGAGAGCCTGGACGCGATCGTTGGGCTGACGCCTCACGGGGTCGTCGCGGAGAACCCCTTGCAATGATGCTGGAATGATCCCCGCCGATTGTCAAGAAAGAGCTTCTACGTTCGTCCCGTCAGAGCGATGCCGTGATGCCGCCGTCGACATAGAGGACGTGGCCGTTGACAAAGCTTGATGCATCGGAAGCCAGGAAGACCGCCGCCCCGATCAGTTCCTCGACCTCTGCCCAGCGGCCGGCAGGCGTGCGTTTCTCCAGCCAGGCGGTGAAGCTGGCGTCGGCGACCAAGGCGGCATTGAGTTCGGTGTTGAAATAGCCTGGACCGATCGCATTGACCTGCAGGCCATATCGCGCCCAGTCGGTCGCCATGCCCTTGGTCAGCATCTTCACGGCACCCTTGGTCGCCGTGTAGGGCGCGATGCTCGTGCGTGCCAGCTCGCTCTGCACGGAGGCGATGTTGACGATTTTGCCGTGTCCGCGCGGGATCATGCGGCGTGCCACAGCCTGGCCGACATGGAATACGCTGTCGATATTGGTCGCCTTGAGCCTTTCCCAGGCATCCAGCGGAAATTCCTCGAGCGGCGCGCGAAACTGCGTGCCGGCATTGTTGAACAGGATCTCGATCGGACCGATTTCGCTCTCGATGGCATCGACCGCTGCCGTCACGGCGGCCGCGTCCGTCACGTCGAAGGCGCGAGCGTGAACCTTATGGCCTTCGGCGGCGAGCCGTGTCCGCGCCTCCTCCAGCACGCTTTCGTTGCGCGCGTTGAGCACCAGCTCCGCGCCTGCTTCGGCCAAGCCGCGGGCGATCGCGAAGCCTATCCCCTTCGAGGATCCGGTTACCAGCGCGAGCCGGCCGGAAAGGTCGAAGCGCTTGATGGCAGTTTCCCTCATCGTCACGTGCATCACCCCGGAAAGATCGTGAAGCCGCCGTCCACACGGATCACCTGGCCGTTGATGAAGCGGGCGCGCGATCCAGCAAGAAAGGCGACAGCCTCGGCAATCTCTTCAGGCTCGGCATAGCGGTTCAGGGAACGCTTGGACGAATCCATCCTTGCCGGATCGACGACGCGTGTCGCCTGGAACCGGGCGGTTTTCGTCGCCCCTGGGCTGACTGCATTGACCCGCACGCCCTCGTCGATCAGTTCCTTGGCGAGGCAACGGGTATAGTGGACGACGGCAGCCTTGAGGGTCGAATAGACGACCTCCGGCGAGCAGCCGAGGTGAGCGGCCGCCGAGGCGATATTGATCACCGACCCTGATCCGCGCTTCACCATCGGCGGCACGAAGGCCTGGCAAACCAGCATGGTACCGATCAGGTTGTTTTCGGTGAGCACCTTTATGTCCTCGTAATCGATGTCGAGGGCATTGTTGGGGCTGGGCTTGGTTCCCTTGGCGCCGATGTCGCCGCCCGCGCAGTTGACGAGCACGTGCACATCGCCGAGCTCCGCCTCGATCTTGCGCTTCATCTCGGCAACGGCGGCACGGTCGCCGATATTGCCGGTGACCGCGGTCACCCGGGTGCCGTGTCGTCCCAGGTGCCTTGCCGATTCACCGAGGTCGGCGAACTCGCCATACTTCGCCGGTTGGGTCCAGTCCAGGTCGTGGATTGCAACGTCCGCCCCGAGTTCCGCCAGCCGGTCCGCCATGACGTGGCCGAGGCCGCGTCCGGAACCGGTGACGAAGGCGGTGACGCCGCTGAGTTCGCGAGTTGTCATGAGGGGTTCTCCAGAGTCATGAGGCCGAGCTCCTTCATGTTGGCGGCGCTACGCCGGATCATGTCGAGCTCGTAGGAAACCAGGGCGCCGTCGTCCCCGCGCTCCCAGGGGGTGCGGAAATCGGCATCGTCGGGCAGGCGATTCTTTTGCGCGGCGGCAAGGCAGGCGGCGAATTCGCGCGCGGTTTTCGGCGGATAGCCGTTCCACCAGTCGTCGAGAAGAAAGCGCACATGGCGCGCCTCGAGCGCACCCGGCTCGAGCACGGCGGTGAGTTCGTCGTGCATGTCGCCGAGCAGGGCCGCGAGGTCGCTGAAGGGCACGGCGCCGTCGCCGATGGCGCAGCGCACGAGCCGATATCCTTCGCCCGTGAACTGAACGCGGTAGTCCTTCAGGTGGACATGTCGCACATAGGGCGCGATGCGGCGGGTGAAGTCGAGCGGCGCCTCGGCGACGGGAAACGTATTGCCGGTGTCGAACGTGATGCCGACCCCTCGCCCGCCCGTCTCGCAGAACGCCACCAGCTCGGCGCTGCCGAAATCCTGATGGTTCTCGATCGCGAGCACGCGGCCTTCGGCTTCGGCCCGCGGCCCCCATTGCTGAAGCGCCGACCTGATCGAGGCGTTGAGCTCGCCCCATTTGTCGCCCCAGGCATTGCGGTCACCGCACAGAACCGGTGTCAGGCCGAGCCGGATGGTCCTCGCGCCGAGCGCGCGGGCGGAACGGAACGCGCTCTCCAGCGGCCCCATCATATTGAGCCCGGCGCTGACGACGGGTGTCATCCCAAGCCCGTCGAGCCGCTCCTTCAGGGCGGTCAGGCCGGAATCGGACATTTCCGCCAGCCATGGATCGTAGATCTCGAGCGTGCGTGCGCCGAGCTCCTCGGCCAGGGCGATGAAGCCTTCGAGCCCCGCGCCCTTGGGGTTGGCGCGCGGCGTGCCGCGGCCCTGCAGCCCAAGATGATAGGTAAGCCCATAGGGGTTCAAACCAACGCGGAGCATCAGGCCAGCCGATCCAACGAGGGGAGACGGAGAACCTGCATCAGCGCAGGCCCGCATCGACGGTGATGGATTGCTTGGTGATCATGCGGCTGTCGTCGGCGGCGAGAAAAAGCGCCGTGCGGGCGATCTCGTCGGCCAGCAGAACCCGCCTGATCAACTGGCGCCCGACCATCTGATCGACGGACTCCGGCGTCGTGTACCAAAGACGGCGCTGCCGCTCGGTGATCACGGCGCCCGGCTCGATGGCGTTGACGCGGATATTGTCGGGACCGAAGGCGCGGGCCAGCGACCGCGTCATGCCGATGATCGCGGCCTTGGCCGTGGCATAGGCGGTCATCTGGTCGGCGCCGAAGCGCCAGGAGGTCGAGGAAAGGTTGATGATGGAGCCAAAGCCCAGCGACTTCATCTGCGGATGGACGGCCTGGGCGGCGAAGAACTGATGCTTCAGATTGACGTTTTGGGCATGATCCCAGTAGTCCGGCGTCACTTCAGCGACTGCGTGGCGGTCATCATTGGCGGCGTTGTTCACCAGGACAGCAACCGGCCCGGCCTTTTCCCGCACATTCTCGATCGCTGCGCGCAGGGCCGCGATGTCGGTCACATCGCATGGCAGGAACAGGGGCGCGTGGCGCGCGGCGCCCGCAAGCTCCGCCTTCAGTTCCCGGCCGGCCGCTTCCTGAATGTCGAGAAAGGCCACTCGCGCCGCGTTGGCCGCGAAGGTGCGAACCATTTCGGCGCCGATCCCAGAGGCTCCTCCGGTGATCAGCACGACACGGTCTGCGAGGCTTGGATAGGTGGCGAATGTCAAAGGCTGAGCTTTCAAAGAAGGGATTGGGTCGTCGGATCGAAGAGGCAAGCCCGCGCCATGTCGATGCCGAGCGTCATTGTCTCGCCCATCCGGGGGGCGCCGTCCGGGTCGAAACGGCCGGTGACTTCGAGATCGCCGAAGCGAAGTACCGCCAGGGTCTCGGCACCCGTGGGCTCGACCAGCTCGACCGGGGCCTTCACCGCCGCGATGGCGCGCTTGCGGTGCTTCAAGTCGTCCGAAAAGCGGTAAATATGTTCCGGCCGCACGCCAAGCACGACGTTCCTCGGCGCGCCGGCCGGCACCGGCTGGGCAAGTTCCAACGCTGCGGTGCCGCCATCCGCGGTCCGAACCGTGACGCAGGGCCGGCCCGCCGCGTCGCCGAGCTCGGCGGGAATGAAATTCATCGCCGGCGAGCCCATGAAGCCCGCGACGAACATGTTGGCGGGGCGGCTGTAGATCATCTGCGCGGCGTCGAACTGCTGCACCGACCCCTGATGCATGACGGCAATGCGCGAAGCGAGCGTCATCGCCTCCACCTGGTCGTGGGTGACATAGACCGTGGTCTTGCCGACACGGTTGTGCAGCTTCTTGATCTCGGTGCGCATGTCGACGCGCAGCTTGGCATCGAGGTTGGAAAGCGGCTCGTCGAACAGGAAAAGCTTCGGGTCCCGCACCAGCGCCCGGCCCATGGCGACCCGCTGGCGTTGACCGCCGGAGAGTTGCCCGGGCTTGCGGCCAAGCAGCGCCTCGATCTGCAGCAGCGCCGCGACGTGCTTGACGGCGTCGGCCTGATCGGCCTTCGGCACGCCGCGGCTCTCCATGCCGAAGGTTATGTTCTGGCGCACGGTCATGGTCGGGTAGAGCGCATAGGACTGGAACACCATGGCGATGTCGCGGTCCTTTGGCGGCACGGAATTGACCAGCCGGTTGCCGATGCGGATTTCACCCGACGTCACGCTTTCAAGTCCGGCGACCAAGGCAAGCAGGGTGGACTTGCCGCAACCGGAAGGTCCGACGAGAGCGATGAACTCTCCCGGCTGCGCTTCGAGGTTGATGCCCTTCAAGACGTCCACGGCGCCGTAGCTCTTGTAGAGATTGCGAATGGTCAGGGCGGATAGGGATTGGCTCGTCATTTGATGGCGCCCTGTGTCAGACCGCGAACGAAGTACTTGCCGCCAAAGAGATAGATCATGAGCGGCGGCAGCGCGCCGATCAGCACGGCGGCGCTCATCACGTCGTAGCTGCGGGCGGTCGTTCCGCTCGCCGTCAGCGCGACGAGCGCGGCTGTGATCGGCTGCGCCTGGCCGGACGTGAAGACCACGCCGAACAGATACTCGTTCCAGATGCCGGTGAACTGCCAGATGACGGTCACGATCAGAATGGGCGGCGACAGCGGTATTATGATCTTCCAGAAAATCCGCCAGAAGCCGGCGCCGTCGATGCGCGCCGCCTTGATCAGGTCGTCGGGGATGCCGACATAGTAGTTGCGGCAGAACAGGGTGGTGAAGGAAATTCCCTGGACGACATGCACCAGGATCAGGCCGTAGGTCGAGTTGGTCAGACCGAGCTTTCCAAGAACGAATGCCCAGGGCATCAGCGCGATCTGCCCCGGCATGAAGACACCGAGCAGCATCAGGGTGAACAGGACCTCCGAGCCCTTGAAGCGCCATTTGGACAGCACGTAGCCGTTCACGGCGCCGAGCAGCGTGGAAATGATCGTCGCCGGAATGGTCATCCACAGTGAGTTCAGGAAATTCCGTTGCATCCCCTGGCAGGTGCCGGCGATGCAATAAGTGCTCCAGGCCTGCGCCCATGCCTCCAGCCGGAAGGTCTTTGGCAGCGAGATGAGCCCGTCGCGCGCGATCTCCGCCTGCTCGCGGAAGGAATTGAAGACGACCACGAGCAGCGGGATCAGATAGATTGCGGCGAAGACCGTCAGCAGGCCATAGATTGCGAACCGGCTCCAGAAGTGCCTGCGGCTCGCTGCAGCCGCTTCCAGGTCGATGGCGGCGGCCAGTTCAGCCATTTCCTGCCTCCGCCCGGCGGCGCCACACCACCCACAGCGAATAGGGCACCAGCACCACGGCAAGCGCCGCCAGCATCATGACCGCGGCCGCCGCGCCCTCGCCGATCTCGCCACGCTGGAACATCAGATCGTAGACGTAGATGGCGGGGAACGTGGTCGAGATGCCCGGCCCGCCGCGGGTCAGGGCGGCGACGAGGTCGAACGTCTTGATGGCGAACTGGATCTGGATGACGGCGACCGCAAGGAAGATCGGCGCGATGGTTGGCAGAATGACCTTCCTGTAGGTGCGCACGACCGATGCGCCGTCGATCTGCGCCGCCTTCACCAGATCCGGATCGACCGAGCGTAGGCCGGCCAGAAAGAGTGCCATGGCGAAACCGGAAGACTGCCAGACGCCGGTGATGATCACCGCATAGATCGCGTGGTTGCGATCGCTGGTGAGCGCGAAGCTGAAGTCGCTCCAGCCCAGCCCGCGCACCAGCGCCTGGATGCCGTCGACCGGATTGTAGAGCCAGCTCCAGACGGTGCCGGTGACGATGAAGGAAACCGCCAGCGGGTAGAGGAAGATCGTCCGCCACACCGCCTCGCCGCGCACGCGCTGGTCGATCAGGATGGCCAGCAGCAGCCCGACCGCCATGGAGCCCACGATATAGAAGCCGCTGAAGAGGAAAAGGTTGGTGTAGGCGATGTTCCAGCGCCGGTTGGACCAGAGCGACGCGTAGTTGTCGAGGCCCGTAAGGCCGTAGCTCGGCAAAAGTGTCGAGTCGGACAGCGACAGATAGAGCGTCCAGCCCGTGAACACGAAGACATAGACGAAGCTCGCCGCGAGCGAAGGGGCGAGCACGAGGATCGGCACGATCGATCCCAGACGATCACGCCACGAGCGGGCGGGCACGGCTATCGGAACGGAAAGGTCGTGGATGGACATTGGGCTTCCTGCCGGCCGGGCGCCGGCGCGATGTCGCGCCGGCGCCCTTCGCGCCTCATTCCTGCGCTTCGGCGGCGTCGGCCATGGCGTTGGCCGCATCCTTGGCGGACATGTCCGGCGTCGCGACGAATTCGGTGATCGTGTCCATGATGGCGCCGCGGACCTTTTGCGGGATGGTCATGTTGTGGGCCATCGAGCGGACCAGCGTGCCCGCCTCGATCGAGGCCTGCAGGTCCTTCTGGGACTTCTGCTGGCAGGGATTGAAGCCCTTCGACAGATCGACGTCGAGGCGCGCCGGGATCGAGCCCTTGGCCTGGTTGAAGACGGTCTGGAACTCCGGCGACAGGATGGTGCTGGCGAGCAGCTTCTGGCCCTCCACATAGTCGGGATCCTTCTGCTGGAAGAACACGACGGAATCGGAGTTCAGGATGAAGCCGGGCTTGCCCCAGTCGGTCGGCGCCTGGGCGCAGACATAATCCGTGCCCTCCTTGAAGCCGGCGGCGGTGAGCAAGCCGATCGTCCAGTCGCCCATGATGTGGAACGCCGCCTCGCCGCGCCCGACGAGAGCCGACATCGAATCCCAGTCGCGGCCGTTCATGCCGGGGTCCATGTACTTGGACGTCATGATGCGGAATTGCTCGAAGGCCTTGACCATGCCGTCGCTGCGCATGGCGTCGACGCTGCCTTCGACGAAGGCCTTGCGATAGAGGTCGAGGTCCTGGCCGTAGACGACGACTTCGAAGACGGTGGAATCGGTCCAATCGGCGGTCGAGTGCGAGATGCAGATCTTGCCGGTGGCCACGATCTTGTCGCAGGCTGCGTTGAATTCCGCCCAGGTCTTCGGAACTTCCGTCACGCCGGCGGCCTGCATGACTTTTGGCGATGCCCATATCCAGTTGATGCGGTGGATGTTCATGGGTGCCGCCACCCACTTGCCGCTCGGCTTCATCACCGGCAGCAATTCCGGCGCCACCACCTTCTCCCAATTCTCAGCCTTCGCGAGATCATCCAGATCGGCGGTCATGCCGGTCTTGTTCCATTCGGCGATCTCGGGACCCTTGAGCTGAACCGCCGGGGGAGCATTGCCTGCGATCACGTCGGCGCGCAGCTTGGCAAGCGTGTTGGCGGTATGGCCGGCGATCGAGGTCTGTTGCCACTTTCCACCCTTCGCCTCGAACATCTCGCCAAGCTTGGCGATGGCCTGCGCGTCCGATCCGGTCGCCCATTGGTGGAGCAGATTGGTCTTCGGCTCGGCGAGTGCCGTGTTTGCAAGAAAGGCAAATGCCGCCGTAGCGACAAGGGTCGCCCTCAGATATCTCATCGTCTCACTCCCATTTGATTTCAGCACGGTTCATCACGACCGTTTCGTCGAGACCACCCACGGATCGCAGAAGGTCTCTAGTTTTTTCTAGAATGATCAAATACGATCGGCAGTCAAGGAGTTTTAAGACAAAAATGACAAAAAGCCTGCTCAGATCGCTGCTGGACGGTCAACCTCCGGGCACGCCTGAAAGTCTGATTGTCCGCTGTCTCAGCCAGCGCGGCGCCATTTCCGCCGCGCAGATCGCCCGGCTCACCGGCTTGGCCCGATCGACCGTCTCGACGGCTTTGACTGGTCTGAGGAAGTCAGGAATCGTGGTGGAACTGGCGGCGGCTGACGAAACGGCCAAAGGCGTCGGCCGGCCGCCGGCGACGCTGACGCTCAATCCTGAAGCCGGCACCTGCGTCGGCGTTCATCTTAGTCTCGACGAGATTCGGGTCGCTGTGGCCGACGTCTCACATTCATTCATTTCTGAAAAAATTATCCCCCTCGGCCTGGATTATCCTCCGGACCGGGCGGCAAAGCTCACCAAGGCGGCGATCGCGCAATGCTACGAGGAGAACAGCCTGTCTGCGTCCGGCCTCCTGGGTGTCGGGGTTTCTGTGTCGGGACCGGTCAGCCCCGAAGGCTTCGTCCAGCGGGCCAGCATCGTTCCCACTTGGGCTGGCGTCAACATCCGACATGTCTTTGGGCCGGTGCTGGAGCAGCCGATCTTCGCCGCCAATGAAAGCAACTGCGCCGCCATTGCCGAGATGATGTGGGGCGCCGCCGTCGGTTACGAGGACTTTGTGCTGTTCAAGATCGACCTCGGGGTGGGCGGCGCGATCGTCCAGCACGGACGCGTCGTGACCGGAATTGCCGGCGGCGCGGGCGAGTTCGGTCACATGAGCATCGATCCATCGGGCGATCTTTGCCGCTGCGGCAATCGAGGCTGCCTGGAACTCTACGCCAGCTTCAACCGGCCATTGGAGCAGATCGCGCGCGTGACGGGCCGGCGCGTCACGATGGACGACGTGATCCGCATGGCCGAGCAGGGCGATGTCGGAGCATTGCGCATGATCGAGGATACGGCCGAAATGGCGGGCCGCGGCCTGGGCATGATTGGATCCGTTCTGAACCCGCCCCTCATCATCATCGGAGGACGCATGGCGCTCGCCGGCGACATCCTGCTTACGCCGCTCATTGCGGCCTATGAACGGCACACCCTAATCAAGGCGCGGGACGTCGCCCCCGACAGGCGCACGCGAATAATCATCGGCAAGCACACCGAAAACGATGTGCTGCTTGGAGCCGTCGGCCTCGTCCTGAGCCATTACGGGCGACTTCAATAGCCATGGGGACCGGCAATGACTGCGCCAGGGAAGGATAGCACGAAGCAGCGCGAGTTAAGCCTTACGCAGCGACAGCGCCCCGTTTTGGGCCCCTTTAGGGAAGCGCGCTTACTGCGCCGTCCAGCCGCCATCCATCGGCAGGGTCGTGCCGGTCATCTGCTTGGCGGCGTCCGAGCACAGGAAGAGCGTCAGCGCCGCGAGTTCCTCGACGGTGACGAATTCCTTGGTCGGCTGTGCGGCTAAAAGCACATCGTGCTTGACCTGCTCCTCGGTCATGCCGCGCGCCTTCATCGTATCGGGGATCTGCTTCTCGACCAGCGGCGTCCAGACATAGCCGGGGGCGATCGCATTGACGGTGATGCCGTCCTGCGCCACTTCCAGCGCCACCGTCTTGGTCAGGCCGGCAATGCCGTGCTTGGCCGAGACATAGGCCGATTTGAACGGCGAGGCGACCAGCGCGTGTGCCGAGGCCGTGTTGATGATGCGGCCCCATTTGCGGCACTTCATGCCGGGCAGCACCGCCTTGATGGCGTAGAAGGCGGCGAGCAGGTTGATGCGGATGATCGCTTCCCACTTGTCGTCGGGAAACTCGTCGATCGGCGCGACATGCTGGATGCCGGCATTGTTGACCAGGATGTCGAGGCTGCCGAATGCCTCCTCGGCCTCGTGCACCATGGCGGTGACCGCGGCGCCGTCCGTCATATTGGCGCTCGAATAGCGGCATTTCACGCCGAAATCCTTCTCGATGCCGGCGCGCTCCTGCTCGATCGCCGCGGCGTCGCCCAGGCCGTTGATGGTGACGTTGGCGCCCTCGGCGGCAAAGGCGCGGGCGATTGCCAGGCCGATACCGCTGGTCGAGCCGGTGACGAGCGCATTCTTCGAAGACAGGGAACCCATGGGAGATCTCGCAAGAGGTAGGAGGGGATCTAAGGCACATAGTTTGTGCGCCGCAGCATGACAATGCCATGGCCATATGTCGTTGCCATTACAATGTTGTGATCCTGTGTGAGGACGATGAAGCTGGCGCTCGGGGACGATGACATGGCACTGTCATGGTGCCGTGCAACATACTCACCTGCGCATCTCGCGCATGTCATTCCTGAACCGATAGGTGAACAGCTTGGAAATCGACGATGTCGTGAAGCGCGCCTATGCGATGCCGCTCACCAACCCTTCCTTCCCGCCCGGCCCCTACCGTTTCTTCGACCGCGAATACATCATCATCACCTACCGCACGACGCGCGAGGCGTTGGAAGCCGTGGTGCCGAAGCCGCTCGAGATCGACGAACCGCTGGTGAAATACGAGTTCATCCGCATGCCGGATTCGACCGGCTTCGGCGACTATACCGAGACCGGCCAGGTCATCCCCGTGCGCTTCGGCGGTCAGCATGGCGGCTATGTCCATTCCATGTATCTCGACGACGACGCGCCGATCGCCGGCGGCCGCGAGCTCTGGGGTTTTCCGAAGAAGCTCGCCAGCCCCAAGATCGTGCATGAGGGCGAAGTGGTGGTGGGCACGCTTCACTATGGCAGCGTGCTGTGCGCCACCGGCACCATGGGCTACAAGCATCGCGAGGCCGACCACGATTCCGTGCTCGCCTCGCTCGCCGCGCCCAACTTCCTGATCAAGATCATCCCGCATGTCGACGGCAGCCCGCGCATTTGCGAGCTGGTGCGCTACTACCTGACCGACGTGACGCTGAAGGAAGCCTGGACGGCGCCGGCCGCGCTCGACCTTCGGCCCCATGTCATGGCCGACGTGGCCAAGCTGCCGGTGCTCGAGGTCGTCTCGGCCGTCCACTTCACCGCCGACCTGACGCTCGGGTTGGGCGAGGTCGTCCACGACTATCTCGCCGATCGCAACTCGACCGCGACCAGCGCAATCCAGCCGGAGAAGGCTCGTGCTTGAACGCGCCCGAAACAAGGCTACCGCCGCCACCATCCAGGAAATCTCGCAGCAATATGATCGCGTCGCCCTGGTCTTCCAGGGCGGCGGCGCGCTGGGCGCCTACCAGGCCGGCGTCTATCAGGCGCTTTCCGATGCCGGCTGCGAGCCGACCTGGCTCTCCGGCGTTTCGATCGGCGCCATCAACGCCTCGATCATCGCCGGCAACGAGCCGAGCCGGCGCCTGCAGCGGCTTGAGCAGTTCTGGCAGACGGTTTCAGGCCGCAAGATCTGGGCCTACACGCCGGAAGGCGACGTCTATCGCGACATCCGCAACCGCACCTCGTCGTGGATGACGATGATGATGGGCCAGCCCGGCTTCTTCAAGCCGCGCAATCCCAATCCATGGTTCGAGCCGCCAGGCGCCGAGGGCGCCACCAGCTTCTACGACACGGCCGAGCTGAAGGAGACGTTGGAAAGCCTGATCGACTTCGACGTGCTCAACGACGGCAAGAAGCGCTTGAGCGTCGGCGCGGTCAATGTCAGGACCGGCAACTTCGTCTATTTCGACACCGACAAGGTGCGCATCGGGCCGGAGCACATCATGGCGAGCGGCGCGCTGCCGCCGGCCTTCCCGTCGATCCGCATCGAGGGCGAGTATTATTGGGACGGCGGCATCGTCTCCAACACGCCGCTGCAATACCTGCTCGACCAGGAGGAGGACCGCTCCTCGCTGGTCTTCCAGGTCGATCTGTTCAGCGCCCGCGGCGCGCTGCCGCGCGGCATGGCCGACGTGCTGTCGCGCCACAAGGACATCATGTATTCGAGCCGCACGCGCCAGAACACCGACAATTTTCAGCGCATCCATGCGCTCAAGATGAAGCTGCTCGATGCGCTCAAGCGCGTTCCGCCGGAGCAACTGAAGGATGGCGAGAAGGAACTGATCGCCGATTATTCCGATGCCGGCGTGGTCAACATCGTCCACTTGATCTACCAGCACAAAGGCTATGAAGGCCACGCCAAGGACTATGAGTTCTCGGGCACCTCGATGCGCGAGCACTGGGAGATGGGCCTTGAGGACACGGAGCGCACGCTGCGCCACAAGCAGTGGCTGATGCCGCCGACCAATGTCGAAGGCGTCGCCATCCACGACCTGCACCGCGAAGACCCGACCTGAAGGCGGCGATCGGGCCGTGTCGCGGCCGGAAGCCCTCAAGGTCGAAGGTCCTGGAGCGGTTCAATTTCTGAGAGGAACACAGAACCGTTCCAACGTTTTGTTTTACGCAATTCCAGACGGAAAGCCGCTGCGCGCCCCTAGATCTAGAATTTGAGATCGGCGCCGGCCCGCAACAGCAGCCAGTAGAACAGGCCCGTCGCCCCAGCCGCGAGCAGCAGCGCCAGCAAGAAGCCGCCATGCGTATGCGTAAGCGGCAGCTCAGCGGTGTTCATGCCGAAGATACCGACGATCAACGTGCCAGGCAGAAGCAGCGCGCTCATCACCGCCAATGCTTTCAGGCTGCGGTTCGATTCGTCCGCGAGTTCGGCCGCGACCTCTTCCTGCAGCAGCCTCGCGCGGTCGTTGACCATGACGACTTCACGATCGAGCCTTTTGAGGCGGGCGGACAGGCGACCCAGTATTTCATGCGCGCCCGCCGACAACTCCCAGCCGGCACGGTTCTCGTCCTGGAACAGCGCCGCCTGCGCCGAAATCGGCCGGTGCAGCGAGACGGTGAGCCGACGCACGTCCTTGATCCGCCGCCGCTCGTCGGCAAGCCGCTCGGTGACGAGATGATCTTCGACCTCGTCCAGTTGTTTGGTCGCCGCGGCCAGTCGCTCGGTTGCGCTCCTGCAAAAGGCGAGCACGATCGCGCTGAACAGCTCGAATGCCGTTGCCGGCTTGAAACCGTCCCGCAGCGTCTTGTGCACCTCTTCGACGGCGGCCAGCGAATGGCGGCGGCCGGTCACGAGTAGCCGGTCCGTCACGGCAAAATGCAGCCTGCCGATGGTGGTCGACCGGCGTGCGATCTCGCCATGCAGGTCGGCGGCGATACCATGCACGACACCCTTCTCATGCGCCAGTGCCATGCTGTCCTCATGACCTTCGAGAATTGCGTGCGCCGATTGCGGCAGCGCGCAGGCATGGCTGATCCAGGAATGCGTCCGCTGGTCGATGAGGTCGACATGCAGCCACACCCAGCCGTCCGGCTTGGCAAGTGCAGCCTCTATGTCCTTGGGAGCGACCGGCTGCGGCGCTTCGTCAGCGGCGCCGCGATAGGCCCAGACCAGCCCGGGCGCGTGATGCCGGCTATCGTCCCAGGCAAGCAGTGTCAGATGCGATGCATCATTCATGGCCGCCACTCGTGGACATGCCCGAAACTTCGGCGGCGCCGCAAACGGCGCCGCCTCTGATTTTCCGCTCGAACGCTAGAACACCTGGCGGAAGAGCACGAAGAGCACGAAAGACAGCGCGATCGAGCAGGGCAGCGTCAGCACCCAGGCAAGCAAAAGGTTGCGCACGGTCGCCCACTGCAGGCCGGAGCCGTTCGCCGCCATCGTGCCGGCAACGCCGGACGACAGGACGTGGGTGGTCGACACCGGCAGGCCGAGACGGTCGGCCGCGCCGATCGTGATCATCGCGACCAGTTCGGCGGCGGCGCCCTGGCCGTAGGTCAGGTGGCTCTTGCCGATCTTCTCGCCGACGGTGACGACGATGCGCTTCCAGCCGACCATGGTGCCGAGGCCGAGCGCCAGAGCCACGGCGATCTTGACCCAGAGCGGGATGAACTTCGTCGCGTTGTCGACCGCCTTGTGATAGTCCGTCACCGCCTTCAGGTCGGCATCCTGCATCGGCAGCAGCTTCTTCTTGTCGATCAGCTTCAGCGCTTCGCCGATCAGATAGATGTCGTTGCGGGCGTTGCTGACCAGGTCCGTCGGCACCTTGTCTACCGTGGCGTAAGGCTGCAGCCCGGCCGTCGTGTTGTGGATGTAGCTCTGCAGCGCGACAGTCGTCTGGTCGTTCCAGGTCTTCGAGCGCACGGCCTCCTGAACCGCGGCCTTGGCATCGGCGACGGTGACGCCCGGCTTTGCATACTTGCCCAGCGCCTGCTCGACGGAGGCCGAAGCCGACTTGTACGCCTCGAGATAGTTGATGTCCGGCGTGCGGTTGAGCGCATAGGCGGTCGGCACCACGCCGATCAGGATCAGCATGATCAGGCCCATGCCCTTCTGGCCGTCATTCGAGCCATGCGCGAAGCTGACGCCGGTGCAGGTGAAGATCAGCAGCGCGCGGATCCACCACGGCGGCGGCGTCTTGCCTTTCGGCGCCTCATAGAGCGCCGGATTGCGCACGAGAAACTTCATCACATAAAGCAGGGCCGCGGCAGCGAAGAAGCCGACGAGCGGCGAAACCAGCAGCGACATGCCGACATTGGTCGCCTGCCCCCACTCGACGCCGCTGGTGGCGCTTCCGGCCGGCGCCATGAACTGGTTGGCGAGGCCGACGCCGATGATCGAGCCGACCATGGTATGCGAGCTGGACGCCGGCAGACCGAGGAACCAGGTGCCCAGATTCCACAGGATGGCCGCGACCAGCAACGCGAACACCATGGCGAAGCCGGAAGACGAGCCGACCTGCAGGATCAACTCGACCGGCAACAGCGACAGGATGCCGAAGGCCACGGCGCCGCTCGAGGTCAAGACGCCCAGGAAGTTGAACACGCCCGACCACATGACGGCGAATTCCGCCGGCAGCGAGCGCGTGTAGATAACGGTCGCCACCGCATTGGCGGTGTCGTGGAAGCCGTTGACGAACTCGAAGCCCAGCGCAATCAGGAGCGCGATGCCGAGCAGGATCCACGGCACCGTCTTGGCGATCGCCAGATCCTGGCTCAGCGCATAGCCGACATAGATCAGCCCGACCAGGACCAGCACGCCGAATGCCGGCAGGAACCACTTCGCGCTGCTCGATTGCTCCAGCGGATGATCCGGTCTCGGAATCCCCGCCTCACTGGAAACCACGTCCACCATTGTCCCACTCCATTTGCATTGCAGCAAAGAACCGGGAAGAACGCTATGTCCCCAGGATGAAGCTGGTGTGACGCTCTTAACCGTCTGGTGACTATCCGGCTATGTTCAGGAGCGCCGCCACCAGAAGCTTGTGCTCATCCTCGGTAAGCACATCGGAATCGAAGAGATTCATGCTGCGCAGTCCTTCGATGGCGAGGAAACAGACCAGCAGCGAGCCGAGGTCGTCCGTTTCGCCTTTCAGCCTTTCGAAAAGCTGCCGCTTGAACGCCTTTATCGGCGTCAGGAAATCCGGATCCTCCGCGATCGCGGAAAACATCCAGGAAGCCGAAGGCTTTGGCTTCTCGCAATCATCGGCCGAGAGCCGTATGTAGGCCGCGAGCACGCTCTCGTCGCTGGCCTCGGCCACGCGTTCTTCGAGCGCTTGTTCGAAAGCATTGAGGTAGTTCTCGACCAGCCCCTGCATCAGCTTGGCCTTGGTCGGGAAATTGTAGAGCAGGCCGCCCTTGGAGACACCGGCGCGGCTGGCAACGGCGTCGAGCGACAGGCTTCCGGGACCCGCCTCGCGCGCCACGTCGGCGGCGGCGGCCAATATTCTGTCGCGCGAGTTTGCCCTGCGAGCCTTCATCACGCCTTCCCTTACATTAGCTTGTGCAGAATTGACAAGACCGTCCAGACGGTACAGTAAGGCGCCGCCATTTGAAATCGGGATGCGTCATCGATATGTGTCCCGGCATCGATTGTTTTGCCGGTTGCCGGCTTGAGGGGGACTGTCCGTGAAGCGCTTCTTCATCATCACCGGAATCCTGCTGCTGCTTGTCGTGGCGTGCGTGGGAATCGTCGGTTTCAACCTGTTTCGCGACAATGCGATCAAGCAGTTTTTCGCCACCATGAAGCCGCCGGCCGCGACCGTCTCGACCGTCGTGGTGAAGCCGTCGGACTGGACGCCCGGCGTCGAGGCGATCGGCACCGTCAACGCCGTGCGCGGCGTCGACCTGACCGTCGAGACGGCCGGCATCGTCAAGGACATCCTCTTCCACGCCAACCAGAAGGTCGCGGCCGACGCCGTGCTGCTGCAGCTCGACGACGCCGTCGAGAAGGCCGATCTGGTGGCGCAGAAGGCGCAGGCCGCCTCCGACCAGGCGGCGTTGACCCGCGCGCTCGAATTGCAGCGGCGCGGCGTCGGCACCGACGCGACGCTCGATGCCGCGCGCGCGGCGGCGGACGCTTCGGCCGCGCAGGTGAACAAGCTGCAGGCCGTGCTCGACCAGAAGCAATTGGCCGCCCCCTTCAACGGAACGGTCGGCATTCCGAGGATCGACATCGGCCAATATCTGGCCCCAGGCAACTCGGTGGTGACCCTCCAGGATCTGGACACGATGCGGGTCGACTTCACCGTGCCCGAGCAGCAGCTCCCATTGCTGAAGATCGGCCAGACGGTGCGGATCGGCGGCAGCGTGGCCGACATGCCCTTTGCCGGCTCCATTCGCGGCATCGATCCCAAGATCGACCCGGCGAGCCGGCTGGTGTCGATCCGCGGCGAGGTTGCCAATCCGGAGGGCAAGCTGACGCCTGGCCAGTTCGTGCAGATCCGCGTCGAGCTGCCGGAGGAAAGCAACGTCATCTCGGTGCCGCAGACGGCAGTGACGTCAAGCCTGTACGGCGACTTTGTTTTCGTCGTCGTGCCGGCGAAGCCTGCTGACGGCGGCGCTGGCGCGCCGGCGAAACCGGAACAGCAGAAAGCCGGCGCGCAGAAGCCTGCCGGCGATGCCGCCAAGCCGCAAGCCGATGCCTCCAAGCCGGCCTCCGATGCGGCAAAGCCCGCCGACAACGCCGCAAAACCGGCTGACAACGCCCAGAAGCCGGCCGAAGCCGGGCAGCAGCCGGCGCTCGTTCTGTCGCAGGTGTTCGTCAAGCTCGGCCGCCGCAACAACGGCATGGTCGAGATCGTCGAGGGCCTGAAGGCCGGCGACCAGGTCGTCACCGCCGGCCAGAACCGGCTCTTCAACGGCATGCCCGTTGCCGTCGACAACACCATCGATCCCAGCAAATCGGCGAACAAAGAGGTTCAGCAATGAGCTTCTCCGATATCTTCATTCGCCGCCCCGTCCTCTCGACGGTGCTGGCCTGCATGATCCTGCTCCTGGGTTTCCAGGCCATCTTCAACCTGTCGATCCGCCAATATCCGAAGGTGGACGAGACGGCGATCACCATCACCACGGCCTACCCGGGGGCGAGCGCCGACCTGATCCAGGGCTTCATCTCCGCGCCGATCGCGCGTGCCGTCGCCTCGACCGAGAACATCGACTACGTGACCTCGTCGAGCCGGCCGTCTTCCAGCACCGTGACCGTGCAGATGAAGCTCGGCTCCAATCCCGACGTCGCGCTGACCGAGGTGCTTTCCAAGGTTCAGGGCGTGCGCGGCACCCTGCCGGATGCCGCCAAGGACCCCGTGATCGTCAAGGGCACCGGCCAGCAGTTCGCGATGATGTATATCTCGATGCAGAATCCGAACATGACCAAGGAGCAGCTCACCGAGTATATCGAGCGCGTCATTCGGCCTCGCATTTCGACGGTGGAAGGCGTCGCCGACGTGCAGATCTTCGGCGCCGAGGAATATTCCATGCGCGTCTGGATCGATCCGATCAGGCTTGCCGCCCGCAGCGCCACCGCCGCCGACGTGCTGACCGCGATCAACAACTCCAACTTCCTGTCCGCGCCCGGCAACACCCAGAACGAGTATGTGGTCTCCTCGATCACCGTGCATTCGACCTTGCAGACGCCGGAGGCGTTCTCGCAGCTCCCGATCCGCTCGACCGACGGTCAGGTCGTGCGCCTGCGCGACGTGGCGCGCGTCGAACTCGGCGCCGCAAGCACCGACACCAGGGTGAGCTTCAACGGCAAGCCCGGCACCTTCCTGGCCATCTTCCCGACGCCGGCGGCCAACCCGTTGACGACCGCGGCGGCGGTCACCAAGCTCGTGCCGCAGATCCAGGAGACGCTGCCGAAAGGTATGACGATCGAGGTCGTCTACGACGCCACCGAGCAGATCAGCGCCTCGATCGAAGAGGTGTTCAAGACCATCGGCGAGGCGGTCGCCATCGTCATCGTGGTCATCCTCCTGTTCCTTGGCTCGTTCCGCTCGGTGATGATGCCGATCGTCACCATCCCGCTGTCGCTGATCGGCGTTTGCTTCATCCTTTTTTCGGTCGGCTACTCGATCAACCTCTTGTCGCTGCTCGCCATGGTGCTGGCGATCGGCCTCGTCGTCGACGACGCCATCGTGGTGGTGGAAAACATCCATCGCCACATGGAAGAGGAACACATGTCGCCCATGCAGGCGGCCTTCAACGGCATGCGCGAAATCTTCTCGGCAATCATCGCCATGACCATCACGCTGGCCGCCGTGTTCGCGCCGCTTGCCTTCACCGGCGGCCTGACCGGCGCACTGTTTCGCGAATTCGCGGTCACGCTTGCCGGCTCGGTGGTGCTGTCCGGCCTGATTGCGGTGACCATCACGCCGATGATGTCGGCGCGGCTCCTGAAGGCGGGCGCGCACGGCCGCTTCCAGCGCATCGTCGACGGCACATTCGGCCGGGTCGAGCGCGTCTATGAGCGCGCGGTCTCCGCCTCGCTCAGAAACCGGCCAGTGACGCTGATCATCGTCGTGGCGCTGGTCGCGCTCACCGGCTTCATGTTCACCAAGACCTCCACCGAGTTGGCGCCGGAAGAAGACCAGGGCTTCCTGCTCTCGTTGGTGACGGCGCCGCGCTATGCGACCTCGGACTACACCGAGACCTACGTCAACCAGATACTCGGCCTCGTGAAGGACATTCCGGAGACCAGGGCGCAGTTCTCGGCCGTCGCCTTCGGGGGCCAGACCAACAGCGCCTTCGTCGGCTTCGCCTTCAAGGATTGGGCCGACCGCAAGCGCAGTTCGAAAGAGCTGCAGGCCGACATTACCGGCCGGCTCGCCAAGGTGGCAGGCGTCCAGGCCTTCGTTTTCGCGCCGCCGACGCTGCCGGGCTCCGGCGGTGGCTTGCCTATCTCCATGGTGGTGCGCTCGACCGGCGATCCCTCCGAGGTCTTCGACGAGGCCGAGAAGATCAAGAACAAGGCGCAGGCTTCCGGTCGCTTCATCGTCGTGCAGAACTCGATGGCCTATGACGCGCCGCAGGTGACCGTGACCATCGACCGTGAGCGCGCGGCGGCGTTGAACCTGCCGATCGCCGATATCGGCAGCACGCTGACCCTTTTGGTCGGCGGCGCCGAGGTGGCGCAGTTCGACCGCGACTCCAACAGCTACGACATCATCCCGCAGGTGCCGCAGGAGTTCCGCGACAATCCGGACAAGCTAGGCGAATATTTCGTGCGCAGTGTCGACGGCAAGATGGTGCCGCTGTCTGCGGTGGTGAGGATCTCGACCAACGCCTCGCCGGCGGCGATCGAGCAATTCAACCAGTTGAATTCAGCGACGATCACGGCCCTGCCGCTGCCCGGTGTGACCACCGGCGACGGGCTGAAGGTGCTGGAGGACCTTGCCAGGGAAACGCTGCCCGACACCTTCTTCGTCGACTATTCCGGGCAGTCGCGGCAGGAAAAGGAACAGGGTAACACCATCCTGATCGCCTTCGCGGCCGCCGTGATCGTCATCTATCTGGTGCTGGCCGCGCAATTCGAGAGCTTCCGCGATCCACTGATCATCATGATGGCTGTGCCACTCTCGATCTTCGGCGCGATCGTTCCGCTCAACATCGGGCTGGGTACACTCAACATATACACGCAGGTCGGGCTGATCACGCTGATCGGCCTCATCACCAAGCACGGCATCCTTCTTGTGGAATTCGCCAACCAGCAGCGCGAGATCCACGGCATGCGGCGGCGCGATGCCATCATCGCCTCGGCCAAGGTGCGCCTGCGACCGATCCTGATGACGACGGCGGCGATGGCGCTCGGTGTCGTGCCGCTGATCATCTCCAGCGGCGCCGGCGCCGCGGCCCGCTACTCGATGGGTCTCGTCATCTTCACCGGCATCCTGGTCGGCACCATGTTCACGCTGTTCGTCGTGCCGATGTTCTACACCTTCATCGCCAGCAAGGATCTGCCGCATCTCGCCGAGAAGCCGGATCCGAAGCTGATGCCGGCGCTCCCAACTTAACTCCAATATGGAAAGAGGCCGGAAAAATTCCGGCCTCTTTTTTGGCGGTTGCCTCACGGCTTCGGCGCCAGAGCAATTCCGGAAAAAGTGTGGAACAGCCTTCCGGGAATTGCGCCAAACCAGCCCGAAGGCGGCAACCCGCCTGCTACTTGATCCAGCCCGTCACTTGACGATGACGATGCTGGTGTTGGCGGGGCCGAAGGCCTCGACGAGCTGATAGAAATCGGCCGCGGCATCGGGATGCAGGCGCACGCAACCATGCGAGGCAGGCCGGCCGAGGCGGTTGATGGCGTAGGTCGCATGCACGGCATAGCCGCCGCTGAAGAACACCGAATGCGGCATCGGCGCGTTGTCGTACTTTTTCGAGTACCACATCTCGTGCAGGCGGGTCGGCTTGAATGACCCCGTCGGCGTGACATGCGCTCTGTCGCCGGTCGAGACTTTCCAGGCGAAGGTCGGGCGGCCGTCGACCATCACTTCCATGGTCTGCTGCGACAGCGAAACCCGGGCGACGATCTGGTTGGCATGAGCGACGTTGCCGCCGAAAAGCAGTGCCGCGCCAGTGAGCGCGGCGGCGGTGATGTTGATGAGCTTGGCTGAAATGGCGGTATGCATGACGATCCCTCTCTCTGTCCGGTCTGGCCGGCTTCAATTTCGATCGCCGTCTTATCGAGGGCACCTGTTTCAAACCTATTTCGCTTGACGCTCGTTTCTGTTTCGAATCTGTTTCTGCAAGTTAACGGCTCCGACCGAAGGAACCTGCCCCTGGCGTGCGGGATGGTTAACGGCAAGACAGGGAAAACAGGCAAGCGAAAGCGCATATGACCTTGATACGAAAGCCATTTCCCCGGTTTCGAAACCAATCTGCAACAAAACGCGGCTCGCGCGGCATGATGCGGATACAGGAGGGCGGCAAGTTTGACGCAACGGGAACAGACATCAGCAAACGAAAATGGGCAGGAAATCGAAACTACGCCCCTGGCTTCTCAGGATTAGCGTCGCGGCCGTCATCCTCGGTGGCGCCGGCTCGGTCGCCGGCAACCCTGTGGCAACGCTCGGCGCCATGAATTCAGGCGAGATTTCGACGCTGCACACTGCACTGTTCATCGCCACGGTCTGGATTGTTTCCAGCCTGCGCATCAACCGGCTGAGGGCCCTCTGGCGGGTCGGCCTTCGGCTGATGAGGATGCGCGGCCCCTCCGGCTACTTGCTGCCGAGAGGACCGAAGGCCCGCGCCGCAGCGGGGGGCTCCGTCAGCGGCGCGGGCGCTTCGGGAGTTTCCTGAAGTATCGACGACTTAGCGAATTGGGGATTGAGCGATGAAGACGAAATTTGCCGCCTCGGTGCTGTCCGCGCTGCTTTATGCACAAGGGCTGCTTGGCTTTGCTGCGCTTGCAACGGTGCTGCTCAAGGAGCGCGCCCATGCCCAGATCACCGTCGCCGCCGACGCGCCGTCAGGCCCCTCGGTCCTCGTGGTCCGTTAAGCATCGAGCATCGTCGGGCCCGAAAGTGAAGATCGGTTTTGGGAAATCCGATGCAAGAGCGAGGAAAAGACCTGCTGGCTATCGCCTCAGTCGGTGCGCGGCGTCGGCGGATCGAACCGATAGCCGGCGCCCCTGATCGTGGTGATGGTCTCGGTATCGAGCTTGCGGCGCAGCCTCACGATGCGCGAATCGATCGAGCGGTCGAAAGCATCGGCATTCTCGGCGGGCGCGGCGGCGATGATGTCGTCGCGCGTCAGCACCTTGCGCGGGCTCGCCAGAAACAGTCTCAGCAGCGCCACCTGCCCCGGCGACAGCTGATCCTCGGCGCCGGAGCGATGCATCACCATCGCCGACCTCAGATCGACGGTGGCGTTCTCCAGCACGATCAGTTCCTGGGTGTTGCGGCCGCGCCGCGTCAGCAGGCCGCCGATGCGCGCTGCGAGCTCGCGCACGTTGAGGGGGCTTTCCACCACGTCTGCGGCGCCGAGCTCCAGCGCCAGCACCTTGTCGACGAGATCGGCCGGCCGGCAGATCAGGATGAAGTCGGAGCCGCCTTCGCCGCCATAGCGCTTGAGCAGCTCGCGCCCCTCCGCCTGGCTCACATCGTCTCCGACGACCACGACGTCGATGCCCCCTGCCGAAAGCAGCGACTCCGCCTCCCAGGGCTGGCGCGCTTGGCGCACATCGTGCCCGCGCCGGTCGAGATGGTCGGCAAGGTCGCCGGCCACCACCTCCGCAACGGATACGAGCGCGACGACGGACCGTGCTGCCATTTTTCTCCACCTCGCCACAGACAACTCGAGATGAGCGCTGGACATCATGTTTATACCCAATCTACTTTCCGCTGAAAGCGGGAGCGAGACCATTGTGAAGGCGCGCATCATCGTCGTCGAGGACGAGCCGGACCTGAGGGAGGCGGTTGCCGAGTATCTCGGCGCCAGCGGCTATGACGTCGACACGGCCGAGAATGCCGCCGAGGCGCGCAGCCTGATCGAGGCGCAGTCCTTCCATCTCGCCATACTCGACATCGCCATGCCCGGCGAGGACGGACTGTCGCTCGGCCGCTGGCTGCGCTCCAAGACCCAGATCGGCATCATCTATGCCACCGCGGCCGGCACCGCGCTCGACCGCATCGTCGGGCTGGAGCTCGGCGCCGACGACTACATCGTCAAGCCCTATGAGTTGCGCGAGGTGCTGGCGAGGGTCCGCAGCGTGCTTCGCCGCGTGCCGCAGCCGGCGGCACCTCAGGCCGCGAAGGCCGAGACCGGCACACGCCGCTTCATGAATTTCGGTGGCTTCCAGGCCGATTTCGACGGCCGGCTCGTCACCGGCGCCAACGGCGTGGTCATCGAGATGGCCAAGAGCGAATTCGATGTGCTGGAGGTTTTCCTCACCCGCGCCAACCGCCTTTTGACGCGGGCGGCGATCTCGGAAGCGATCGGCTTCGTGGAAGACCCCGAATCGTCGCGCGCGGTCGACATCCGCATCATGCGTCTCAGGAAAAAGATCGAGGCGGACCCCGCCAATCCGAAATTCCTGCGCACGGTGCGCGGCGAAGGCTATATCTTCTCGCTGCCGACCAGCGACAGCAACTGACTCCGGCGCCGCGCATCCTTTCGGATACGCGATAGACGCTGTAGCATTCCATCCAGCGCATGTTCCTCGGAAACCGTGACCGATTTTCGTGGCTTGTGTGCTGGATTTCATGGTTTACCGATATCGCCCGGGGATGACGTTCGACGATGACAGTTGAGGCCGCACGGATGGACATGCACGGCTCCCGTCAGGGCGCCGCGATGGCGGCCGTCCATGTCGTTCGCCGCTTGCGCGAGGCGGGCGACTGGCAGCGCGAGATGGACGGCATACTGGAGACGCTGTGCCGCTCGATGGATTGCCAACGCGGCATTCTTTTTCGTCTGCGCGAGCTCCCGGGCCAGGGCTTTGCGCAGTCCGTTTCAGCCTACTGGATCGACCCCGCCTTCGGCGGCGAGCTCGCATCGCCCACGGTGATCATGCAGTCGATCATCAACTCGGATCCGCTGCTGGAGCGGCTGCAGGAAGACGAGCGCCAGGGCAAGGTCTTTGCCGGCCACACGCGCAACCTCGAGGGTTTCCTGCGGGCCGATTTCGAGAAGCAGAGCATAAAATCCTTCATTTCCGTATCCGTCTTCGCCCACGGCCATCTTTGGGGCACGCTCGCCGTCAACGACTGCGTCGCCGAGCGCGAATGGACCGACGAGGAAGAGGCGACGCTGCACATCATCGCGCTCGCCATCGGTGATGCCATCGAGCACTCGCCTTCGGAGGCCCACGCCAGCGAGGTCATCCGCCGCACCATGCTGCAAGCCTCGCTCGACGCCATCATCGTCATCGACGAGGCGGGCTCGATCATCGAGTTCAATCCCGCCGCCGAGAAGATGTTCGGCTTCCGACGCAGCGACATCCTCGGCAAGGACCTGCTCGACACCATCGTGCCGATCTACTACCGCAAGGGCTATGCCTCGGGTGCCGACTACATGGCCGGCCGCGGCGCGCCGATGGTCAACCAGCGGCTGGAGACCGTGACCCAGAACGCGGCCGGCGAGATCTTTCCGATCGAGCTGACCGCGACGGAGATGCGGGTCGCCGACCGCCGGCTGATCTTCGGCTCGATCCGCGACCTGCGCGAAAAGCTGCGCGCCGAGGAAGAGATCAACCGCCAGCGCGAGAAGCTGCATCAGAACGAGAAGATGGCGGCGATGGGCTCGCTGCTCGCCGGCGTCTCGCACGAGCTCAACAATCCGCTCGCCGTGGTGGTGGCGCAATCGACGCTGCTGCATGAATTCGCTGCCGATCCGCAGACCAAGGTGCGCGCCGAGAAGGTGCGCGCCGCCGCCGAGCGCTGCGGCCGCATCGTCAAGAGCTTCCTGTCGATGGTGCGCCTGCATCCGACCGAGCAGGCCGAAACCGACCTCAACCAGGTGATGCGTGCGGCGCTTGAGGTCACCGCCTACGGCGCGCGCTCCAGCGGCATCATCATCGATACCGATTTTGCCAATGGTCCGCTGCTCGCCATGGCCGACGCCGACCATGTCACACAGGTCGCGGCCAATTTCCTCATCAACAGCCAGCACGCGCTGGCCGGCGTCACCGGCGAACGGCGCATCAAGGTGCGGACTTTCCGCAGCGACCGCGGGAACCCCGGCTTTTCGGTCGAGGACAACGGTCCAGGCATTCCCGAGGCGATCCGCTCGCGCATCTTCGAATCCTATTTCACCACCAAGCCGGTCGGCGTCGGCACCGGCATCGGTCTGTCGATCTCCAAGTCGATCGTCGAGCGCCACAACGGCAACATCTGGTTCGAGGAGGTTGAGCCGCACGGCGCGCGCTTCGTCGTGCAGCTGCCGGCGATCACCGGCGATGCCGCGAAAGCCGGCGAAGGCCCGGCGCGCTCCAGCGGGCTGCGCCATGCGCTGATCATCGACGACGAGCCCGACGTCGCCGCTTCGCTCTCCGACATACTGGAGCTGATGGGGGTGAAGTCGCGGATCGTCGCAAGCTGGAGGTCCGCCGGCGAGGTGCTGGGCGGGCACGTGTCGCCCGACATCGTCTTTTCGGACCTGCGCATGCCGGGCACCAGCGGCATATCGATCTACCGTGAATTGCTCGCCGAGCGGCCCGTGCTGGCCAAGCGCTTCGTGCTCGTCACCGGCGACATGATCGGCGCCAAGGCGGAAATCGAGTCCCAGCCGCCGCAGCAGCGTCCGCATATCCTGGAGAAACCGTTCTCGACACTCGACGTCCGCGGCATCCTATCGACCGTTGCCGAGGAGACAGCTGTCGATGACGGCGCCCATATCTGAACCAATAGCGCAAAAGAGGCGTGGCCTTCAGGTCGGCCTCACTCGAATATCGATAGGGCCGAAAAAAAGAGGCTCCCGACCGACTTCGCGGCGGGAGCCTGACTGGAGCGCTGGAGGGAGCGCTCAGGGGAGCTCTAGAGCAATTCCAGGAAAAGTGTGTAACGGTTTTCCGTCCGGAATTGCGTAAAAACAAATACTTAGAGCGGTTCGGCGATTCCGTGAAACGCTGAACCGCTCTAAAAGACGTTCGGCGTGTTGGTGAGCGGCTGGGCGTTGGCGATCATGCGCACCGCGCGGGCCTTGTGCTGGCCCGACTGCTCGGCGATGGCGCGCAGGCATTCGGCGTTCTCGGCGCCCCAGTTCTGGCCCTTGCAGGCAAAATCGATCGCCGGCTCCGGCAGGCGCGCGGTCTTGAGCGTCGTCGGCGCGCCCTCCACGACATTGGCCGGCGGGTTGAGCGAAGCGAAGGCCGGACCGGCTGCCGGAGCGGCCACCATGCTGATGAAAGCGCAGGCGCCGATCAGCATGAACATCGCCATCGGATGATCGCTGGCACGCTGGCGCAACGCCAGCTTCGGCCGGCGATCATTGCGCTCCGGGCCGTGCGCGCGTCGATTGGTGTCAGCGGTCTGGACTTTCGCAAACATCGGTTGCTCCCTTCGTTATCTTTCTTTTCCTTATGAAACGAACTTAAACGCGCCACGTAACAGGCGAATGGTCGACCGCGATTGCCTGTGTAACAGGATTGAAACAGGGATTTGGATCGCCACTCCTGTTTCCCTGCTTGCCGCCGGCTGAGGCCACCGCACTGGTTTGCGGACAAATGCGCCTGTCGGACGCCGGAAACTGTAAGCAACCTCACACAGCCGCCGAATTGGCATGATCGTTGTGACTATCGGATGCGCCAGACGTGCCGGAACGAAGCTCTTGCAACGCCCGAATCCGCGGCCGGAACCGCTGCTCTACATCCCTGGTTAAGGCTCGGATTTTCCGGGATTTTTCTGGCTCAAGCGGCGCCAACCCCGCCGCCACGGAATTTCCATATTCTCACAAACCATTGCATTTCAATGAAAAATATGCTTTTATTGAATGAGTATTCAACAAAAAGAAGAGCATTTTTATGAACCCGCATCTCCGTGACGTGGCGATCCCCAACGATTGGGACCGGCGGGGGTTACCGGGGTGGAGTTATCACTCCAATGCCCTTCTCGAGCTCGAGAAGGAATACGTCTTCCGCAATCATTGGCAGATCGCCGGCCACGTTTCCGACGTGCCGAACCCCGGCGATTATCTGACCATGGACGTCATCGGCGAGCGCGCGCTGATCGTGCGCGGCAAGGATGGCGTCGTGCGCGCCTTCAACAATATGTGCCGCCACCGCGGCAGCCGCGTCGTCGCCGACAGCCAGGGCACTTGCAAGAACGCGCTGGTCTGCCCGTTCCACGGCTGGGTCTACAATCTCGACGGCACCTTACGGGGCGCGGCACGGCCGCGCTCTTTCCCCGAGCTCGACAAGACCGAGTTCGGCCTGATGCCGCTCGACCTCGAAATCTGGATGGGCTTCATCTTTATCCGCTTCCGCAAGGGCGGCCCGCAGCCTTCGGTGGCCGAGCTCTTGAAGCCGATCGAGGCCGAGATCGCCAACTACCGCGTTGCCGACATGGTGCCGTCCTGGGGAATCTGGACGCAGAAATCGCCGGTCAACTGGAAGTCGGTGCGCGACGTCGACAATGAGGGCTACCACGTCGCCATGGCGCATCCGGCGCTGCAGGACCTCTATGGCGCGACCTATTTCGACGAGCCTTTCGTCAATGGCGTGTCGCGTTCCTTCGCCACTTACAACCCGCATGCCGGGCGGCGCTGGAGCGTCGGCCAATACGTCAAAATAGCGCCCGAGCCGACGCATCTGCCGGAGCACCTGCGCAAGGCCTGGATCTATTACGGCATCTTCCCCAACAATGCGCTGTCGATCATGCCGGAATCGGTGCAGTTCTATCAGGAGTTCCCGCTCTCAACCGGAGAAACGCTGCTGCGCGGCGCGGTCTATCGCTATCCGGACGAGACGCGAGAGCAGGCGGCGGCGCGCTACCTTGCTTATCGCATCGACCGCGACACGATGAACGAGGACGTGCAGCTTTCGGTGTGGTCGAACGAATCCATGCTGTCGGAAGCCTTCGAGGGTTTTTATCTCTCAGACCTCGAATATGGCGTGCGCACCCACCACGACCATCTGCGCAGGCAAGTTCCGGTGCTGAACCTGGAGACGGCGCCCGAGGAAAAGGACATGTGGGGACTGAATGACGCGCTGCGGTCGAGGGGATGAGGATTTTCGACGCTGGCGATTGGCGAAACCATCGATGAGAGCGCCCCTCTCCCCGTCACTATACGGGGAGAGGATGCCGGCAGGCAGGTGAGGGGCAGCGCCAGGCTTGCGAGGTTATCGTTTCAGACAGATGAGTGCGGCGGGCGGGTACTGCCAATCGCTAAACGTTAGCGCCGCCCCTCATCCGCCTGCCGGCACCTTCTCCCCGTATAGTGACGGGGAGAAGGGAGCTATCACCCCCGCCACACCCCTTCCTTCCTGAGATCATCCATCGTGCGCGAAATCCCCTCGCGCAGGATCGCGACCATGTCGTCAACCTGCTCACGGCTGATGATCAGCGGCGGCGACATCACGCACATGTTGATGAGCGGCCGCACCAAGAGGCCGAGCTCGTGGCAATGCGCGTCGATGCGTTTGCCGACATTCTTGTCGAGCTGCAGCGGGTCCTTGCTCTCGCGATCGGCGACGCATTCGACGCAGGCCATCAGGCCGACGCCGCGCACCTCGCCGACCAGCGCCAGCTCCTCCAGCGTCTTCAGGCGCGCCTGGAAGTAGGGCGCGATCTCGCGCGCATGCTGAAGCACGCCCTCTTCCAGCAGGTCGAGGTTCTTCAGCGCCACGGCGCAGCCGATCGGATGGCTGGTGTAGGTCAGGCCATGGCCGAACAGCGCGTCGGGATGATTGGAGCGGCGCAGCTGTTCCAAGAGCCGCTCGGAGATGATGACGCCGCCGAGCGGGAAATAGCCTGATGTCACGCCCTTGGCGAAGGTAATCATGTCCGGGTCGATGCCGAAGACGTCGCCCGAGGCAAAGACATGGCCGAGCCGGCCGAAACCTGTCACCACCTCATCCGAGACATAAAGGATGTCGTTTGCGCGGCAGATCTCGCGGATACGCTTGAGATAGCCGTCCGGCGGCACGATGACGCCGCCCGAGGCCTGTACCGGCTCGCCGACAAAGGCGCCGATGCGATCGGCGCCGACGCGCGCGACGGTGTCGCGGAACTGGTCGACCAGGAAGTCGGTGAAGGCGGCGATGCTCATCTCCTTTGGCCGCCGGAACGGATCGGGCGACGAAAGCTTGATCACCAGCTCGTCGGCGCCGTCCATCCAATCGCGGTCGCGCGGGCGGCCGTTGAGGGAGGCCGACAGATAGGTCGAGCCGTGATAGGCGCCGCCGCGGCTGAGGATGAGCTTCTTTTCCGGTCGGCCGCGCACATTGTTGTAGAACTGCATGAAGCGCAACGCCGTCTCCACCGCCGACGAGCCGCCGGTGGTGAAGAAGATATGGCTGAGATCGCCCGGAGCGGCATCCGCGATGCGCCGGGCAAGCTCGGCCGAGGGCGCATTCATCGTGTACCAGGGCGTGTTGTAGGAGAGCGTCATCGCCTGGTCGTACATCACCCTTGCCAGCTCCTCCCGGCGATGGCCGACATTGATGCACCACATGCCGGCCGGACCGTCGATCAGCCGCTTGCCGGAGGCGTCGGTGATGTAGATGCCGTCGCCCTCGCCGATCAGCGCCCGCGCCTCGGCGCCTACCGAGCCGGCATATGGCCAGGGCTGGACGAGATGGCGTTTGGCGAGTTCGACCGCGTCGTCATCGCCGGGCTCGATGAGCTCGCTTGCCTTGGTCTTGCTTTGAGCCGCCATGTTAGCCTCGCGTCGTCGGGTTGCGGAATGCTTCTTGGACACGGAACGAAGCGGGAAACCATGGAACTTCGGCTTTTTTTCACTTCATTTTGAATGTCCGTTCAATCAATATTGCAGAAATAGCGCTTGATTTCAATCGGCGGATGCGCTCATGATGAAAGAAAGCCGGCAAGCCAGCGAGCGATTGCTCGGGGCATAAAAATCGGGAACAGGCGTCGGCGCCGATCAATGGGAAGGCCGCATGGAGGGACAGTCCGAGCCAGCAACTGAAATCACGCCCGGAGCGCTGCAATGACGGTGGCCGCGGAAGGGTCGCCCCCGCTGCGCGAAGCGGGCGCCAGACGAAATCCCCTTCTGCAATCGGAAGCCGCTCAAGGCTTCGCGCTGATCAGCCCGACTTTCCTCTATGCGCTCATCCTCCTCGTCCTGCCGATCCTGGTCGTGATCGCCCATTCCTTCTGGACGCAGGACTACCTCACCATCGACCACACCTTCACGCTGGAGAACTACCGGATCGCGCTGACCGAGCCGATCTACCGCGACCTGCTTTGGCGCTCGCTCTACATCTCGCTGACGGTCAGCCTGCTCACCGTGGCCCTGGCCTATCCGATCGCCTATTTCATTTCCTTCCACGGCGGCCGCCACAAGAGCCTCTGGCTCTTCCTCATCACCATCCCGTTCTGGACGAGCTACCTTTTGCGCGTCATGTCGTGGAAGGTGATCCTCGGCTATAACGGCGTGCTCAATTCCGGCCTGATGGGCCTCGGCATCATCGACGAGCCGTCGACGGCGCTGCTCTACAATTCCAGCGCCGTCATCATCACGCTCACCCACGCCTGGGCGACCTTCGCCATCCTGCCGATCTTCGTGTCGCTGGAAAAGGTCGACCGTACGCTGGTCGAAGCGGCGACCGACCTCGGCGACGGGCCGCTGCGCTCCTTCCTGCGCGTGACGCTGCCGCTGTCGGCGCCCGGCGTCATCTCGGCCGCGCTTATCGTCATGATCCCGACCGTCGGCGACTACGTCACGCCGAAGCTGGTCGGCGGCAAGGACGGCGTGATGATCGCCAACGCCATCCAGGCGCAGTTCGGCAAGGCGTCGAACTGGCCGCTGGGTGCTGCCCTCTCCGTCACCACCATGGTCATCGTCTCGCTGATGGCCGGCGCCACGGTGCTGGTCATCCGCGCCCTGCAGAGGCTGGCGCGATGACGGCGATCAAACGTTTCCTGCCGGGCTGGCTGTCGAGCTACGCCGCCCTCTACATCCTCTTCCTCTACCTGCCGGTGATCTTCCTGCCGATCTTCTCGATCAACACCGCGGCGACGCCGAAATTCCCGCTCTCGGGCGTCACGCTTCATTGGTACGAGGACCTGCCGCGCACGCCGGCGCTGATCGATGCCACCTGGAACAGCCTGGCTGTCGGCGTCTCGGCCTCGATCTTGTCGACGGTGCTCGGCATCCTCGCCGCCCGCTCGATCACCCGCTACCGCTATCCCGGCCGCCGCACCATCAACGGGCTGATCATGGCGCCGCTGGTGCTGCCCGAGGTGATCGTCGCCATCTCGATGCTTTTGGTCATGCTGCAGCTCGGCCTCAGCCTGTCGCTGTTCACCGTCGTGCTCGGCCATGTGCTGGTCTGTATTCCTTATTCGATGACGGTGCTGACCTCAGGCTTCGAAGGCTTCGACCGCAGTCTCGAGGAGGCCTCCGCCGATCTCGGCGAGAGCGCCTTCGGTACCTTCCGGCGGGTGACGCTGCCGATGGTCGCGCCGGCGATCATCTCCAGCCTGCTCGTCTGCTTCACCATCTCGCTCGACGAGTTCATCATCGCCTTCTTCCTCACCGGCACCGAGGCGACGCTGCCGATCTACATCTGGGGTCAGCTGCGTTTCGCGGCCAAGTTGCCCGGCGTGCTGGCGCTCGGCACCTTGCTGCTCTTGGCGTCCTTCGTGCTGATGACGATCGCCGAAATCCTGCGCCGCCGCGCCGCCAGGCGCACCCAGAACGAGGGAGGCCTCTATGCTTGAGCGGGTCCAATCCGAACGCACGATGCCGGATCGCACCATGATCGAGATCCGCGACGTCACGCGCAGCTATGGATCGTTCAAGGCGCTGGACAATGCATCGCTGGCGATCAGGGAAGGCGAATTCTTCTCGCTGCTCGGCCCTTCCGGCTGCGGCAAGACCACGCTTTTGCGCATGATCGCAGGATTCGATACGCCGACCAGCGGCTCGATCGCCGTCGACGGCCAGCCGATGGACGGCATCCCCGCCAATCGGCGTCCGACCAACATGGTCTTCCAGAGCTACGCGATCTTCCCGCACCTCAATGTCGAGCAGAACGTCGCCTATGGCCTGAAGCGGCTGAGGCTCGAAGTGGGTGAGGAAAAACGCCGCGTCGAGGAGGCGCTGGCGCAGGTCTCGCTGACCGGGCTCGGCAAGCGTCGCGCCACCGAGCTTTCCGGCGGCCAGCGCCAGCGCGTGGCGCTTGCCCGCGCGCTGGTTATGCGGCCCAAGGTGCTGCTCCTCGACGAGCCGCTCTCGGCGCTCGACAAGAAGCTGCGCGAGCAGATGCAGGTCGAGCTGCGCCGGCTGCAGCAGGCGGTCGGCATCACCTTCGTGCTGGTCACCCACGATCAGTATGAGGCGCTTGCCATGTCGGACCGTATCGCCGTGATGTTCGGCGGCCGCATCGCGCAGGTCGCCTCGCCGAAGGAAATCTACCAGCGCCCGGTCAATCGGCAGGTCGCCGACTTCCTCGGCGGCATGAATTTCGTGAAAGCTCAGATCATTGAGGAGAACGGCGCTTCACTGGTGCTCGACACGCTGGGTTTCGGCCGAGTCAAGACCGACAAGCCGAAGGCTTTCGTCCGCAATGGCGGCGGCGCGGCGACGCTCGGCATCCGGCCGGAGCGCCTGCGCGTTTTGTGGGACGATGCGACGGCGAAGTTCGAGGTCGCCGGCAAGGTCGTCGAGCGCCATTATTTCGGCGAGATCACGCATCTGATCGTCGAGATACCGGGATTGGAAAAGCCGCTGTCGGTGACCGAGACCAATGATTTTGGCGCCGACGACATCCCGGTCGGCGCGCCGATCCGCCTCGCCTACGATCCCGAAGCGCTGGTGGCGATGGCCGACTGAATTTTCCTGGCGGCGATACGCCCTGCCACGATCGCGCCTTCGACATAGCCTGGAAAAGACGGCGAGAGTTCCGAAGCCGAGAAATAGACCGGCGGCGCGCCGGCAAGGATGGCGCGCTCGGCGTTCCTCGCCGTCACGTCGACGATCAGATCGCTGTAGGCGCCGCCGCTCCAGCGATCATGCGTCCAGTCGCGTGAGCTGAAATCGACAATGTCGGCAGCTTCCGGGCCGAGTGCTTGCTCGAGCCTTGCCGTCAATTCCGCGCGCAACGCCGCATCGCCGAGCCGGTGCCAGCGCAGCGCGAGAGGCCCGCCGATGAAGACGATAAGCGCGGCATGGTCGAGATCCTTGCTGGCGTCGCAGGCAAACAGCCCCGGCTGATCGCGCCACATGACCATGCCGCGCAGATTTCGCTCGCGCCAGAATGGCCTGGCATAGCGCACCAGGATCTTGATCACCGCGCCGCTTTCCCAGACGCCCAGAGCCTTTGCAAGCTCCGCCGGCAAGGCGGGCGCGAATACGAGCTTCGCCGCCGTCGCCGGCGGCAGAGCGATCAGCGCCTTGCGTGCTTCGATCACACCGCGAGCCGAGACGACACGAACGCCTTGCTGCCAGTGCTCGATCCGTGTCGCCGGTTCGCCCAGCCGCAGCCGATCGCCGAGGTCACACGCCAGGTCGTCGGCCAGCGACTGCATCGTATCGCGCAAGAAATACTGCAGCTCGAACACCTCGTTGGTGATGCGGCGATCGTTGTCGATCAGGTACCATAACGGCACCTTGTCCAGCGCCAGGCACCACAGGCCTTCGATCATCGAGCGGAAGGCGGCCTTGGCGTCGGCTGTGTCCTTCTGGCGCTCGAGCCATGTCGCAACGGTCAGCCCGGCGATCGAGGGATCGTCTTGCTCGATCCCGTTCATGCGCTCGCGGATCGCCATCGCGATCTGATAGGTCCGCTCGGCTTCCTTGGCGGGCATCGACGGATGGGTAATGAACTCGCCCTCGACATAAGTCTCGACCAATGTCCTGCCGCGCGTCTTTGCCAGCGCCATCACTTCCGGCATGTCATCGCACAGGAACTGGCCGCCGCTGTCGATCCGTTCGCCGAGCCCGTTTTGCATGGCCTCGACCCGGCCGCCGACACGGTCACGTGCTTCGAGCAGCAAGAAGCCGATCCCGGCGCGCTTCAATTCGCGCGCGGCCGACAGGCCGGTGAAGCCGGCGCCGACGATGGCAACGTCGGTTTTTTCCGATTTGCTGCTCAATAGCCGGCCTTGATCTTCTCGAACTCGGCAACCATGCGCTGCTTGAGCTCAGGCGCGACCGGCTGCTGGAACAGCGTCTTGTCGAGGAACTTGTCGAGATTGTCGAAGCCGCGATCGGTGAGCAGCTTCTGGTCCATCGCCGCCATGCCGGCGCTGTTGCCGTGGCCATAGCCGAAGGTCTTCACCATATATTCCGAAACGTCGGGCGCGTTGACGGCGTTCAGGAAATCATAGGCCTGGTCGAGCTTGCCCGGCGCATCCTTCATCAGCACGTAGCCGCACACCCAGGTCGACAGGCCCTCCTTGGTGTTGCGGTTCATCTCGATCGGCAATCCTTGTCCTTTCAGCGTCACATAGGTCTCGTTCCAGCCCCAGACCAGATCGACCTCGTTGCCGATGAAGGCCTGGTTGAGATCGGTATCGTCCGTCCAGTAGAAGCGGATGTTCTTGTGCACGTCGCGCAGGAAGGCGGAAGCTTGGCTGAACTGCTCGTCGGTCATCTTGGTCCAGTCCTTCAGTCCGATGACCAGGCTCGCCAGCGCATAGGCGTCATCGACATTGTCGCCGATGGTGACGCGGCCCTTGAACTTGGGATCGGCGAGGATTTTCAGCGACTGCGCCTCTTCCGCCGTCACCTTGTCGGTGCGGTAGAGAAGCGAAGTGTTGCCCCAGTCGAAGGGCATGAACCAGGCCTTGCCGTCGGCGGTGGTCGCCAGATCCTTCATCGCCATGATGCCCGGATTGAGGTCCTTCCAGCCGGTGATCCTGGATGTGTCAAGCGGCTGCAGCAGCCCGGCCTCGCGCCATTTCACCACGCTCTGCGAGCAGGGATGCGCGATGTCGGCCTTGAAGCCGGCCCGCATCTTCTCGAAGGCTTCGTCCTCGTCACCGAAGAAGGAGAAGGCCGGCTCGGCGCCATACTTGGCGGTATAGGCCGGATGCAGCAGCGGATCCTCATAGCCCGACCAGTCGAAGACCACGAGATCGCCGCCACCCTCGGCGAGCACATAAGCGGCGCTTGCACCGACCGTCATAACGGCGGCCAGGGCAAGGCTGCGAAGCATGGATATCATGGCGCGAGAACTCCCCCGTCGCGAACGCGTCGGAGACGTTAGGAGAATTCCCCGGCTTTGGCGAGCCCGCCCGCTTCGGCCCCCGGCCGACAGCTTTCTGACCCTGTCTCCAACCCAATGCCAGGGACCACCAATTGCCGAAGTCGGCGCTGCCCCTCATTGCCCTGCCGGGCATTTCTCCCCGTATAGTGACGGGGAGAAAGACGCTGCCGCGAACGGTTTCGCCAATCGCCGGCGTTGCAGGACAAGCGCCAAGGCCGCGGCCGGCCCCCTTCTCCCCGTCACTATACGGGGAGAAGGTCCCGGCAGGGGGATGAGGGGCAGCGCAAGCATCGGCGATCTGCGCCTGCCAAACAACCACAAGCCGCAATTGAAGCGATTGCGCAACGCCGTTTCAGTTCAGGAGCGACCGGTCGTTTCCACAGCACTCAATAGCCCGCTTTGATCTTCTCGAACTCGGCGATCATCTTGAGCTTGAGCTCGGAAGGCAGCGGCTGCTGGAACAAGGTCTTGTCGACCCACTTTTCCACATTGTCGTAGCCCTTTTCCTTCAGCACCGCCTGGTCGACGCCGGCCATGCCCTTGGCGTTGGCCTGGCCGTAGCCCCAGTCCTTGACCAGCACCTTGGCGACTTCCGGATCGTTGACGGCGTTGAGATAGTCATAGGCTTTGTCGACGTTGTCGGGCGCGTCCTTGAACAGCACATAGCCGCACACCCAGGTCGACATGCCCTCGTCGGTGTCCTTCTTGGACTTGATCGGCACGCCGGCCGCTACCGATTGCACGGTGGCATCGTTCCAGGCCCAGGCGAGGTCGACCTCGCCGCCGCTCAAGAGCTGCACGATGTCGGTCGTGTCGGTCCAGTAGGAGCGGACGTTCTTGTGCACCTGGCGCAGGAAGTCGGACGCCTGCTTGAACTGCTCGTCCGTCATCTTGGTCCAGTCCTTGAGCCCGATGGCGAGGCTGGCCAGCGCATAGGCGTCGTCGACATTGTCGCCAATCGAGACGCGGCCCTTGTACTTCGGATCGGCGAAGGCTTTCAGCGACTGCACGTCCTTCTCGGCGATCTTGTCGGAATTGTAGGTGAGCTGCGTGTCACCCCAGTCCCACGGCATGAACCAGGCCTTGCCGTCGGGAGTGGTGGCAAGATCCTTCATCGCCATGATGCCCGGGTTGAGGTCCTTCCAGCCGGCGATCTTCGAGGTATCGAGCGGCTGCAGCAGCCCCGCCTCGCGCCATTTCACCACGCTCTGCGAGCAGGGATGGCCGACGTCGGCCTTGAAGCCGGAGCGGATTTTCTCGAACGCTTCGTCTTCGTCGCCGAAGAAGGCGAAGGTCGGCGAGTCGCCGTTCTTCTCGACATACTTGCCGTGGAAGCCCGGATCCTCATAGCCGGACCAGTCGAACACGATCAGGTCCTTGTCGGCGGCAACGGCGAACGCCGCCGCCGAAGCCGCAAGCGTCCCGGCGAGCGCCAATGTCAGTGTCAGGCGTCGGCTGAGTTTCTTCATGCTGTTCCATCCTCTTTTGGTCTTGCCGGTCTTGCTGGCCGGCTGCTGCTAACCTCGGCTGTTCGCTAACCGTAGTGTTTCGGGAACGCGGCCGCCAAAAAGGCATTGGCCGCCTGCAGCGCGGTTTCGCGCGTGGTGTCCTCCGTTCCCATCATCAGCCGCAGCCACAGGCCCTCCAGCATGGCCGAAAGCGCCAGGGCCATGACCTGCGGCTCGTAGGCGTAACCGCCGCTTTGCTTCAGCGTCGCGCAGAGATCTATGAAGACCTGTTGGTAATAGGCATCGCGCGAGCTGCTCAGCGCCTGGTAGGTCGGCCGCGACTTGGCCTCGCCCCAGAAGGCGCACCAGGCGGCGAGCTTGCGCTTGTTGCAGATCGAGCGATCGAAATCGGCCCACACCAGCGCCTGCAGCTGTCTCGCCGGATCGTCGCCTGCCTTCTGCAAGGCGGTGCGCCAATGCGCCGAATACTCGTCATACATGTGCTGCAGCGTGGCGACGAGCAGCTTTTCCTTGCTCTCGAAATGGAAGTTGACGATGCCGCGCGAGAGACCCGCGCCGTCGGCGACGTCGGCCATCGTCGTTTCCGCGTAGCCGCGCTTGGCCAGGGAATCGATCGTCGCCTCGATCAGCTGCAGCCGCCTGACCTCTTTCGAAGCCTTGCGGCCGCGCTTCTCGCCGTCGGCTTTTCCCGGCTCGGCGATGGTGTCCTTGGCCTCTGTGCTCTTCATGGGTGTGACGGTCTCCAGCATCGCCGGCTATCCGACCGGCTTCCAACCGCGCAGATGAGTGGGGCGGTGCTCACCACTGTCAAGCACCTTCTGCATCGCCTCCCAGGTCCGGATGTTCTTGTCGACATAGGCCGCGCCGACCGCGGCGGCGACGAGTTGATAAAGCGGCCCCTTGAGGCGAACCAGTTCCTCCCGCGCGACCTCGCGGTACCACGCGTTGCGGTCGCGAACGGCGACGTCGATGAAGCCGGCTCGGCGCATCGCCTCGGCGTAGCGCGCCGGCGAAGCCATGGCGAAGGACAGGCCTTCCGCCGCGACATAGGCCTTCATGTCCGCGGACGGCTCGCCGTCATGCGAGATCATCCAGTTCGACGCGGCAAAGACGCCGCCGGATTTCAGCACGCGGAAGATCTCGGCGAACAGCGCGTCCTTGTCCCGCACGTGCAGCAGCGCGTCCTTGGAGAAGACGACGTCGAAGGAGGCGTCGGCGAACGGCAGCGGCCCCGGCGGCGCCTGCACGAAACGGACGCGGTCTTGGAGACCTTTCAGGATCGCCTTTCGCCTCGCCGTCTCGATCACCGGCGTTTCGACGTCGAAGCCGGTGACTCGAGCAGCGCCATGCCGCGCGACCAGATGCAGCGTGATGCCGCCGGCCCCGCAGCCGATATCGAGGATCGTCTTGCCCTTCAGCGACAGGCCTTCGACCACGCGGTCGACCTCGTCGGGGCCGCCCGGCGACAGGTAGCCGTCGCCCCAGAGCGCTTCGAGGAAGCGAATGGCGGCATCGTCATATTCCGGCTCGGCGTCAGCCGTTTCGATCATCGGATCTTCAGCCCCAGCTGCCGACGTGGGTCAGTCCAGAGATACAGGCAAAAGCCTAGCGCATTAACGGGAAAACGCAACATCATTTGTTGAACATTCATTCAATATGTCTGGACAAAAAGCCGTTAGCCGTGCCAAATTCCGTGCATCGGGAACAAACAGCCCCGAGCAATTCCAGGAAAAGTGTGAAGCGGTTTTCCGTCCGGAATTGCGTAAGAACAGGAAGATAGGGCGGCCGGCCGGAGGATGCGCACATGAAGGCATGGGACGCGATCGTCATCGGCGGCGGCCATAACGGGCTGGTCAACGCCTGTTACCTGCAGCGCGCCGGGCTGGACGTGCTGGTGGTCGAGAAAAACGAATGGATCGGCGGTGCGGCCACCAGCCGCGAGCTGACGCCGGGCTTTCTCTATTCCAACTGTTCCTATGTCTGCTCGCTGTTCCGACCCGAGATCATGCGCGATCTGGAGCTGCCGCGCTTCGGCCTCCAGGTGATCTCCTATGAGGGCGGCGCGGTGTTCACGCGCGACGGCGACTATCTCGCCAACTACCGCGATCACGACGCGCATCGGCGCGAGTTCGCCCGCTTCTCCAAACGCGACGCCGAGGCCTATGACCGCTACTCGCGCGACGTCACAAGGCAGTGCCGTTTCATCCAGCCGCTGTTGATACGCACCGCGCCCGACCCGACCAGCTTCAAGCCGCGCGATCTGGGCGAGTTGCTCTATCTCGGCAAGAAGTTCGCCGGGCTTTCGGCCGAGGAGATGGCGCTGACCTTGCGCTTCTGGACGATGTCGATCTCCGACTTCCTCGACGAATATTTCGAGACCGACGTCATCAAGGCGAACTTCGCGCTCTCCGGCATCATCGGCACCGCGCTCGGGCCGATGTCGCCCGGGACCGCGTACGTGCTGCTCCACCACTATATGGGCGAGGTCGACGGCTCGGTCGGTGCCTGGGGCTATGCGCGTGGCGGCATGGGCGCCGTCACCAGGGCGCTCGCCGCCTCCTTCAAAGCCTCAGGCGGCACCATCCGCACGGGCGCCGAGGTCGATCATGTGCTGATCAGGAACGGCAAGGCCAGGGGCGTCGTGCTCGCCGGCGGCGAGGAGATCTACGGCAAGCTCGTCGTCTCCAACGCCGACGTCAAGCGCACCTTCCTGAAGCTCGTCGAGGAGAAGGAGCTGCCCGAAATCTTCCTCAGGCGCGTCAGGAATTTCAAGATCCGCGGCTCGTCCGGCAAGGTCAACATCGCGCTCGACTCGCTGCCCGAATTCCCGGCTCTGCCCAAGGACTCGCCCGTCTATCGCGCCGACATGCATTTCACCGATTCCATCGAGCGCATGGAGCGCGCCTATGACGACTGGAAGGCCGGGCGCTGGTCGGCCGATCCCTTCCTCGACATGATGATCCCGACCACGCTCGACCCGACCATGGCGCCGCCGGGCAAGCACTTCATGAGCTGCTTCGTGCAATACGCGCCGCCGAAGATCGCAGGAGCGGACTGGACCGATGCCGACCGCGACGGCTTCGCCGAGAGCGTGATTGCGCAGATCGCCGAATATTCGCCGGGCTTCCGCGACCGCATCGTCCATATGGAAGTGCGCACGCCACGCGAGATCGAAGCCGAGGTCGGGCTCACCGAAGGCAACATTTTCCAGGGCGAGCTCACCTTCGACCAATTGCTCTTCAACCGCCCGGTGCCGGGCTACGCGCAATACCGCTCGCCGGTCGGCGGGCTCTATATGTGTGGCTCCTCCACCCATCCTGGCGGCGGCGTCATGGGCGCGCCCGGACGCAACGCCGCCGCCGAGATCCTGCGCGACCTCGCCAAACCAACCCTGCATATGAGCCCGGCCCATGACGTCATCTGAAGCGAACTGGGACGCCATCGTCATCGGCGGCGGCCACAACGGCCTTGTCGCCGCCGCCACGCTGGCCAAGTCCGGCCGCAAGGTGCTGCTGCTCGAAGCAGGCAACGACGTCGGCGGTGCGGCGCGCACCGAGGAATTCGCGCCCGGCTTCCGCGTCTCCGCCGTCGCCCATCTGCTCAACCGCCTGCATCCCGATGTGGTGAAGACGCTTGAGCTGGAGCGCCATGGTCTCAAGGTCGAGCGCTCGGACTTCGTCCCGTCGGTCGCGCTGTCGAAGAACGGCCCGCTGGTGCTGCACGGCGCCTATGGCGAGGTGCTGACGGGCGCCAGCCCTTCGGAGCAATCCGCCTGGAAGGACCTGCGCGCGCAGCTGTTGCGCTACGCCGGCATCCTGAAACCGTTCCTGTCGCGCCGGCCGCCGGACCTCGGCAACATGTCGCTCGCCGAAATGACCGGGCTCGGCCAGACGGCGCTGGCGCTGAAGAGACTCGGCAAGGAAGACATGCGCGACTTTCTGCGCGTGCTGTTGATGAACGTCTCCGACCTGCTCGACGAGCAGCTTGAGGATGACCGGCTGAAGGGCCTGCTCGCCTTCGACGCAACGCTGGGCAGCCATCTCGGGCCGCGCTCGCCGACCTCGCTGCTTGGCCTCTACTACCGGTTGGCCGGCGAGATCGGCGGCCTCGCCGGCGCGCAGATACAGCCCAAGGGCGGCATGGGCGCCGTCGTCGCCGCCATTCGCTCGGCGGCGGAGAAGGCTGGGGTTGCGATCCGCCCGGCATCGCCCGTCGCCAGGGTTATCGTCGAGAACGGTCGCGCCGTCGGCGTCGTCACCCAGAGCGGCCAAACGCTGCAGGCCAGGACCGTCGTCTCGGCCATCAACCCCGCGACGACGATCCTCGATCTCGTCGGCCCGCGCGAGGTCGATACCGGCTTCATGCGCAAGGTGAAGAACATTCGCATGAAGGGCGATGCGGCAAAGCTCCATCTCGCGCTCGACCGGCCGCCGCAATTCGAAGGCGTCGACGCCGCCGGCCACAAGGGCCGTCTCGTCATCGCGCCTTCGCCCGACCATGTCGAGCGCGCCTTCAACCCGTCGAAATATGGCGAGTTTTCGCCAGAGCCGGTCATGGAGATCACGCTGCCCAGCCTCGCCGATCCCGCGCTGGCGCCCTCCGGCGCCTGCGTGCTCTCGGCGGTGGTGCAATACGCCCCCTATGCGCTGAGGCAGGGCTGGACCGCCGGCAAGCCGCAATTCCTCAACGCAATCATGGCGCAGCTCGAAACCTATGCGCCCGGGATCGGCGCGACGGTCCGCCATGCCGAACTGCTCACGCCCGCCGACATCGAGACACGCTATCGCATGCCGGGCGGCCACTGGCATCATGGCGAGCTGCAGGCCGACCAGATGCTGATGTCGCGACCAGTCTCCGGCTGGTCCGGTTACGACACGCCGCTCGAAGGTCTGTTTCTTGCGAGCGCCGGCTCGCATCCGGGCGGCGGCATTTCCGGCGCGCCCGGCCTCAACGCCGCGCGCCGCATCATCGCGATGAGGGGGTGAGATGATTTTGCAAATCGCCGAAGCTGCGCTCTACGGCGAAGGAACGCCGTCATGAACCATCATCCCACCATCAAACCATCAACCGACCGCGCCATCGCCCAGTCCCACTTCCGCACGCTGCGGCTCGGCACGCCCTTCCAGCCGCGCATCGACGCGCTGGCGCTGACAAACGACTGGTACAACTGGGCCGGCTATCGCGCGCCACATTCGCTGTGGGACGAGGAGCTCGAATATTTCGCCATCCGCAGCCAGGCGGCATTGTTCGACATCTCGCCGATGACGAAATACCGGATCGAGGGTCCGGACGCCGAAGCCTATCTCGACCGCGTCACGCTGCGCGACGTGACCAAGCTCAAACCCGGCCGTGTCCACTACACTGCCTGGTGCGACGACGACGGCTTGGTTCTCGACGACGGCACGCTGTTCCGGCTGTCGCCGACGCGCTTTCGCCTCTGCTCGCAGGAGCGGCATCTGCCCTGGCTGCTCGACAGCGCTTTTCGGTTTGACGTCAGCGTCGAGGAAGAGACCGAAGCCGTCGCCGGGCTGGCGCTGCAGGGCCCGACCTCCTTCGCCATCCTGCGCGACGCGGGCTTCGCCGGCATAGAGCGGCTGAAAATCTTCGACCTCGCGGAGTTCGCGCATGACGGCGCCACCGTCACCATCTCGCGCACCGGCTTCACCGGCGATCTCGGCTATGAGCTGTTCGTGCCGGCGGACAAGGCGCTGAGTTTGTGGGATCGGCTGATGACGGCGGGCGCGCTGCGCGGCATCCGCGCCATCGGCTACGCCGCGCTGAACCGCGCCCGGCTGGAAGCCGGACTGATCGTCGCCAACGCCGACTTCACCACCGCCGAGCATGCCGTCCGGGCCGACCGCCTGCGCATGCCGGACGAGATCGGCCTCGGCTTCATGGTCGATCCCGAGAAGGGCCACTTCAACGGCCGCCGCGCCATCCTGGAGGTGAGAACCAAGCGTAAGCTGCGCCATGTGCTGGTCGGGCTTGAGATCGAGGGCAACATCCCGGCCGAGCATGCGATCGTCTATTATCGCAAGAGCCAGGAGGTGGGGCTGGTGAGCGCCGCTATGTGGTCGCCGATGGCCAAGCGCAACATCGCCATCGCCTCGTTGCAGCGGCCCTATGGCGACACGATCGTCGACGACCTCTGGGTCGAGATCTACGCCATGCGCGAGCTGCAATACCAAAAACTGATGAAGCGGGCGAAAGTGGTGCTGCGGCCCTTCATCAAGCTCGACCGCCGCACCGCCAATCCGCCGGCGGATTTTTGAGATGGCAAGCGAAGCGGATGACCTGAACGCGGAAGCCGCCGAGCAGTGGGCGCTGGTCAACACGCCGCTTGGCGAGATGTGGTCCGGCCGCACCCGCTATGCGGCGGCGATGTATTTCTTCAAGCGCGGCGAGATGAATGCCGAGACGCTGGAGGTCTATCGCATCTGCGCGAGGCTCGACCACGAGGACCCCCTGCCGATCATCCGCGACCGCGGTGTCGGCAAGGAATGGCTGATGCGGATGGGTGCTTAGGCGGACCGTACGCGGATGGCGGCACCGCGCGAGGGGCGGCACCGCGCGATCGTCATTCAAGGGCGGAGCAAGGAGCGAAGCGACGCGCGCAGACCCTAGAACCCATGCCGTGACTTGGAAGCGCTGCTACTGTTCAGAATTTTGCTCCGTTGCGGTCCTTGGCGAAGGTAACGGCATGGATTCTAGGGTCTTCGCGACGGAGCTTCGCTCCTGCTTCGCCCTAGAATGACGAAGTTGAGAGCGTTCTGCCTCCAATCCCCGAGCACTCAGGATTGTCCCTTCACACGGAAGGCCTATCCAATCGTTCTTTCGAGCACATTCAGCCAATTGCGATAGGCGATCTTCTCGATCAGCGCGCGTCCGAAGCCGCGCGCCGCCAGCGCGTCGATGAGCTTGGGCAGGCCGGCGACGTCGCCGATGACGGCGGGGATCATGGCGCCGTCGAAATCCGAGCCCAGGCCGACGCCATCCTCGCCCAGCGCCTGTAAGAGCGAATCGATATGGCGCACCATGACGTCGAGTCCGGTATCGGCGTTCATGCGGCCGTCCTCGCGCAGGAAGCCGGTGGCGAAGTTCAGGCCCACCATGCCGCCAGACTCGCGGATCGCGCCGAGCTGCCAGTCGGTCAGGTTGCGCGAATGGCCGCAGATCGCATGCACGTTGGAATGCGTCGCGACCAGCGGCGCGTCGCTCAATTCAGCCACGTCGCGAAAACCCTTCTCGTTGAGATGCGAGAGGTCGATCATGATCCTGAGCTGGTTGCAGGCCTTGACCAGCGCCTTGCCGGCATCGGTGAGGCCGGGCCCGGTATCGGGCGAGGAGGGAAAGCGGAACGGCACGCCGTTGCCGAAGGCGTTCGGCCGGCTCCAGACGATGCCCAGCGAGCGCAGGCCGGCGGCATGAAGCACGTCGAGCATGGCAAGCTCGGGATCGATTGCCTCGACGCCCTCGATGTGGAAGACCGCCGCGACCGAACCCTTGGCCATCGCATCGCGGATGTCGCCGGCGCTGCGGCACACGCTCAGCGCGCCTGCCCGCTCAAGTCTGAACAGGATCGACGCCATGCCGATTGTGGATGTGATCGCCTCGGCGCGCGGCAGTTCCGGCGGCAGGGGTTCGTTGTCGCTCGGCGCCGGCGGAACGGCGCTGCGCTTGGTTTTTTCGATCGGCGGCGGGAAGATCGCGAACATGCCGCCGGCAAAGCCACCCTCTCTGGCGCGCGGCAGGTCGATATGACCGCCCGGCGTACCCTCGATGAACAGCTTTTCGACATCCGTTTCCTTCGACTGGTAGAGTCGAAGCAGCGTGTCGTTGTGGCCGTCGAAAACGGGGATGAGGTCGGTTTCGGTCATCAGGGGAGCCATTCATTTCGGTGACGGGGCGAGGCGGGACGAAATCCCGTCCGAGCGAACTGCCAACTTAGGCAAGATGGCCGAACTGCGCAAATGCCAGTGACGTGTTCGCGTTTGTGGCTGGGTGGCTGTTTTCCTTCTCCCCTTGTGGGAGAAGGTGTCGCCGAAGGCGACGGATGAGGGGTGCTCCAGCTTGGCACCGACGGTACTCCGTCCAGCACCCCTCAACCGTCTCGGCGCTGCGCGCCGATCCACCTTCTCCCACAGAGGGAGAAGGGGAAGACGGTGCTACTGCTTCAGCACGTCCGCCCATTCCGGGTGGCGGCGGAACTGGGCGTTGGCGAAGGGGCAGAGCGGGATGATCTTCTTGCCGGCCGCACGCGCATCCTCGACCGCGCGGGTGACGAGGCGAAGCCCGGCGCCCTGGCCACGGAAGACGTCCGGCACCTCGGTGTGATCGATGATGAGCTGATGCTCGCCGATCTTGGTGAAGGTCATCTCGGCCTCGGCGCCGCCCGGCCCGCGCAGCACATAGCGCCCCTTGGAGCCGTGGTCTTCCAGTTCGATCTCGGGCAGCTGGTCAGCCATCGTTCTTGCCTCCTTCGGCGGTCGGCGAGCGGGTGAACAGCCGCCGCGCCGCTTCGATTTCATTCGGCCGCACCTCGTGCCCGCCGTCGTGCCATTCCACTGTGACATCGGCCCCGTCGGCGCGCAAATAGGCTTCCAGTCGCGACGTCAGATTGGGCGGACAGATCGGATCGCGCCTGCCGGCGGTGATCAGGATGCGGCGGCCGACAAGGCTGCCCCGGACCTCCGGTTCGAACGGGATCAGCGGATGCATCAGCGCCGCGGCATCGAACAGGGCCGGCTCCGCGAACATCACCGAGGCCAGGATGTTGGCGCCGTTGGAATAGCCGAGCCCGAACACCGCCGAGGGCTTTGCGGCATCGACATGCGCCTTGACGAAGCCTGCCATCTTGACCGTCGCCCGCGCGAGGTCGTCCATGTCGTAGACGCCCTCGCCGGTGCGGCGGAAGAAGCGGGCGGCGCCATGCTCGGACACGTCGCCGCGCGGCGACACGATCGTCGCCGACGGCGCAAGCTCCTGACCGAACGACAGAAGCTGATTCTCGTCGGCTCCGGTCCCGTGGAAGACGAAGAGCAACGGACTGCCCGGCGAACCGGGCAGCACTTTATGGATGTATGCGTCCTTGCTCATGGCTTAGTCTTCCAGCTTCTGCAGGTGCTGTTCGAGATAGGGTCTCAGATGCTGATGCTGCGTCGGCAGCTTCAGCGCCTCGCCCAGATGCGCGGTGTCCTCGTCGCGGTCGAAGCCCGGCTCGTTGGTGGACACCTCGAACAGCACGCCGCCCGGCGTGCGGAAATAGATCGCCCAGAAGTAATCGCGATCGATGACCGGCGTCACGCCGTAGCCCGTGTCGACCAGCGCCTTGCGCACCTCGATCTGCCTGGCGCGATCCTCGACCGCGAAGGCGACGTGATGCACCGAGCCGGCACCGAGATTGGCAAAGCCTGCGCCCGGCAGCGACTCGATGTCGACGACGTCGGCGCCGTTGCCGTTCTTGATCGCCAGCCGGCGGACGTTGCCGGACTTGTCGACCTCCTCATAGCCCATGAACTTCAACAGCTCCTCGGTGGCGCCGCCGTCCTTCAGCCTCAGCGCGACCGAGTGGAAGCCGCGGATCGCTTCGTCGCCGGGAACGCCGCCCTTGACCCAGGGCGCGCGGCTGTCGGCCTTGTCCTCGACGAGAGCGAAACTGTCGCCGTCGGGGCCGGTGAAGGCGAGCCGCTTCTCGCCGAAGCTTGTCGAGCGGGCAACGCCGCTCACGCCCTCGTCGGCAAAACGCTTTTCCCAATAGCGGAGCGTGCCTTCCGGCACCGAGAAGACCGTGGTGCCGACCTCACCCACCCCATGCCGGCCCTTGCCGATATCGGGGAACGGGAAATAGGTCATCACCGAGCCGGGCGTGCCGAACTCGTCGGCGTAGTAGAGGTGATAGACGTCCGGCGCGTCGAAGTTGACGGTCTTCTTGACCCGACGCAGGCCGAGCTTCCTGGTGAAGAACTCATTGTTGCGGCGCGCATCGCTGGCCATCGAGGTGACGTGATGCAGGCCCTTGATCTGATTGAGCATGGTGTTGCTCCTTCCCTGTCCTTGCTGCGGCCCTCGCCGCTGTCCACGCCAATATGAGGATAGGCCCGTCCGCGGCAAAGCGGGCAATCACAGGATGGACTGTGTCATAAAAGTGAACGACCTGATGTTTATGTTCACCGACTGATGAACCGGCTTGCCTTGCAACGCCGGCGAATTTCGGCTCCATGAGCGGCGCGACTTCTTGAGGAGGAAGATTTTGGACAACCGAACCCGCCGCCCGAACGTTCTCCTCATCACCTGCGACCAGTGGCGTGGCGATTGCCTTTCGGCCGCAGGCCATACGGTGGTCAGGACGCCGAACGTTGACGCGCTTGCCGCCGAGGGCGTGCTGTTTCGGCGCCACTATGGCGGCGCCGCACCTTGCTCTCCGGCCCGTGCCTGCCTCTACACCGGCCTCTACCAGATGAACAACCGCGTCTGCCGCAACGGCACGCCGCTCGATGCGCGTCACGGCAACGTCGCCCTGTCGGCACGCGCGGTTGGCTACGACCCGACCTTGTTCGGCTACACCGATGTCGCGCCGGACCCGCGCCGGCTCTCGGCAGCCGATCCACGGCTGAAGAGCTATGAAGGCGTGCTGCCGGGCTTCACCGTGCGGCAGTTCCTGCCCGAGCACCAGAAACAATGGCTGTCCTGGCTGAGGATGCAAGGCATCGATGCCAACGCCGGCAGCCCTGACATCCACCGTCCGGCTGGGGAGCACGGCCAGCCCCGGGGCGATGTGAGCAACGCGCCGCCGGTCTATTCGAAGGACCAGACGCCAACCGCCTTCCTGGCCGGCGAATTCATCCGCTGGCTTGGCGAGCAGGACGAGGCTGCGCCGTGGTTCGCGCATATCTCCTTCATCAGTCCGCACCCGCCCTTCGTCGTGCCGGAGCCCTACAACACAATGTACGATCCGGCCGACGGCCCGGCTTTCCGGCGCGCTGCAAGCTGGCAGGCCGAGGCGGAAAGCCACCCCTATCTCGCTTACGATCTCGACCAGCAGAAGCGGACGAAATTCATACCCGGCGCCGAGGGCAAGGTGCCGGACTGGAGCGAGGAAAATTTCCGCCGCATCCGCGCCATCTATTACGGCATGATCTCGGAACTCGACGTACAGCTCGGCCGCGTCTGGCAAGCGGTAAAGGCGGCCGGCGCGTGGGACGATACCGTGATCGTGCTCACCTCCGACCATGCCGAGATGATGGGCGACCATTTCATGCTGGGCAAAGGCGGCTACTTCGACGCCAGCTACCACATTCCGCTGATCATCCGCGATCCGAGTCGCGGAGCAGCCGCCGGCATGACGGTCGACCGTTTCACCGAGGCGGTCGACATCTTTCCGACCTTGCTCGACCTGATCGGTGCCGCACCCGAGCCGCATCTCGATGGCAGGTCGCTGGCGCCGTGGCTGGACGGCGAGGAGCCGGCAGACTGGCGCGAGGCCGCGCATTGGGAGTTCGATTTCCGCTCGGTCGCCGACGGCGAGGCCGAGCGTCACTTCGGCATCGGCCCGCGCGATTGCAACCTGGCCGTCCTGCGCACCAAGGACTTCAAATATGTCCATTTCGGCGGCGGCCTGCCGCCGCTGCTGTTCGACCTCGCCAAGGATCCGGGCGAGCTGAGCAACGTCGCGAACGACACTGCCTATCTGCCGTCGCGCCTGGAATTCGCCGAAAAGATGCTCGCCTGGCGCGCCAGGCATCTCGACCAGTCGCTGGCGCTGGCGGAGCTGACGAGCGGCGGCGTGGTTGGCCACGTGGCCAAGGCAGTAAGGGAGTAGGGGAGTAGGGGAGTAGGGGAGTATGCAACGAGCCTGTACCCTACTGCCCTACTGCCCTACTGCCCTACTTACTTCAAGATCATCCTCTGCTGGTCGCGCTTCGTGGCATAGGTGCTCTTGTCATAGGCCGCCTGCGCCTGCAGCTGCTCCTTGGTGAAGTTGGTATAGAGATATTTCTTGCCGCTCTTGTCGGTCATGAATTTGAGCTTGTCCATGCCGACCGCGACTTCCTTGGCGCCGATGCCGAGGAAGCCGCCGACGTCGACGATCACCGCATCCGGCTTTTTGTCCGGCGTCAGCACGACGTCGCCGATTTCACCGATCTTGGCATCGTTGGCGCCATAGACGGCCGCGCCCTTCAGCTCGTCGCCGCGGATATTGCCCATCGGCATTTCGGTCAGCGTCGACTTGTCGATCGAGGCCGTCTTGGTCTCGTCGGTAGCGGACGTGTTCGCCGGTTTGTTTTCGGCCGTGGCCGGAGCCGGCGCCGCGGGCTTGTTCTCGGCTGTCTGTGCCGGCTGGGCAGGCTTGCTCCCCTTGTCGGCCGTGGTATCCGACGACGCCACGGCAGGGGTGGTGGTAGGCGGCGTCTCACTCGAAGACGCAGTGCTTGTCGAAGCCGGCGCAGGATCATACGCCTTGCGGTTGAAATCCGGCTGCGCCTGAAGCTCCTCCTTTGTCGTCTCGGCAACCAGCCAGCGGTCTCCATTCTTCTCCGCCCACTTTGCCTTGGCGAAGTCGAAGGTGACGTTCTTCGTGCCTATGCCGAGGAAGCCGCCGACGCCGATGACAAGCGACTCGGCCTTGCCGTCCTTGGCGAGCACGATGTCCTTCACGTCGCCGATCTTCTGGGCGTCGTCAGCGGTGCCGTTGTAGACCGTTTCGCCCATGATATTGGTGGCGAGATTGCCTTCCGCCTTCTTCACCGGTTCAGCCGGCTTGGCATTGAGATCCACCGGCTTCTGGGCTCCGCCCGTGTCGGTGGTTGAAGGTTGCGTGGCGTCAGCCGACTGCGCCGGGGCCGGATCGTAGGGCTTGCGGTCGAATGCCGGCTGGGCATTGAGCTCGTCCTTACTTGTCTTGGCCACCAGCCAGCGGTCACCGTTCTTCTCGGCCCATTCCATCTTGCTGTAGTCGAAGGCGACATCCTTGGTGCCGACGCCAAGGAAGCCGCCGACGCCGATGATCGCGGACTTGGCTTTGCCGCTTGCGTCGAAGACGATGTCGTCGACCTTGCCTATGTCCTGGGCGTCTTTGCCAGTGCCGTTATAGACGGACTCGCCGATGATATTGGTCATGAGGGAACCCTCCGAACGCATCACGGGTTCCGGGTTCTCGGCGGCGGGCGGCTGTGCCGGTGTCGGCGTCGCCGTTTGTGCGAAAGCGCCGGTTGCGAGCAGCGTCGCAAGCGCGGTCGTCGCAAAAAGAGTGCGGGTCATGATCGTCTCTCCTCCTGCCTGATTTCGGCAAAGCAGCGGCCGGCCTTGACGAACCGGACCGGACGCGGAATTGTCCAATGTCTTCACAACGTCGTGACCGTTGCCTTGTTCCAAAAGCTACGCGCTGGCGTCGAAGTCCTGAGTGGCCAAGGAACCTTTGGGCCACCCTTTCGTTTGAGCCAGCGGCTGAGGGGTCATTTTCGGCCAAGGAATTGCGAGGAAGGCGGAGCGGGACATGCGGTTTGCTGCGGTGCTGAACCAGGACGGCGGCACGCTGCGTACCACCGATATGGCAGCCTTTGCCGAACGTCTGCGCCAAACACTCGAAGCGGTAGGCCATTCGGTTCAGATCGACATCGTTACCCGCCGCGAAGTCGCCGCGGCCTTGGAAAAGGCCGTGGCGAAGCGGAACGTCGACGTCGTGATCGCTGGCGGCGGCGATGGCACTGTTTCGACGGCGGCGTCCCTGCTCATGAACAAGAAGAAAGCCTTGGCCATATTGCCGGGCGGCACGATGAATCTCTTCGCGCGCGGCCTTGGCATACCGCAGACGCTGGACGGGGCGCTGACATCCTTCGCCGAAGGCGAGGTGACGGCCGTCGACATGGCGAGCGCCAACGGCCGGCCCTTCGTGCATCAGTTTTCGATCGGCATGCATGCCAGGATGGTGCAGCTCCGCGAGAAGATGGATTTCGGCTCGCGGCTGGGAAAGATGCAGGCTTCCGTTCGTGCGGCATGGGCAACGATCAAGAACCCGCGCACTCTCAAGGTGAGCTTGACCATCGGCAAGACGGAGATCATCACCCGCGCGACCGGCATCAGCATCAGCAACAATCTGTTCGGCGAGGGCCATCTGCCTTACGCGGACGATCCGGCGGGCGGCCTGCTCGGCATCTATGTCAGCGTCGCGCGCAGACGCCGCGACCTGGTGAAGCTATTCCTCGCCATGCTGCGCGGCCGTTGGCGCGACAGCCAACATGTCGAAATCCATCAGGCCGACAAGGCGATCCTCAAGATCCATTCGCCGACGAAGAAGTTCAGCGCCGTCATGGACGGCGAGTTGTTCGGGCTGGAACGCGAGACGGTGATCGAGATTCATCCCGGCGCGTTGAAGGTGTTGGTTCCGGCTAGAAATGTGCAGACAAAGGCGGCCTAGTGCATGTCGCGCAAAACTGCGCAGCGGTTTTGCGGAAACGACACGCATAAAAACAAAGACCTAAGCGGTCAGCCGCCCTGCGCGGGCTTCTGCCCGGCCGCCGGCGCCTGAGGTACGCTCTGTCCGGTCGTCTGGCTCTTGATCAGCTCGCCATAGACCTCGACCGCACCCCACGCAATGAAGGCCAGCAACAGCCCGGCGATAAGGATCCTCAGCGCGTGCCAGCCCCAATGCCCCTGGCGGGCTTTGTTTTCAGGAACGGTCTTGGTCATTGTTGGCCTCCATGTCGCGTGGCGGCGGACGCTTCGGCATGGTCGGGTAACGGGCCCTCTCCGCGAAGGTTCCGAATCCGACAGCGAGGTTCGGCGACGATGGGGGCCGCTTGTCGCGGGGTGTGGGGGTAGCCGGCCGACATCAGCCGCTTTCATTGAGGATGCGGATCGGTTTGGCTACGGCTTTTCGCCGGGATCCTTGTCTTGAGGGCCGGGCTTCGCATTCTCGCGGTAGACTGCGTAAGCGACGAGCGCGACGGCGGGCGCGAGAAGCGCGCCCATGCCGCCCTTGCTTTTCGCAAGCGCCGGAAGCAGCGCGAGCGCTGCGGTGACGCCAACCGCGGTCATGTCGGCCTTTCGTCTTCGCGCCCGGCGCCGCGCCTGCGTACCGGCGGTCAGCTTGTGGATCACGAGAATGAGCCCGGCAAGCACCAGGAAGCCAATGCCGAAGCCGAGGGAAGTCGCCAACGGCCCGTAGCGCCCCGCCAGCCAGATATAGGCCGCACCAATGAGGAAGCCGATGCCGCACAAGGCGAAAACGCCGGCAAGCCCATAAAGGACTGCCGTCATGCGCGCCCGTCGCAGAGCAGCCGCCGCCTCGCCGGAGGCAAGGGTCGAAATCAGCGAGACCAGCGTCTCCATCTGCGGGCTAACGGCGGGACAGCAGCGCAAACAGGAAGCCGACGCCGGCGGCGATCGCCAGCGACGTTACCGGCTTTTCTCGAACGCTGGCTATGAGCTGCGCTTCGATATCCTGAGCGCTGCCGCGCACGCTTTCGAATGCCGCCTCGCCCTGCGTCCGCAGCTGTTCGACACCTTCGGCCGCCGCGCGCCGCGCCGCGCCGTAACCGTCGTCCCTGGTCTTGGCCAATTGCCTGGTAAGCTCCTCTATATCCGCTTTCAACTGCCGGATATCGGCTTCCAGATCGGAGTTGGAGGGAGCATCTGTTGCGCTTTTGCCTGCGGCGGTCGCCATCGCGTAACTCCTTGTGTTTTCTACCTTTAAACGCTCGATCTACGTCAAGAGTTCCGAAGCTGGATCGCCCCTTAGCAAGACCGAAGGGCGGGCACATTGACAGCTGTCAAATTCTCTCGGATCAGAAGTCCTTGTTCTCCGTCCATGCCTCCCTTAGGGCCTTCTTGGCTTTCGAACGCGCGAAAGGCCGGCAGCAGCCGCAGCGGGCATTTCTCGCAGGGATATTGGCGGGCAGTGGCGGAACCTACACTCTGGCCGGACATTTCGACCCTCCTCGAAATCCCTGCCCCGGTGCGGTTGTTGAAAACGCTCCACGCGGATCGAGGTTCCGCCCGATCACGGGATGCATCGCCGGTCATATCTTTTTTAATGACACAGAGCCGAATACCGCGCATGACTGCGGCGATCGTAGGAGTCGCCGACACGTGCCCCCATTGTTAGACGGATTGCGTATCCTGGTCCTGGAAGACGAATTCCTGATCGCGATGGATGTCGAGCAACTGTGCCGCGACCAGGGCGCCGCCGATGTTACGATTGTCCGCGATCTGGCCGAAATCGACCTGGGGGACGGGCTGTCGTCGTTCGACGCCGCCATTGTCGACCTGATGCTGGGCGGCGTCTCGACGCTCGACTTCGCCAAGCGGCTGCGAGGCGAAGGCGTTCCATTCGTCTTTGCCTCCGGTTACTCCGACGCGGAAGAGATCGAGGGTTCTTTCCCGGAGATCCGGCTGGTCGCCAAACCTTATTCGGGAGACGATCTGATCGAAGCCGTGGCGCTCGCCTGCGGACGCGCGAAGGCGGCTTGACGACGTCGCGGCCCGGATGTCGGTGTCAGGCCGCGTTCGAACCAGTCACTTGAGCCGAGATCGCATCGGGACCGTATTCGTCCTCGCCGGAAATCTTGAGGATGTCCTGCAGCCGGGCGCGCGCCCGGCTGACCCGGCTCTTGATGGTGCCGACCGCGCAACCGCAGATCTCGGCCGCCTCCTCGTAAGAGAAGCCGGACGCCCCGATCAGGATGATGGCTTCGCGCTGATCCTCCGGCAACTGCTCCAGCGCGCCGCGGAAATCCTTGAGGTCGAGCTGGCCATGCTGGGCCGGGTGAACGGCAAGCCTGGCGGTCATGATGCCGTCGCTGTCCTGTACCTCGCGGCCACGCTTGCGCATCTGCGAATAGAATTCGTTGCGCAGGATGGTGAACAGCCAGGCCTTGAGGTTGGTGCCCGGCTGGAAACTCTCGTGCTTGTCCCACGCCTTGACCAAGGTTTCCTGGACGAGGTCATCTGCCTTGTCGGCATTCTGCGTCAGCGAGACTGCAAAGGCGCGCAGGCTCGGTATTGCGCCGAGCAGCTCGGTCTTGAAGCTCTGGGAGACCGCCGCCATGCCTCAGTCCTTTTTCTCGGCGGGCTCGGCCTCTTCCAGCTGGCTAAGCAACTGGGCGAATCGATCTGGCACCTGATCGGAGACCAGCTCGTCGTAGTATTGTTTGAGTTTGCGGGCGATTTCGGAGTTTGGTCCGAGCGGATTGCCACCCCCATTCCGGTGCCTGCTCACGGCGCCAGTCGTCGAATTCTTTGACATTTCTTTCATATTTGCCCTAATTCCCAGCACTCGAACCGCTCTGGAACTGCAGACCACAACGCAAGCGGCACCCTTGTCTGGTTGCCCATCCCGAAACCGCCAAACGCCCATTTCCTAATTTAGTTCCACAGCCGGCGGAACTTTTTCAGAAAGCCGACGTTGGTTTGCTTGGGGTTTGCGACCCGTCTGGCCTGATGGAAACGAACAACGTCATCTGAGGGAGACGTCAATATGAGTCTATCCGCAACTATCGCTCCTCACCTGCCGTTCCTTCGCCGTTTCTCGCGCGCCGTGTCGGGATCGCAGGAAAGCGGTGACGCGTTGGTCGCCGCCATGCTGGAGGCCATCATCGCCGACACCGAAGTCTTCCCCGAGGCATCGAGCGATCGCATCGCGTTGTACAAGGTTTTTGCCAGGCTTTTCACCTCGATTGCCATCCGCGTGCCGCAAGAGCATGCGCAGACCGCCTGGGAACAGCGGGCCGCCGCCAATCTGAATGCTATCGCGCCGCGGCCGCGGCAGGCGTTCCTGCTTGTCGCCGTGGAAGGTTTCAGCGAGGACGAAGCAGCGGAGATCCTCGACGCCGACGAGCAGGAATTTTCCGAATTGCTTGCTCAGGCAAGCGCCGAGATTTCCCGCCAGGTCGCGACCGATGTGCTGATCATCGAGGACGAGCCGCTGATTGCCATGGACATCGAGGAGATGGTCGAAAGCCTTGGCCACCGCGTTGTCGGCACCGCGCGCACGCATGCCGAAGCGGTCGCCATGTTCGGCAGGACGCGCCCGAAAATGGTCCTGGCGGACATCCAGCTTGCCGACGGCAGCTCGGGCATCGAGGCCGTGAATGAAATCCTGTCCTCGACGCCGGTGCCGGTGATCTTCATCACCGCCTTCCCCGAACGCCTGTTGACCGGCGAGCGCCCCGAGCCGGCGTTTCTGGTGACCAAGCCGTTCAACCCCGATATGGTCAAGGCTCTGATCAGCCAGGCGCTGTTCTTCGACCGCCAGGCGAAAGCTGCAGCCTGACCGCACCGATGTCTGGTCATCGAGGTTCCATGCGAGGCTCCCGCGCCTCGCATGATGCAGTGCGGAATCTGATCCGCGAAAGCGCTTCCGGGGGGTCGTCTTTTTCCGCAAATGGTGGAACAAACGGCATTCAGCCACGTTTTTTCAGGACGTTAGAAGGAGGCATATCATGCTGTACTGGGCGCTCGTTTTTCTTGTGGTCGCGATCATCGCCGGCGCTCTTGGATTCGGCGGCATTGCCGGCACATCGGCTGGCATCGCGCAGATATTGTTCTTCATCTTCCTGGCCTTCCTGGTGATTTCGCTCATCGCCGGCCTTTTCAGAAGAGCCTGACGCGGGGAGCACCGGACACTGGAAGCCGCACCCCTCAAACGGTTTCCAGCCACCGCCGGGCGGTGTCCCCAAAGGACGTCGTCCGGCGGACCGTTTTTGAGGCTGCGCGCCAGCCTCGGCATGTCAAGGCCGAAGCAGCAGTCTATCGTAAAGCCGTTCAGCCTGGATGCGGGAAGTATTATTGGATGCGTTCCAAGGCCTCAGAAAAGGACGATCCGGGCAAGCGCAGCGACGAGGTGATCGCGATGCATCCGGCGGAAAGCGGGATGCAGTTGGGGCGTGCGTTGCTGCACGCGCTCCACAATGCCGGAATTTCGGTCCTCTATCAGGACCGGGAAATGAAGACCGTCTGGGCCCGCAACATGCGCGCGCCTTGGGCAGCCGAGACGGCCGACGGCAAGGATTTGCTCTCGCCTGCTCAGGCCGAACGCCTAAGTGCGGCCAAACACAGGGCGGTTGAAACCGGCAACGCTGATCGCCTCGAACTCGGCATTCCCGGCGGTGACGGCGTGCGCTGGTTCCAGATCTGGGTCGATGCCGATCATAGCGATACCGGGGAGGTCCAGGGCGTCGTCACCACCATGGTCGAGACCACGGAGCAGAAACGTCGCGAGCAGACGCTGAAGACGCTGCTGCGTGAGGTGAGCCATCGCTCGAAGAACCTTCTGGCCATCATCCAGAGCATAGCCACCCAGACCGGGCGCTACTCCGAGACGCTTGGCGACTTCCTGACCCGCTTTCGCGGCCGCATTCAGTCGCTCGCCTCGTCCCAGGATCTGGTTACATCCTCCAACTGGCGCGGCGCGGCGCTTCGAGAGCTCGTATCCGGCCAGGTCGGCCGCTACAGCGCCGACCCCCGCCGCAGTCTGCGTTTCGATGGCGAAAACCCTTACCTCAACCCAAACGCCGCCTTGCATATCGGGCTGGCCATGCATGAGCTGGCCGTGAATTCGGTAAGTTACGGCGCCCTGTCGCAGCCTGACGGCCATGTCGAGGTAAGCGCCAAAATCGCGCCCGGCGGCGGAACTTCGGCCGACCTTTTGCTGATGTGGACGGAAAGGATCGGCGCCGGCAGGCGCAACGAAAAGCGCTTTGGCAGCGTCGCTCTGGAACGCGTCGTGCCGACGTCGCTCGGCGGCTCCGCCATCCTCGAGATCGATGAGGGTCGGCTCGAATATCGCCTGACGATCCCGCACGGCAATTTCGAGACGGATTGACCGCCACACACGAACATTCGCCGACTTAACCGGCTGTTCACCATAAGGCCCGATTCTGTGTTCCTGGCTAAAACCGCACCGAAAGCTCCAGCCGCGCCCAATCACGCGATTTGGCACACGATTTGGCACGCGATTTGGGAGGACTGAATGATGGTTTCCGACATGAACAGGTTGGAGCAGGCCGCGCGCGTCTCGATGAGCAGCTTCCAGCACGCCGAGACGCCGCCCTTGCCCCGTTCCTCCTATCTTTCGCTTCGTCTCGGTCCCGTCGCGCTCCTTGCTGCCCTGGTGCTGGCGGCAGCGTGGCAGCTGACCTGATCCGGCAGTTCCCGGTCGCGCTTTAGTCGGCAAGGGCTCGCGGCATGGCGGCGGCAGGAACTTTTGAGCGGCGAGAATCGTTCTTTGCCGCGGAGAGGGTTCACCCGTGGAACACATCGCCGCTTTGCTCCTCGTCATCGGCTGCTCGGACGCCATGACCGAATGCCGCGAGCTGACTGTCCCGGTCAGCGTCTTCGAGACCTTTGAGGCTTGCACCGCCGAACGGCCCTTCGCGCTCGCTGACGTCCGGGGTCAGGCACGACATGTCGTCGGCGAGTGCCTCGTCGTCGACCCGGCGCTGGAGGACGACTACGACCAGATCGTCTGGACCGTGCGCCCCGACGGTTCGCTCGAGGCGTCGCTGGAAGTCTCCGGCAGGCTTGTCGCGTCGAACGGCGCGCGCCCTGAAAAAGACTATCTTAATCAACAGTAAGATCGTGCAGGCAAAGCCCTTTTTTTCGTGCTAAATGGCGGCTGGCACTGCCGAAAGTGAGGACAAAAGTGAGGAGCAATTTTATGCGGAAGATGATCATTGCCATGGTTGCCGTGGTCGCTGTCAGCGGCTGCACCACGACCGAGCAGGATGTGGTCGGCGGCGGTCTGATCGGCGCCGGTGTCGGCGGCTTGGTAGGCGGCGGCAAGGGCGCGCTGATCGGCGCGGCTGTCGGCGCCGGATCGGGCCTCCTGGTCCGCAACCTGCGCAACGGTTATTGTCAGTATCGCGATCATCGCGGCCGGATCTACACCGCCCGCTGCAACTAAAATTTTGATCTGGAGGCCGGTCTGCCGGCCTCCATTTCTTTGCCTGGGGACATGGCCGCCCGCTGGCATAGCGGCGCCGTTCAACTCGTCAGCGGAATCCTTATTTCCACCTTCAGCCCGTCGGCCTGAAAATCGCGCTTGATCGTGCCGCGCAGTTCGCGCGTGACGTTGAGATCGATCAGCTTGGTGCCGAAACCGGTTTTTGCCGGCTCTTCCAGCTGTTTTTGTCCTGCCTCCCGCCAGTTGAGCACCAGCGTCCGTTCGCGGCCGCGCCCTTCGACCAACCACTCGACTTTCAAGGCGCCAACCGAGCTGCCTGCCTCGCCATATTTGAGCGCATTGGTGGCAAGCTCGTGGAAGGTCAAACCGAGCGCCTGCGTGGTCGTCTCGTCAAGCAGCACCTCCGGCCCAGACAAGATGCCTGCCGGTAGCTCCTTGCCGAACACCTGCCCGAGCTCGATGCGCAGCAGGTCGCCAAGATCCGCCTTCTGCCAGCGCGAGCGTGTCAGCATGTCCTGCGAAGCAGCCATCGCCTGCAGACGGGCCGAGAAAGATGCGGAGAATTCCTTCACGTCGGTGGCCTGGGATGCCGTCTGCCGCGCGATCGCCAAAACCCTGGTGATCGAATTCTTGATGCGATGCTTCATCTCCTGCAGGATCAGGTCCTTCTCCAGCAGGCTCTTCTCCGTCGCCTCATGCAGCAGCGACTTCGCCTCATAGGCACGCTCCTGATAGCGGGCCACCAGGGCGATCGCCCCGGCAAGCAGCAGGCCGAACAGCCCGAGCATCACCGGAATGGCGCGCGACGAAGGCAGCGAGAAAGCGCTCGTCGGCCTAAACAGGACGGTCCAGGGTCGGCCGGCGACGACGACATTCCGCCGCGCCACAAGCTTCGCACCCAGGGACTCGGCCGGCGGCGCTTCCGACCGGAACAAGAGATTGTCGGCATTAGGCTTGCCGTCATAGATCTCGACATTGACCGGCAGCAGCGGCGCCTTGCTGAGCGCCACCTGGAACAAGTCGCGCGAGCGGAAGGCGGCATAGAGAAAGCCCGCGGTCGAGGACCGGCTGGCATTGATCACGTCCGGCGCCGTTTCCACGTTCAGCCGCACGAAGACCAGGAAACCCGGAAAGGTCTGCTTCGCGCCAACGCCCTGGCCGAGTTGGATAAGCCCGCTCGCATGCTGCTGGTCGTCGGCCATGGCCTTCTCGATCGCCGTCCGCCGCGCCGGCTCGCTGAACATGTCGAAGCCGATGGCCGACTGGTTGGACGTATCGAGCGGCTCGAAAAGCACGATCGGCGTTCGCCATTGCTGCTCGCTGGTGGCCGGATAGACAGGATGCGCCGAACCGTGATCGCGCAGGATGTCGCGCTCGACCGCTGCCTCGTCGCCGGTCTTGACCAGCTTCAGGAAGCCGATGCCGCGCAGGCCGGCGAAATTGTCGTCGATGTCGAGTGCGGTGAAGAAGGCGTTGAACTCGCCGCGCGTGATGTCGCCGTTGCGGGCGTCGAACAGCGCCTGCGTCGAGCGCAGCAGCGACAGGTGCAGGTCGATGCGGCTCTCGATGCGGTTGAGCGCGTCGTCGGCCGTTCCCTCGAACTTGATGCGCGCCGCCTCCTGGGTCGCGAAATAGGCGAACCCCGCCATCGTCAGGCTGATCAGTGCGACGGCGATGAAAGCGACGATCGGAAAGAGCTTTTTCAACGCAGGATGCGGCCCCTCGATGGTTGACCACCTTTATGGGCAAGTCTCCGCGCCAACACAATGGCGAAGCCAATCCATCACGGCCGCTGGCACATCACCTAAACGTAAATTAGCCAGCTAACTTATTGTCTTAGGCCGCGATCTTCAGCGCTCCGGGACCCGGAATGGCGCCCGGCGGGCACTTGCCCAAAATGATCATGCCGAGCACCTCGTCCTGGGTCACGTCGCCGGTGCGCGCCGTGCCGACGACCTGGCCGTTCTTCATCACGCAGACCCTGTCTGCCAGATCGAACACGTCATGGATGTCGTGGCTGATCAGGAAGATGCCGATGCCGTCCGCCTTGAGCTGCCGCACCAGTTCGCCGACCTGGGCCGTCTCCTGGGGACCAAGCGCGGCTGTCGGCTCGTCCATGATCAGGATGCGGGCGTTGAACAGGATCGCGCGGGCGATCGCCACCGACTGCCTCTGCCCGCCGGACAGCTTGATCACCGGCTCCTTGAAGCGCTGGAAGCGCGGATTGAGCCGGCCCATCACCTTGCGCGCCTCGGCCTCCATGGCGACGTCGTCGAGCGTGCCCCAGGCGGTCATCAGCTCGCGGCCGAGGAAAAGATTGGCGGCGGCATCGACATTGTCGGCAAGCGCCAGCGTCTGGTAGATCGTCTCGATGCCGTATCTCTTGGCATCGCGCGGATTGGAGATCGATGCGTCTTCGCCGTTGACGAAGATCTGCCCGGCATCGCGCTTGTAGGCGCCGGACAGGATCTTGATCAGCGTCGACTTGCCCGCGCCGTTGTGGCCAAGCAGCGCCACCACTTCGCCGGGGAAGAGATCGATGGAGGCGTCGTCGACGGCGCGGATGCCGCCGAAGGCGATCGAGATGTTGCGCATGTCGACCAGCGGGACGCCGGCGGAAGCATTCTTGTCTGCCATGGTCTCCTCCCTAGTAGTAACCTTTGAGCATGATCATTTCCGCAAACCGGTTTCCACTTTGCGGGATCATGCTCAGACGCGCTTGCGGTAGATGGTGTCGAGCCAGACCGCGACGACCAGCACGGCGCCGACGACGATGCTTTGCAGCGGCGAGTCGACGCCGAGCAGCACCATGCCGGACTGCAGCGACTGCATCAAAAGCGCGCCGAGCATGGCGCCGAGCACGGTTCCCGAGCCGCCGGCAAGCGAGGTGCCGCCGATCACCGCCGCGGCGATGACCAGGAGCTCGTCCAGGGTGCCCAGCGCATTGGTCGACGAATTCTGCCTGGCCGACGAGATCGCCGCCGCGATCGTTGCCAGCACGCCCATGATCATGAACACCTTCATGGTGATCCAGCGGGTGTTGATGCCGGCAAGGTTCGCCGCTTCCGGATTGCCGCCGATGGCGAAGACATAACGGCCGAAGCGGGTGCGCTTGGTGATGAAGGTCATGATCAGGCCGACCGCGACCGCCATCAGCACCGGAATGGCGATGCCGTGGGCGATGAACAACCCGCCTTCTGGAACGGTGATGTTGTTGGCGGCGGCGTATCGGTTCACGATGCCGACCGGCCAGGGATAGGAATTGGCCAGCCACACCGCGCCCATGATGATCGCGCAGGCGACCGCGCCGAGCAGCGTCTCGGCCCAGATCGGCCGCAGCGGGAAACGGAAGCGCTTGCGCTGCACCCGGCCGTGGAAAAGCGCAAACACCACCGCCAGGCAGGCGACGACGCCCACCACCCAGCTCCATCTGGCGCCGATCGAGCCGGCCGGCCCGCCGCCCATCAGCTGGTAGGTGGCGTCGAGCGGCGCGACCGTCTGGCCGCTGGTGACCCACCAGGCGGCGCCGCGCCACACCAGCAGCCCGCCCAGCGTCACGATGAAGGCCGGCACCTCGAGATAGGCGATGACGAAGCCCTGGAAGGCCCCGATCAGCAGGCCGAGCGCCAGGCCGATGGCCAGCGCCAGCACCCAGATCCACGGATTGCCGAGCTCGAGCCCGACCATCCGCACCAGGAAATGCACCTGGGCAAAGCCCATGACCATGCCGATCAGCCCCTCGGCCGAGCCGACGGAGAGGTCGATGTTGCGCATGACGATGACCAGCACCATGCCGGACGCCATGATCGCCACGGCCGAGGTCTGCACCGACAGGTTCCACAGATTGCGCGGCGTAAGGAACGTGCGGCTGTCGAAATCGAGCGGATTGACGCCGAGCCGCAGGCTCGAAATGACGTGCAGGCCGATCCAGATGATCAGCAGGGCGCCGACCATGCCGAGCATGCGGGTGTCGAGTTCGGTCGCCTTGAGGAAACGGCCGATCGCGCTGAGTTCGGAAGCACGTGCGCGATCCGCCGCCGGGTTGGCCGCCGTCTCAGAGGTCGTATCGGTCATGATCTCCTCCCACCGGCTGCCCTCTGACTCGGATGCCGGACCACAAATGCTAGGGCAACTCCAGGAAAAGTGTGTAATCCGTCCGGAATTGCTTGGAAACAAATGGCTGGGGCGGTTCGACGATTCTGCCAGACGATGAACCGCTCCACCGGCTTTCCCGTATCATTTGAAGCAGGAAGCCCTTTTTTGAGAAACGCCGCGGCTTTGGGCCGCGGCGTCAGGATTTGAATAAACGTCGGCCGGATCAATTGCAGACTGCGACCGCGCCAGCCGCGACGCCGGCGCAGACTTCGTCCTTCTTGATCCAGCCTGCGTCGATGACGACGTTGAGATTGTCCTTGGTGATGGCGATCGGGGTCAGGAACAGCGACTTGACGGTGTTGCCGCCAGGCGTGGTGAAGTCCTGGGCGCCGGCGATGTCGGCCATCTTCTTGCCGTCGGCGAGCTGCGAGGCGATCTCGGCGGCGTTCTTGCCGAGCTCGCGGGCGTCCTTCCACACCGACACGGTCTGCGTGCCGAGGGCGATGCGGTTGAGCGCCGCGTGGTCGCCGTCCTGGCCCGAGACCGGAACGGTGCCGGCCAGGCCTTGCGCCGTCAGCGCCGCGACGACGCCGCCGGCAGTACCGTCATTGGCCGCCACGACAGCATCAACCTTGTTGTCGTTGGCGGTCAGGAACTGTTCCATGTTCTTCTGCGCATTGGCGGGCAGCCAGCCGTCCGTATAGGCCTCTCCGACATTCTTGATCTTGCCGCTGTCGATGGCTTCCTTCAGCACTTCCATCGAGCCCGCGAACAGGAAATCCGCATTCGGATCGGCACCCGAGCCCTTGATGAAGACGTAGTTGCCTTCAGGCTTGGCCTTGAACACCTCGCGGGCCTGCATGCGCCCGACTTCCTTGTTGTCGAAGGTCAGGTAGAACACGTCCTTGTTCTCGATCAGGCGATCGTAGCCGACGACCGGAATGCCCTCGTCGAGCGCCTTCTGCACCGCCGGGCCGATCGCCGAGGCATCCTGCGCCAGGATGATCAGCGCGTTTGCGCCCTGCGAGATCAGGCTTTCGACGTCGGTCAGCTGCTTGCCCGGATTGGACTGCGCGTCGGCCGAAATGTATTTGTCGCCGGCCGCCTCGATCGCCTTCTTCATCGCCGCTTCGTCGGTCTTCCAGCGCTCTTCCTGGAAATTCGACCACGAAACGCCGATCACCTTGTCCTTCGCCTCTGCGACCGACGCCAGCGTCAACGACATGGCGACACCCGCCAGCATGGCGGTTGCGAATCTCTTCATGATTTCCTCCCTGCGCCCTTGCGGCGCGACCCAGACTGGCCCGAAGGCCGGTAACAGAGGCTTTTTTTCGAGCCTCGAAAAAACACTGATCCAACGCCGAAGCACTGTCAACTGCGATTCTGATGGTTTTTGAGGTGCCACGAACTTTTTTTCGAGACCCGCAATAAATAATGACAGCTCTGGCCGCTTCTGCCACTATCCTGAAAACAGTTGCACAGGAAGCGCGGAGCCGCTGCCGTCGGAACTGAATGAAACAAAATCTAGAGCGGGTTCGGTGGTGTATCCGCAACCGAACCGATCTGGCGCGTCGCCGACGGCCCATGCATTATCAAGAGGCCGCGCTGACCGGGAGGAGAAAAATGTCGGTCGGAATCCGCCACGACGACCTGCGCCGGCGCAACCGCGCCATGGTGCTCTCGGCCGTGCGCCGCGCCGGCCAGCCGTCGCGTACGGAGATCGCCGCGACCACCGGGCTCAGCCACTCGACCATTTCGGCAATTTCCTCGGACCTGATCCAGGAAGGCATCCTGGCCGAGAGCAAACCGAGCGAGGCGGCATCGCTGAAGCGCGGCCGGCCGCAGGTCGGCCTCGCCCTCAATCCCGAGGCGGCTGCGGTGGTGACGGTGGTGCTGTCGCTGAATTTCCTTTCCGTCGCCGTCATCGACTATGCCGGGCAGGTCATCGCCGAGGAGCAGCGGCGCCTCGATACGCTGACCATGCCGCGCGACGAGCTGATCGGCGAATGCGTGGCGATCGTCCGGCGCCGGCTGGAAGACCCTGACCTCGATGTCCGCAGCGTCGCCCGCATCGCCATGGGCATCCAGGGCATCACCGATTCCCATGCGCGGGCAATGCTGTGGTCGCCGATCACGCCTTTGACCGACATCCCTTTCGCCGACATCCTGGAAAAGGAATTCGGCATCACGGCCACCATGGAGAACGACTGCAACATGATGGCGGTGGCGCTGCAATGGCGCGACCCCAACCGCTATCGCGACAACTTCATTGCTATCCTGCTGTCGCACGGCATCGGCATGGGCCTGGTGCTGAAGGGCGAGCTTTTCACCGGCACGCATTCTTCCGGCGGCGAGTTCGGCCACATGATCCATCGTCCAGGCGGCGCGCTCTGCCGTTGCGGACGCCGCGGCTGCGTCGAGGCGTATGCCGGGAACTACGCCATCTGGCGCAGCGCCATGAAGATGAGCGAGGACGCCGAGCCGGTCGACGTCGGCGACGCCGACATGCGGGCGCTTGCCGCCAAGGCGCGGGAGAAGGACGGCCCGGAGCGCGAGGCATACCGGCGGGCGGGCGAGGCGTTGGGCTTCAGCCTCGGCAGCCTGTTCGCGCTGATAGACCCGGCGCCGGTTGCCATGGTCGGCGTCAGCGCCGCCGCTTTCGACCTGATCGAGCCGTCGCTGCGCGAGGCCATCGCCCAGACCGCCGGTGGCCAGCACTCGGAATCGATCTCCTTCGACACCGAGCCGAACGAACTGCCGCTGATCCGCGAAGGCTGCGCCATGCGCGCACTGACCTTCGTCGACCAGGAGATTTTCGCCCCGGGCGTCCAGGCAAGGGCAGGCGCCGGGAAGAATGTGGCCTGAGCGGCTTTCCGAATCGCCGGAGATTAGCGAAGGCCTTTTGAGCTTTCGTCATTCCAGGGCGGAGCAGGAGCGAAGCTCCGTCGCGAAGACCCTGGAATCCATGCCGTCACCTTGATCGAAATGCGCAGCGGAGCAGAATTCTGCACCGCAGTGCCGCGTCGACGTCACGGAATGGATCCTCGGGTCTGCGCCGCGTCGCTTCGCTCCTTGCTCCGCCCGTGGATGACGAAGCACGAGCGTCTCAGCTACTCACCAACGCATGCGATCCGGTAGCGGACGCGTCAATTCCACGAACGGTGCGCCTAATCCTCGCGGATTGCGTATCCCGCGCCGCGGATGGTGCGGATGACATCGGGCATGCGGCCGTTGTTGACCGCCTTGCGCAGGCGCCCGACATGCACGTCGACCGTGCGCTCGTCGATATAGATCGTCTCGCCCCAGACATTGTCGAGCAACTGGCTGCGCGAGAACACCCGGCCGGGATGCCGCATCATGAACTCGAGCAGCCGGAACTCGGTCGGACCGAGCCTGATCTCGCTCTTCTTGCGGTAGACGCGGTGCGATTCGCGGTCGAGCACGATGTCGCCGACCTTGAGCACGCTGGAAAGCACCTCCGGCTTGGCGCGGCGCAACAGCGCCTTGACCCTGGCCATGAATTCCGGCGTCGAGAACGGCTTGACCAGATAGTCGTCGGCGCCCGTCGAGAGGCCGCGCACCCTGTCGCTTTCCTCGCCGCGCGCCGTCAGCATGATGATCGGCAGCCGTTCGGTCTCGGGCCGCATCCTGAGGCGGCGGCAAAGCTCGATGCCGGAAACCGCCGGCACCATCCAGTCGAGCACTAGGAGATCGGGCACGTTCTCCTGCAGGCGGATCTCGGCCTCGTCGCCGCGGGTGACCACCTCGACCTGATAGCCTTCGGATTCGAGGTTATAGCGGAGCAGCACCCCCAGCGGCTCCTCGTCCTCCACCACCATGATGCGTGGCGCGATCATTTAGCAGGTACCTTCGTTGTCAGGCCGCCGGCGCCGACATCGCCGTCTCGTCCTGCTTCGGACGGTTCGCGGGCAATTGGGTGCCGGTCAGCACATAATAGGCATTCTCGGCGATGTTGGTGACGTGGTCGCCGATGCGCTCCAGATTCTTGGCGCAGAACAGGAGATGCGTGCAGGCCGTGATGTTGCGCGGATCCTCCATCATGTAGGTCAGGAGCTCGCGGAAGACGGAGGTGTATTTGACGTCGATGCGCTCGTCGTCGTTCCGGAGCTTGGCGAGCGCCGTGGCGTCGCCCGCCGTGTACTCCTCGATCACGCCCTGGACCTGGATCAGCACCAGCTGCGCCATCGAGTCGATCGAGTGCGACAGGTCGCGCGGCGCGGCGCTGACGCCGACGGAGCCGACGCGCTTGGCGATGTTCTTGGCGAGATCGCCGATGCGCTCGAGGTCGCCAGCCATGCGGATCGCGCCGACCACGCTGCGCAGGTCGTCGGCCATCGGCTGGCGCTTGGCGATCAAGGTGATGGCGCGATCGTCGAGCTCGCGCTGGCGCGCGTCCATGATGGCGTCGTCGGAGACCACGCGCTGCGCCAGCGCGTTGTCGGAATTGAGCAGGGCCTTGGTCGACGCGCCGACCATCGAGCCGGCGAGATCGCCCATGTCACGGATAAGCTGGCTGATCTGCCTCAGATCCTCGTCGAAGGAAGCGACCGTATGGGCCATGATTATGTCCTCGTATGAAACTCAGCCGAAGCGGCCGGTGATATAGTCCTGCGTGCGCTTCTCGCGAGGCGAGGTGAAGATCTTCTCCGTCCGGTCGAACTCGACCAGCTCGCCGAGATACATGAACGCCGTCTGCCGCGACACGCGCGCTGCCTGCTGCATGTTGTGGGTGACGATCACGATCGTGTAGTCGGCCTGCAGCTCGTCGATCAGCTCTTCGATCTTGGCGGTCGACAGCGGGTCGAGCGCCGAGGCCGGCTCGTCGAGCAGGATGACCTCCGGCTTCACCGCCACGGTGCGGGCGATGCAAAGCCGCTGCTGCTGGCCGCCGGAAAGGCTCTGGCCGCTGGCGTTGAGCTTGTCCTTGACCTCGCCCCAGAGCGCCGCGCGCTTCAGCGCCGACTCGACGCGGTTGTCCATCTCGGCCTTGCTGATCTTCTCGTACAGCCTGACGCCGAAGGCGATGTTCTCGTAGATCGACATCGGGAACGGCGTCGGCTTCTGGAACACCATGCCGATCTTGGTCCTGAGCAGGTTGAGGTCCTGCGAGCGGTCGAGGATGTTCTTGCCGTCGAGCAGCACCTGGCCTTCCGCGCTCTGCTTCGGGTAGAGCTCGTAGATGCGGTTCAGCACGCGCAGCAGAGTCGATTTCCCGCAGCCCGACGGCCCGATGAAAGCGGTGACGCTGCGCTCGGGCAGCGACAGGTTGATGTCCTTCAGCGCCTTCGACTGGCCATAGTAGAAGTTGAGGTTCTTGACCTCGATCTTGGCCTTCTCGACGGCCGTGTCGGCTACGTTAAGGTCGGTGGACAACATCGGTTTCATCTGTCCTCTCTGCGTCCGGTAAGGCTGCGGGCGAAGATGCTCAGCCCGAGAACCGTCAGGGTTATTATGAGTGCGCCCGTCCAGGCCAGTTGCTGCCATTCCTCATAGGGGCTGAGCGCAAATTGGAAGATGGTCACCGGCAGGCTGGCCATCGGCGCGTTGAGATTGCTCGACCAGAACTGGTTGTTGAGAGCGGTGAAGAGCAGCGGCGCCGTCTCGCCGGAGATGCGGGCGATCGCCAGCAATATGCCGGTGACGATGCCGGAAAGCGCCGCGCGATAGGCGACCGAGCGGATCACCACCCAGCGCGGCGCGCCGATGGCGGTGCCGGCTTCGCGCAAAGCGTTGGGCACAAGGTTGAGCATGTCTTCGGTGGTGCGCACCACGACGGGGATCACCAGGATCGACAGCGCGACGGCGCCGGCTATCGCCGAGAAATGGCCCATCGGCCGCACCATCAGCTCATAGACGAACAGGCCGACGATGATCGACGGCGCCGACAAGAGGATGTCGTTGATGAAACGCACCACCGTGGTGAGCCGCGAGAAGCGCCCGTACTCCGCCATATAGGTCCCGGCGAGCACGCCGATGGGCGTGCCAACGACGATGCCGATGATGGTCATGATGATGCTGCCATAGATGGCGTTGAGCAGGCCGCCGGCGTCGCCGGGCGGCGGCGTCATTTCCGTGAACACCGCCAGCGAGACGCCGGAGAGCCCCTTGTAGGCCAGCGCTCCAAGGATCAGCGCCAGCCAGGCGAGGCCAATGCCCGCCGCGACGACGCATAGCGCCATCATCACGGCATTCTTGCGCTTGCGGCTTTGGTGGAGCGATGCGGCGGTCGACATCGGTCAGGCTCCCGTGCGGCTATCGATGCGCAACAGCATGTAGCGTGCGAGCGCGAGGATGATGAAGGTGATGATGAACAGGATCAGGCCGAGCGCCACCAGCGACGACGTATAAAGCTCGCCGTCCGCCTCGGTGAATTCGTTGGCGATGGTGGCCGAGATCGTCGTGCCCGGCGCGAACAGCGAGGCGCTGATGCGGTGCGCGTTGCCGATGACGAAGGTGACCGCCATCGTCTCGCCGAGCGCGCGGCCGAGGCCGAGCATGACGCCGCCCATGATGCCGACGCGGGTGTAGGGAATGGTCACGCGCCGGGTCACTTCCCAGGTCGTGCAGCCGATTCCGTAGGCCGATTCCTTCAGCACCGCCGGCACCGTGTCGAACACGTCCTTGGTGATCGAGGTGATGAACGGCAGCACCATGATGGCGAGGATGAGCGACGACGTCAGCAGGCCGATACCGTAGGGCGGACCGGCAAACAGGCTGGAGAGCCCCGGTATGCCGTGAAAAATGTCGATGATGAAGGGCTGTATCGTCGTCTGCAGGAACGGCGCGAACACGAACAGGCCCCAGATGCCGTAGATGATCGAGGGAATGCCGGCGAGCAGCTCGACCGCGATGCCGATCGGGCGCCTGAGCGGGCGCGGACAGAGCTCGGTCAGGAAGACGGCAATGCCGATGCCGATCGGAACGGCGATGATGATGGCGATGGCCGAGGTGACGATGGTGCCATAGATGGGTGCAAGGGCGCCGAAATTCTCGGTGACCGGGTTCCACGCCTCCGTCGTCAGGAAGGAGAAGCCGAACTTCGACAGCGCCTCCCACGAGCCGGCGAACAGCGAGATCGCGACGCCGCCAAGAATGACCAGCACGAGAATGGCGGAAGCGCGCGTGGCCGCCCGGAAGACCATGTCGGTGAAGGCGAAGCGGCGCACCGTCGCTTCTCTGGTCCGCATGGCAGACGATGTCACGGCTTCGGAAACGGCACTCATCGAGCCCCTCGCATTTCAAAAGGTAGACAGGAGGGCGCCGGAAGCGCCCTCCTCATTCCGTAGGAATTACATGCCGGAATAGAGCGGCTTGCCGTTGCTGTCGACGATGTCCTTGCCCCACATTTCCTCGACGCTCTTCACGACCTTGTCGGGCATCGGAACGTAGTCGAGCTCGGCGGCCATCTTGTCGCCCTTGGCATAAGACCAGGCGAAGAACTTGAGCGCTTCGGTCGTGGCCGCCGCATCGTCGGGCTTCTGATAGACGAGGATCCAGGTCGCTGCGGTCATCGGCCACGACTCCGCGCCCGGCTGGTTGGCGAGGATGACGCCATAGCCTGGCTGCGAGCTCCAGTCGGCGTTGGCCGCGGCGGCCGAGAACGCCTTCCCGGTCGGCGCGACCTTCTTGCCGTCCTTGTTGACCATGTCGGCATAGGTGAGCTTGTTCTGCTTGGCATAGGCGTATTCGACATAGCCGATGGCACCGCCGGTCTGCGAGACGTTGTTGGCAACGCCTTCATTGCCCTTGGCGCCGATGCCCACCGGCCACTCAACTGCCTTGTCGACACCGACCTTTGCCTTCCAGTCCGCGCTCACGTCGCCGAGATAGTATGTGAAGTTGAACGTGGTGCCCGAGCCGTCGGAACGGTGGACGACCGCGATCGCTTGGTCGGGCAGCTTGATCTTGGGGTTGAGCTTCTTGATCGCCGCGTCGTTCCAGTTGGTGATCTTGCCCATGAAGATGTCGGCCAGCGTCGGGCCATCCAGAACCAACTCGCCCGGCTTGACGCCTTCGAGGTTGACGACCGGAACGATGCCGCCCATCACCATCGGGAACTGTGCAAGGCCGGTCGACTTGAGATCGTCGCCGCCGAGCGGCGCATCGGAAGCGCCGAAGGTCACGGTCTTGGCTTTGATCTGCTTGATGCCGCCGCCGGAACCGATCGACTGATAGTTGAGCCCGATGCCGGTTTCCTTTTTGTAGGCGTCGGCCCACTTGGCATAGATCGGATAGGGGAAGGTGGCGCCGGCACCCGAGATGTCCGCGGCCCAAGCGGCGGACAGGGTGAGCGTGGACGCCGTAGCCATTGCAATCGCAACGGCCGCCGAGCGGATGAAATGTCTCATGTGGCCTGCTCCTGTTCGGAATATGGTCTCTTGGCACCGCCTTCTGACGGCGCCCGGTGAGCGCAATAGCCCTCGATTATTACAGTTGGATGACAGTTTCGTGTCAGCCGCGTAACGTCCGAACAGGGATGTCTGGAGAGGCCCGCGGCGGCCTTCGCGGACCAGCCGGAGTTTGCCGCCGGAATCAGTAACTTGTCTGACTTTTGATTAAAAAATATCCCGGCGGCCGAAATATCGGCCGCCGGGAAATAAAATCCGGACGAGAGCGCGTTGCTCGAATGCCAGAGCGGATCATGGCATAGCCATCGCCGAAAACAGGTCCGTTGGGGTAGAGTCGACGCTGTTCCTTGCCGGCGGTCGCTGCTCCCGCCCGTAACCGAGGGGCGGAATCGACAAGGAGCATTGTCTTGGCTTGGCCTCCGCTTTGGTATGGTGCGATCACACCATACGTCCGCGTCAAGCGATCAGACGGCCCGCTGGCGGAAGCGCGCCGGCGGTCGACCGGGTAGAAAAAAGCTCCAGCCGCCGCGCATTTTCCTTGATTTGCTTCCAGACCAATTCCAGGAAAAGTGTGAGCGGTTCTCCGCCCGGAATTGCGTAAAAACAAAGAGTTAGAGCGGTTCGGCGTTTCCGTGAAACGATGAACCGATCTAGCCGGCGCTGCGACGGACCTCGGCGCCTGGACCGAGCCATCTTTCGAGCTTCTCGAGCAGCGCCTTCGGGCTGATCGGCTTCGGCAGGTAATCATCCATGCCGGCTTCCAGGCAGCGTTCGCGGTCCCCTTTCAGCGCGTGCGCGGTGACGCCGACGATCGGCACATGCGTGCCCGTCTCCTCCTCAAGCTTGCGGATGGCCGCGGTCGCCTCCAGACCGCTCATCTCCGGCATCGACACGTCCATGAGGATCATGCGCGGGTTGAGCTTGCCGAAAGCCTCGAGCGCCTTGCGGCCGTTGGCGACGATCTCGAAATGATAGCCGGTCTCGCTAAGGATCTGCGTGAACACCAGCTGGTTCACCTCGTTGTCCTCGGCGACGAGTATGTCGAGCCCGCTCTCCACGCCGGCCGGGCGCGGACGGGCCCGCGCCGGTGGCGGCTGCAGCAGGACGCGATCCGACGCCGCCGCTTGTGCCGTCGACGCCCGCGGCGCGCCGGGCGCCGATCCGACGCCGCCTGCCAAAGGCGCGTGGATGGCCGTCGTGCTGTGGCGATGGCGCTGGATGGTGGCGACCAGCGTCTCCAAGAGGATGGACGAGCGCGCAGGCTTGATGAGCTGCGCATCGATGCCGAGATCGCGGTAGGCGGCGCTGGCGAGCGACTGGTCGACCGAGGTCAGCATGATGATCGGTGTGCGGGCGAGGCCGGCGGTGTTGCGCACGATGCGCGCCATTTCGGCGCCGGTCATGCCCGGCATCTGGTAGTCGAGCACGACGCAATCGACGGCCACGCCGTAGGCGGCGGCGGCAATCAGCACCTTCAGTCCCTCGGCGCCGCTTTCAGCCGCGCAGGAATCGAAGGTCCACGAGGCCATCTGCTCGCTGAGGATCGACCGGTTGACGGCATTGTCGTCGACGATCAGCACGCGCGCGCCGGTCACGTCGACCGGCATGATCCGCTGCCCGCTTTGCGCGGCCCGCGGCAGCGTCACGGTGAACCAGAAGGTCGAGCCCTTGCCCTCGGCGCTGTCGACGCCGATCTCGCCGCCCATCAGCTCGACCAGCCGCGAGGTGATGGCAAGGCCGAGCCCGGTGCCCTCATGCCGTCTTGTCGAGGAGGTGTCGACCTGGCTGAACTTCTCGAACACCAGCTTCAGCTTGTCCTCGGGAATGCCTATGCCCGTGTCGGTGATCGAGATGGTGAGCCTGGTGCCGGCCGGCACCCGCTCGCCGGTGACGTCGACCAGCACGTGGCCCTCGTCGGTGAATTTCACCGCGTTGCCGAGAAGGTTGGTGACGATCTGCCGGATGCGGCCGACATCGCCGACGAACTGCCCGTCGAGCCCGGGCTGGACGCGGACGATGAGCTCGAGATCCTTCTCCTTGGCGCGCGTCGAAACCAGCGTCGCCACATCCTCGATCGCCTCGGCGAGATTGAAGGGCGCCGGGTCCAGCACGAGCTGGCCGGCGTCGATCTTGGAGAAGTCGAGGATGTCGTTGATGATGGTGAGCAGGGCGTTGCCGGATTTGACGATGATGTCGGTGAACGTCTTCTGCTTCGAATCGAGGTCCGATTTGGCGAGCAGTTCGGCCATGCCGAGCACGCCGTTCATCGGCGTGCGGATTTCGTGGCTCATATTTGCCAGGAATTCCGACTTGGCGCGATCGGCGAGCACGGCACGCTGGCGTGCCTCTCTGAGCTCCGCCTCGCGCTGTTTCAGTTCCGTTATGTCCGTGGTCGACCCGATCAGATAGAGCGAGCCGTCGGACGCGATCATCGCGCCCTTGCGCGCGAACTGGTGGCGCACGCTGCCGTCGGGCAGCGTCACCTTCTCCTCAACCTCCTGCGTCTCTCCGGTACGCAGCACCGCGAGGTCGCCCGCCACGAAGGCCTCGCCGTCGGCGCCGAATATCTCGACATCGGTCTTGCCGATCGCCTCTTCCTTGCTGAAGCCGGTGAGGTCGCACCAGCCCTTGTTGACGTAGAATTGCCTCAGATCCGAGCGCTTGGCGTAGATCGACACGGGCACGTTGTCGATGAGGCTGCGGAACACCTCGTTCTCGCGCATGCTTTCCTTGAGCGCCCGCTCGCGCGCCTTGACGTCGGTGATGTCGGTGCTGGAGCCGACAAGATGCACCGACCCGTCGGTGGCGACGAGGCGGCTCTTGCGCGTCATCAGCTGCCGCACCGTGCCGTCGCGATGGGTGACGGGTTCCTCCACCTCGCGCCCCTTGCCGGTGGCGACGACCTCGGTGTCGTCGTGGCTATAGCTTTCGGCGTCCTCGGCGCCGAAAAGCTGGCGGTCTGTCTTGCCGATGACGTCTTCCTTGGGAATGCCGGTCAGCGCGCACCAGGCCTTGTTGACGAACTCGATCGAGAGGTCCTCGGCCTTGATGAAGGCGGCCACAGGCAGTTCGTCCATCACATGCCGGTAGAGATCGATCTGCTGCATCGAGTCGCGCAGCGCCTTCTCGCGGGTCTTGATGCCGGTGATGTCGACGCGCACGCCGATGAACGTGCCGTCGTCGGTGCGCATGTCGTATACTTGGTACCAGCGCCCGTCGGGATTGAGGCGCTCGTAGGACGAATTGGGCAAACGGTAGCGCCTGAGCATTGCGTCGAGCCAGCGTTCGGTATCGACGCCGTAGAGGCTGTCGATCTCACTGTCGCCGCTCGACCGGAAATAGCCCACGGAATGGCCGAGCGCCAATGCCTCGCGAAAGGTGCGGCCTGGCTGCCAGGCCGGCTTCAGCGCCGGCAGCGTATCCTGCAGCTTGCGATTGGCGAAGACGAACCGGTCGTCGCGGTCATAGATGATGACGCCGGCCGGCAGCGACTCCAGCACGGTAGCGAGGTTCTTGCGCGCATCCTCGGCCTCGGTCTCGCGATGCTTCATGTCGGTGATGTCGACATAGGAGATCAATCGCTTGCCGCCGGCAAGCGGCGCCAAGGAAGCGATCAGCGTGCGGCCGTCATTGCGCGGCAGCTGCCTGGAGCCGGCAATGCCCGCCCGGATTTCCGCCTCGCGCTCAGCGATGTGGCGCTGCCAGGCGGCCTGGTCGGCGCCGTAGGGATCGGCGTCGCGGCTCGCTTCCATCAGCTCGCGGAAGCCGCAGCCGACCGCGGCGCGAAGCGGATCGATCTGCCAGAAATCATAGAAGGCGCGGTTGATGATCTCCGCCCTGAGATCGGCATCGAGGACGATGACGCCGATCGGCATCGAATCGACCATCAGGCGAAGATTGGTAAGCGCTTCCGAAGCCGCTGCCGCGTGCTGCGTTGCGGCGAATATCTCGTTTCCGCCCGCAATTGCCCTTTGAGAATCACGCGCGTCGCCCGCCCCGACCGTCCCGTCCGAATCCGCCATTCCTACCCCCAAGGCCGAACCTCGCCAGTTCGTCGGCGGAATGTGCCCGACAAGCATTAACGATCCGCTAACCTTAACGATTCGCAACCGACCACGCCCGGTGCCGTTAACGCGTGTCGCCCAAAACCATGCGGCGGCTTTGAGCGACATGCGCGAAACAAAACGCCTCGCCTCACTCCGTTTCAGGGCGACGCGCCTCGGTAGGACGCTGGTCCCATGCCCGATGCGGTAATCCGTCCATTGGCGGACCCACCGCTGCCGGGCTATAAAATCGGCGGGGGTATTGCTGATGCTTGGTCGAATGCTGACTTTTGTTCTCTGCCCGGCGCTGCTGGCGGCAAGCGGCTGCACGCGCAGCGACGACGGCACGGTTATCATTCCAAGCCGGATGGACGTCAGGCGCATTTGGGACAAGGCCCCGCCAGGGACAACCGCCACGCGGCAGATTGCGTCCGACGTATTTCCTCTGCCGCCGAGCGCCCCTGCCAGCCCGTCCAGCCCAAGGCATTTCAGGCCGGCTTCGACAAGGCCGTCCTTTCAGCCGGATTCGCCCGATGCGCCCTCCCAGCCGGAGAAGGCGCTCACATGCAGGAATGTCAGCGAGCCCGGCAAGCGCTATCGTGTCGTCTGCGACTAAATCCCACTTTCGCTCTTTTGAAGCCGACTTTAGGGCCTGATGTAGATCCCTTGTCCGACTGGTGCGCAGCCCCGCCTGCCGTACGATAGAAACATCGCTTTCCATCTCAGTTTGAGGAGTCCCGCGCCTTCGGTCGCGGCAGGGCCCGAATGCGACCGCGATCACAGACTGCTGATGAAACTTTCGGCTAGCATTTGACGTTATCGGCGCAACGCAAGGGAGACTGAAGATGTCTGTTCACTTCACCGTCTCTGGCCTGACCAGGAACCTGATCCATTCGCTTGGACTGGATCACGAGCGGGCGCCGAGGCATCTGACGCCTGAGCAAAATCTGCTGCTGGAATGCTATCTGGCCGGGCAAATTCCGGAATCGGCGTGGAGCGACTATGTCTTCGAGATGCCCGAACTGGAAAAGCACCTGACCGATCGGCGCAGCCGCAATCCGACGTGATACGGTTTCGTCCCGGAGCAATTCTAAAGCGCGTCGCGATCCTTCGGATTCGCTCCATGCGCTTTTAGGTTTTTGATTTTACGCATGTCTTTGCCCCGAAACCGGTTTCCACTTTCGGGGGACATGCTTCGGAAAAGTGTGTAACGGTCTTCCGGTCGGGATTGCGTCTAAACAATAGTTCGAGCCGATCGGCAAATTCCACCGACCGCTGAACTGCTTGAGCCTTACTTCTTCGGCGAATTGAACTGAAGTGTGAAGACGTTGCCGGCAATTCCTTGCGCCAGGGCCGGCGAGAAGCTGAGCGGCAGGCAATTGCGCAAGGCGGCCGTCGCCGCGTCGACATAGGCCTGGCGCGCCTTGTCATCGCCGCTGACCTTGATAGCCGTTGGCTTCGGCGGGCCGATCAGCGTGCCGTCGCGCTTGAAGCTGAAGCTCAAGGTGACCGAGGAGTTTTCGGAGTTGGCAGGCGGGGTCCAGCACGCCTGCAGGGCGACGCCGACCTCGTTCATGGTGTTGAGCGACGCGGCATTCGCCGGAAGGGCCAGCACCAGCAGCGCGCCGACAATCGCCGAATATCCTGCCATGCCTCTCATCGCTAGTCCTCCTCGCTTTCGCCAGTTCGCCTGACGGCATGGTACGATCAACGAGGAGGATGACAATAGGATTTCGACCCGGCCGGCCCCTGCAAAATCGCCAAGATCATGCTGTGGTGATCCGGGCACGGCCGTCGCCGGAAAAGCAAAAGGCCGGCGCTGAGCCGACCTTTCCTTCGCCTCGGCACTCGCGCCAGTACATCCGTGGTCGCGGCGAGGACCGAGACACTAGACAGGGCTTTGGTTAACGAATCCCTAACTCCGCGGTTTTCTTGGTGCATGTCGCCCATAAGTGTGCGGCGGTTTTGGGAAGACAACATGCGTTACTTGGATCCGTTCGACGCGTCGCGCTTTAAGCCGTGGCCTGCGTCTTCACATGGGCGATATAGCCGCGCACGTCGCCGGCCGGCTCTGCATAGGCCTTGCCGAGCTTCTTCTCGATCGCGGCCATATAGTCCTTCGCCCATCTGGGCAGCGCGTAGTCGATGACGGCCAGGAACTCGAGCGTCGCCGCCAGACGGATGTCGGCGATCGACGGATTGTTGCCGCCGATGAACGGCTTGCCGTCCCTGAAGAAGCTGTGAAACACCTCCAGCGGCTCGGCGATCGCTGCGGCGGCTGCCTTCTGCGCCTCCGATTTCTTGTCGGGATGGGCGTCGCTGTGGCCGACCTCGCCGGCATACTGCGGAAAGCCGAGCGCCGGATAGGTGGCTCTAGCCACATAGGGATAGAGCGTGCCGACCAGATAGAACATGGCGCTGTCGATCATCGCGCGCTTTGCCGGCGCTTTCGGATAGAATTTCTCCAGCCCGTGCTTGTTGGCGAGATACTGCATGATGGCGCAGCTTTCCCAAAGCACGCCGCGCGGCAGCCCCTTGTCCTCGATCATCGGCGTCAGATGCGCCGGATTGCGCGCCAGGAATTCGGGCGTGCGCGTCAGGCCCCAGGCGTCGGTCTCGGCATGGTCGAGCCCGGCCGCGCGCGTGAACACCCGGACCGTCATGTTGTTGACGCTCGGCCGCAGCATGCTGAGCTTGACCGCGGTTTTCTTGGCCGGCTTCGCCTTGGCTTTAGGCGCGGCCTTGGCCGTCGCTTTGGGCGCGGCCTTGGCCGAAACCTTGGCGGCGGTCGTTGCCTTTGCCTTCACCGTGGCCTTCCTTGTTCCCTTTGTGGCTGCCTTTGCCATCTTGGTCCTCCCTCCGACCTGTTCAGTATGGATTCTTCGCCGCCCGGTCCTCGGACAACGTCTCGCGCGACCGCTCGATCAGCGCCTGGATGGCGTCGGCAAGGTGCACCTCGGCGATATTGTAGTCGCCGCGCGCGACGCGGATCTTGTGCGCCGCCATCAGCACGTCGGCATGGCCGAAACCGGCCGGCGGCTCGAAGCGGTAGGAGGCAAGCTCGATCAGCAGGCCGAGCGGATCCTCGAAATAGATCGAATCCATGAAGCCGCGATCCTTGACGCCGCTGTGCTTGATGCCGCGCTCGTCGAGCCGGGCGACCGCTTGCAGGAAGGTCACCCGCGACACCGAGAACGCGATGTGGTGGACGCAGCCGATATCGGTCGGCGTGCGCCGCTTCACCGGGCTGCGGCTCTCATCGGTGAAGACGGTGATCAGCCGGCCATCGCCCGGATCGAAATAGAGGTGGCTTTCGCTCGCCTTGTCGAGATTGGGCTGTTCGAAGATGAAGGGCATGCCGAGCACGCCTTCCCAGAAATCGATCGAGGTTCGGCGATCGGCGCCGACCAGCGTGATGTGATGGACGCCTTGCGATTGCAGTTTCTGCATTGGCTCCTCCCGGCCACGCATGGCCTCTGCCGCCGGATGCGTTTCGGATGCCAGTCGCGCTTGGATCAGCGCTCGGCATTTGATCGCCGCCCCGGCTTCGCTTCCCTGCGCTGCGCTTGCCGCATCTTCTTGGATTGCGGCCGGAGCTTTGATCACCAGATGCTAATTCAATCCGAGGCGTTGCGCCAGAAGAGCCGTCGCTTCAAGGGCGCTACGCCGGCTCGCTAACGGAATGCGGAAACGGGGGACGGCTGGCAACGTGGAACCGAGATTGCCGGCGAATTTTCCGCGTGATCTCGATCGCTCAGGTCAAGATCCAGGCCACCGGCCTGCTGGTATTGGTCAACATATCGCGCGCTCCGGCGGAGAGATCGGGCGAAATGGTATCCAGGGGTACATCCAGGATGCGTGCGATGGTCTTGAGGGTCTTGGTGGAGGCTGTCTTTCCACTGCGCTCTATCTGCGACAGCATGCTGGGCGTTATTCCCGCCTGAGCCGCGAGTTGCCTTCCGCTCAGGCCGCGCAGTACCCTGACGGCGCGAACCGGATTCTCGCCGCCGGCGATTTTGTCCAACACGCGCTTGGGCAGCGAGCCGTTGCCGGCAAGATCGCCAAGGTCGGTCAGGCTTGCCAACGCCGTCCGCTTGAGCACGCGGAACTGGGATTCCGGCAACACGACCATGCGCTCCCGGGCGCCTGGATGCTTGATGAATTGGACGTTGAGCTTCATATCGGCTTCCGATCTAGCCCCTTCGTTTGGGAAAGACATCTGGCGAAAGTCAGGGACGATGATGACGAAAGTCATATTCGTTTGCGGCCGGTTCGGGCTTACGTCAAAGTGGACGGGCCGTGTCTTGTGGCTGGTTTGTGGGAACGAATGATCGACCTCGGCACAGAATTACTGCCGGCCGCGCAAGCCGATGTCATAGGGCTCGCCGTTGTGCGGGCCGACAGAACGGTTCAACAGAAAGTGGGACATCTCGTCGAGTGGCTTCCCGCCATCGGTGCGGACTGCTGCCTGTGCCCGCTGCTGGTCGGGATGGAGGCCGAAATGGCCGCGCTTTCGGAAGGACGCCGCGACCTGATCGCCTTGTCGGGCGTGCGAGCGGAACTGCCGGGGCTCGATCGTCCGGTCACGGCGGTCGTCTTGTGGAACAGCGATCAATCGCACTACGTCGTGATTGCGATGCCCGACTTCACGGCGCGCCAGGCCGAGATCATGTTCGAAAGCGAACGGCGGGCCCGACGCCTGATGGAGCAGCAGCTCGAAGCGGCCAACTCCGAGGTGCGCTTTGCCTCGCTTGCGCGAACACGGCTTCGCCTGGCACGCGACCTCCACGACACGCTCGTGCATTCGATCATCGCCTTGCTGACGCAGATCCGCCTGACGCGGCATTTTCTGGCGACCGATCCTGCCCGCGTTTCGGAGGGACTCGCGATTGCCGAGGAAGCGGCGATCAACGGCCTGGCGCGGGCGCGCGATGCCATCGCACGGCTCAGGATGCCCGACGAGCTAGAGCTGGGCTCGGATGTCGAGGGAATGCTCTCGGACTTCGCGCGTCAGACCGGCGCCGAGGTCTCCGTGAATATCGATGATGGAGCCCGCGTCGGGCTGCAGGAGCACGCGACGACGGTTCAGCGCATCGTTGGCGAGGCTTTGCGCAACATCGAGGCGCACGCGAAGGCGCGGCAGGTCCGGTTTGATGCTGTCGTGGAGGGGACTGGAGCCGGTGGTAGGCTCCTCGTCGATATCCGGGACGACGGACGCGGTTTTGACCGCGCCACTTCCAGGCCGGGGCATTTCGGGCTGATCGGCATGGCCGAGTTCGCCGAGCTTGCCGGGGGAGAATGCACGGTGGAAAGCTCGCCTGGGGCGGGCACACTGGTTCGAATATCGCTTCCCTTGACCGCGCCGGCGATGAAGTCCGGGCATGGAGCCGCAGGGGCCTCGAAAAGATGACCGACCCGCACCGTCAACCCGAAAGCATACGCGTGCTGATCGCCGAGGATCAGACCTTGATCCGGGAAGGCCTTGCCACGCTTCTCGGACAGCAGAACGACGACTTTGAAATCGTCGGCGGCGCCGCCGACGGCGAGCAGGCGATCGAGTTTGCGCGCCGATATCGGCCGGATGTCATTTTGATGGATCTGCAAATGCCGCGTGTCGATGGCGTCACGGCAACACAGCGGATCCTGCGCGAGTTTCCAGGGACCAGCATCGTCGTCCTGACCACTTTCGAGACCAACGACCTGATTTTCGAAGCCGTCAGCGCGGGAGCCAGAGCATATCTTTTGAAGGACGCCAGGATCGACGAGATCGCGACGACGATCCGCACGGTGGCGAAGGGCCAATCCGCGCTCTCGCCGGGCGTTGCCGCGCGAATTCTCGAAGAGTTCAAGCGTTTACGCCCACGGCACGCGCCGGCCAGCGCGTCGGTTCGCGACGACCTGACCGCGCGTGAGAACGAAATCCTCAAGCTGATCATCGAAGGCAAGAGCAATGGCGAAATCGGCGTGCAACTGCATTTGGCCGAGGGTACGATCAAGAATTACGTGAGCACGATCCTGGAAAAGTGCGGGGCCAAGAACCGGACGGAACTGGCCATAAAAACAATAACCTGAACCAGCCTACGGGATGATCGTGCATTGCGCCGTCACAGTCTTGTCCCGTGTTGGCGTGATGCGGTCGCCTGAAAAAGAGGCCCGCGGCTTCGGGGTGAGGGGAGCCGCGGGCAGTCTGGTTGCCCGAGTTCCTGCTCTTCGCGGCAGGTCGCGGAAAGACGGAGGCAGCAGGGGCCTCTTCACAAATTCGGTTCTCGCCGGTTACCTCTTTGCCCGATTGCGCGCTTCCGTTTCGCGAAGCGCCGGGATGGTCAGAACCATTTCGGCGCTGCCGATCGGCGGTCTCGGCGTGAGCAGGGCCACGAGCGCATCGAGCTGCTCGCCGTCCATCTCGGCCAACTGGCCTTTGACGACCCGCATGGTGTCGTCGAGCCTTGTGAGCAATTCTGCAACGATCTTCATTTCCTGAAGCCCTGCCGCATGGGTTCGAGCGGGGCGCCCGAGCGGCGGAACGCAGTGCTGGAGGTGGCCGCGAAGGCTTGCGGAACGAGAAAGGGCGCGGCTCAGTCAGGCGCCGGACAGCGGCCGGACCTAGTCCGGCCGCTGTGAATAGCACGGGGCTATTTTCTCGCGAGCAGGTCGCGGATTTCAGTCAGAAGCTGCACGTCGGCGGGCGGCGGGGCTGCGGCAGCGGCCGGTTTTTGGCCTTCAAGGCGCTTGCGCAGATTGTTCACCATCTTGACCATCAGGAAGATGATGAAGGCAAGGATCAGGAAGTTCAGCACCACGGTGATGAAGCTGCCATAGGCGAAAACGGCGCCCTCTTTCTTGGCATCGGCCAGCGTGGCCGAGTGGACGTTCGAGGACAGTCCAAAGAAATAGTTGTTGAAGTCCAGCCCGCCGAAGATCGCGCCGACGATCGGCATGATGATGTCGTTGACCAGCGAATCGACGATCTTGGAGAAGGCCGCGCCGATGATGACGCCGACGGCCAGGTCCATCACATTGCCCTTGGAAATGAATTCCTGGAATTCCTTCAGCATCCCCATCTCCTTTTAAAGCGCGTCGCGCCGAAGCGGATTCAGGCGCCGCACTTTAAGTCTTTGTTTTGATGCATGTCGTTTTCCCAAAACCGCTGCGCACGTTCGGGCGACATGCATTAACCCATTCGCCTGGTTGCGTGTCAGGCGTATACGCTCTCGCGCCTGAAATGCTTGACGAGCAGATAGTAGAAGACGACGCGATGTTTGTTGCGATTGGTCCGGCCGTACTGGTCGATGACCTTGGCGAGTCCCGCGTCCAGGGCCGCATCGGCCGCCAGTCCCAGCCTCTCGACGAGAAAGTTCTTCTTGACCCGTTCCATCTCCTCCTTGTCCGAGGCCGAAACCGTGGACGCATCCTTGTCGTAGATCGCCGGGCCGCAGCCCTTCGTGACCTTTGTCAAAAGATCCATATCCGCCGTAAGGCCGCACTTCACCTTCAGGTCCGCCGCATATTTGCTGATCAGTTCGTCTTGCTTGCTCACACGCTTGTCCTCTCATCTCGGGCGCGGCAGCGACGTTGCTGTCGAGCTGCGCTGCCCGGGTTGCCGCTTGATATCGATCGTCTCGTTGCTCCCGGAGCGTCAGCTGCCGCGCGTCGCAAGCACCCCGTCGGGGCTGGCCTGGTCGACGGCAGCCGGAAGATGCTGCGCCAGCACGCTGGCCACCTGATCCAGCGGAATGCCGAACTGGCTCGCCAGTTGCCGAAGCTGCGGATCGCCAAGCGCCGCCTTGATCTCGTCGGGCGCGATCGGGAGGTTTGCCGAGTTGGTGCTCAGCCAGGATTCGACACGGTCGCCGAGACCTGATTTCTGCAGCATGGCGAGCACGCCCTGGTAACCGCCGACGCTAGCCAGCGCATCGGCCAAGACGTTGGAGCCGCCACCTTGCTGCCCGCCCTGCAACGCGCTTTGCAGACTGTCCAAAAATCCCATCGAGGAACCTCCCGTCGAAAATCACGCTCGCCGTTTGCACAACGTGCGGCCAGTGATGGTCTAGGACGTTTCGCGAGGCCGCGACATCTGACGAAGGTCAGGACCGAAGATGACGAAAGTCATATTCGCTGGCGCCCAGACGGCACTTACTTAACACGGCACTTACTTGACAGGGGCGCCGGCTCCGGCAGGCGCGCCTACCACCTTTCACGCGGAGCAGGCGGCTCGGCTCTTGAAGTGCAGGCGGATTGGCTCCGGAAGGAAGGTAAGGCTGGCATGAGACTCCTCATTGCGGTACGTGACGATGGCCCGGCACCAATGCCACGTTCGATCCGTGCCGGCCCGCGATCCCGTACCAAGTCAATTGCCTGTCATATGAATTGGGATTTGGTATAACGGTCACGACAGTGTCGTTAAGCGTAGGATTAACCGGGGAATGACCATGAAAGGCGCCGAGCAAGCTGGAAAAGCCGCGGGCGGAGCCGCTTCCGCCAACGGATCGGAAGCGACAGTCCATCCCGAAGCGACCATCGATCAGGTCCGCAATCTGCTGTTCGGGGGCGCGCAGCGATCGATCGAGAACAACCTGGCCGGTTTGCGAGAGGAGATGCAGGCCTCTCTCAAACTGCTGCAGGCAGATTTCGCCAAGGAGGTCGCAGCGCTGCAAGCCCGGCTGCAGGAGCTCGAGCAGGATACGGAGCAGAAACGGCTCGCCTCGCACAGGGACATCGGCGCCGCGATTTCGGAGCTTGGCGCAACCATAACCAGGCTGGGTTCCGCCACGGGAAGGTAGCATGACTTCCGCCGTCGGCCAGAACCGTGAGATCGAGCAGCTCAAGACCTTGCTCTTTCAACCGGAGGCCGCGCGTCTTGAAGCGCTGGGAGCCGATGTCGCTCTCCTTCAGCAATATATAGGCAACCCCGACCGTCTCGAAGCGGCGACGGCCGACATACTGGTCGCCGCGCTTGAACGCGCGGAAGTCAGCCGGCCGCGCGAGCTGGCGAATGTCATCGCCCCGTCGGTGGTCTCCGCGATCAGGAGCGAGATCAGGAATTCACGCGACCTCATGGTCGATGCGCTCTACCCGATCACCGGGCGACTGGTCAGCGCGGCTGTGGCAAATGCCTTCAAGGAGCTCGTGGCGCGGCTGGAGCAGCGCCTCAATGCTCTGACGTCGACGGAGCTGTGGGTCGGTCGCGTCAAGTCGCTGGCGACCGGCCGCCCGATCAGCGAGTTCGTTCTGGCGAACGCCAGCCCGCCGCGCGTCAGCCGGCTGCTGATGATCGAGCGCGGCAACGGGCGCCTCGTCGCGGATTGGAAGCGCGAAGCGATCCCCGACGAGAGGGCCGATCTGCTGAGCGCCATGGTCGCGGCGATCCTGGAATTTTCCGTCCAGGCGCTCGCGGGCGAAGGCAACCTTGAGAAGCTCGACTTCGGCGGACGGGAGATCGTGCTCCGCGCCTCGCCCCGGTTCATCCTGGCGGCGGAATGCATCGGTCCCCTGCGCCCCGCGGACGACGCCAGGATCAATTCGCTTTTCTTCGACACGATCGAGGGCATGGATGGCGACTGCGACACCGCCACGCTGGTGTCGCTGGCCGCATCGATCGAAGCCGATGCTTCCCTGGACAGGAAGCCGCGCCGGGGCGGGAAGGTCGTCCTGCTCGTGCTCGCTGCTCTCGTTGCCGCCGGGCTGGCATGGCTGGCTGGCGTCTACCTCACCCGGACGATGCTGGAGCGGCGGGCGAATGACGCGCTGCACGACCTTGTCGGCAAGGAGCCGCTGCTGCAGTCTTTCCCGCTGCGGCTGGACTTCGACCATGGCAATCGCACCGTGTCGGTGTCCGGGATAGAGCCCAGCCAGGTGGAGGTCGCTCCGCTGGTCGGCGCCTTGGCCAAGGCGGCCGCCCCGTATCGGATCGTCGACCGGATCGGCGTTGTGCCGGGAATGGAACAGCCGGCGGCGCTGCGCGCCGATGTCGACGCCGTGCGGCAATCCTTGGCCGGCATCCAGGCAAGCATCGATGGAACGCGCCAGTCGGTCGCTGAGCTGCAACGATCCCTCGCCGACTTGCAGAAGTCCGGCGGTGAAACCGGCAACGCGATCACCGAACAGCAACAGTCACTCACCAGTCTGCAGAAGTCCGTCGGGGAAGCAGGCGCGGCGATCGCCGAGCAGCGACAGTCTCTCGCCGGCCTACAGGCCCGTATCGATGAAACGCGCGGGTCAAGTGCGCGGGAGCTGCAATCCCTTGCCAGCCTGCAGGCGCGTATCGACGAGACACGCGCGGCGATCGCCGAGGAAACACGGTCCAGAAACCAGCAATACGACGCCCTGCGCTCGGTAGCCGACAGCCCCGCCGGGCGGCTCGACCGCTTCATGGCCTCGACGGCAATCTTCTTTGGCACAGCCGACGCTTTTGCCGACGACAAGGAGGCGGACCGACAGATCCGCGATCTGGCCGGGCTGCTTGAGGGCAACGATCTGAGGATCCGTGTCGTCGGCCACGCCGACGATACCGGAACGGACTCCATCAACCACGTGGTTGCCCGCAAGAGGGCCGATCAGGTGGTGCGGGCGTTGACCTCGCTCGGCATCGAGCCTTCGCGCCTGTTTGTGGTTTCGCGCTCGTCCTCGGTGCCCATCTCCGACGTGCCGAGCGAAGGGAACCGCCGGGTCACCTTCGAAAACGTGTTTCGAGCCGAGCGCCTCCAGTAATGTTTACCGCGAAGGTCATGCTGCTGGGCGACATGGGGGTGGGCAAGACATCGATCATGTACCGTCTCGTGCACGATCGTTTCGACGGCGAATACAAATCCACGCTCGGCGTCGAAGTTCTAAGCTACGACGTTCCCGCCGATCCGGCTCGCGCGGACGAAGCGACGCGTCTGGTGCTCTGGGACACGGACGGCGATTTCGGCATGCGTATTTTCGACACCGTTTACGTTACCGGCGCTTCGGCAGCGATTGTCGTATCGGACGTGACGCGCCCGCAAACGGTGACGCGCATGGTCGAACTGGCCCGCAATTTCGAGACGAGATTCCCAGGCAGGCCATTGAGGGCCCTGGTGAACAAGATCGATCTCGCCGAAGCGCCCGGAAGCGCCGAACAGATCGGCCAGCTCGCCCGATCGAGCGTCAAGTTCGTAAGCGCCAAGAGCGGCGAGGGAATCGTGGATGCCTTTGCCGAACTCGCCGAAACGATTCGTCGCCGGCAGCTATAGTGGTCGGTCCAAGCTTTGACGGTCGCTCGACGGAGATCTGCGCTTGCCAAGGCATCCAAATTTTTGCATGACGGGCATCCGCGACCCTTGATGAAAATCACGTAGTCTTCATCGGCACGTCGGGACCGGCATGTCCCCCATCGGCAGTGATCTTCAGCCTGGAGAGGTAGTGCTCCCATCCCTTTCGATGGCTGTCACGCTCCTCTGCGTTCGGCAATCCGCTGTGCGTTAAACGGATCAGTGTCCCCGCATCCCTCGCGATCAGGTCGATCTCGACATGACTGGAGCCGGGCGGCACGGTCGCGTTGTCATCCCAGCCAAAACTGTAGGCAAGACGGTGGACCGGAATCACCTCGGTGAACTCACCGCGCGCCATATGGCGACCACCGACATTGACGAGGAACAGACCGCCCGGCGTTGCATCCAAATTCGCTTCGGTCCCGATCCATCGCACGATCTGTTCCGGATCGGTCAAAAGCGCGAACACGGTCGCTTGTGGCGCCGCGACCTCAATCTCTGTGTAAACCGATTCCGCCATCGCTCGCTCCAGGTCACATCCGCCCAGGTTACATCGACATCGAATGCCGTGCATGATTGAAGCGAATGTGGGGAGTTGCAAGAAAATGTTCGAGGCGTAAGCATGAGCCGGTGCCGAGCGACCCTCTACAGATGCTTCTCGCAAACTCGCTTTCATTCCTTCTGGACGATGCCGCGCATATTGGCGATGGTGGGCGACTTCTATTGCAGCTCTCGACGCATTTGATCGAAGACGGCTTGCCGACCATTGCCGGCGCGCTGGCGCAGGATGCTCCCGACCCGATCATTTCACGCCGCATCTGGCTCTGGCGAGCGCCTGGCGGTGAAGTGGTCGAGGCTTTGGGGATAGGCGCCGACCGCCAGAATGCCGATCCCCGGCTCGTGCTGCGCGAGTGGCTTGGCACGACGCGGGCGATCGTGTTCGACGAGGGAGCGGTCGGTGTCGCCCCGACTTTGGTATGGGCGTTCGATCATACTCCGGATGAGGCGCAGTCGGAGCTGCTGCGGCAAATCTCCCGGTTCGCTGCGGCTCCGATGACCGCACTCGCGGAACGGTCTGCGAAACGAGCATTGCTCGAAGCATATTTGGGAAAGCGCAGCGCAGCGCATGTGCTCAACGGTCGTTCTCGTCGAGTAAAGGGAGAGACGATACGGGCTGCGCTTCTGTGCGCGGACCTTCGAGGTTTCACCGATCTATCCGAAGTTCACGATGCAGGCGAGATCGTATCGATACTTGATGCCTGGTTCGATTGCGTCGCCGGCGCGGTGCACGCATTTGGTGGCGAGGTTCTCAAGTTTATCGGTGATGGCGTCCTCGCGATTTTCCCGATCGGCGAGCGCGATTCGAGGGCCGCATGTGACGCGGCGGTACGCGCCGTGAAAGCCACACGCGCCGGGATAGATCATCTCAACCAAACTCGGCACCGCAACGGCAGCCCTGAGTTCGGATACGGCATTGGCCTGCATGTCGGCGAGATGCTTTGGGGGAACATCGGCACTGCCGGCAGGTTGGATTTCACCGCGATCGGCAAGGCTGTAAACCTTGTCAGCCGCATCGAAGGGCTGTGCAAGCCGTTAGGGCAGACGGTGCTCGCATCGACGGCGTTCGAGAGGGAAACGACCGAGCCGATGATCGCCATGGGCAGTCATCCGCTCAGAGGAATAGCAGGCGCGCAAACACTTTTCGGCTTGCCGGAATAGATCGAATGGTTGAGCGCGCCGTAGAGCCCGTCTCGTCGCATGGCGCGGAAGCCCCCAACGGATCGGCCAGTTCGCGCGGTCGAGCGTCAGGTTCGTGAGCGCCAAGAGCGGCACAGGCATTGTCGACGCTTTCGCGGAACTTGCCGAAACAATCCGCCGCCGGCAGCTATGGCCTGGGTCGGCCCAATCCCGGGGGCCGCGCTTTCAGATGCCGGCCTCCCCAACGGAACGCTCTGACCGCCCGACCGTTTATCGCTTATGGCCCTGGCCGACGACATCCAAATGGCGGAACGACACGTTCTGCAAGCCGAGCAGCACATCAAGCGCCAGCGTGCGCGCATCGCTGCGCTGAAGCGCCGCCGGTTGCCGCGAGGCAAGGCGTCCAACTTTCTGCAGTTGCTCGAAGATGCCCAATCGATGCACCTCCAGCACCTGTCGCGGTTGTTGGAGCAGGCATCCCGTGAAAGGACCCAAGCCCGCATTTAGACTTGGACGCGGGTTTCAGCGCCGGCAGCCTGGAGAAGCCCTGTCTGAGAGATGGTACGCCCAAGGGGAATCGAACCCCTGTTACCGCCGTGAGAGGGCGGTGTCCTGACCGCTAGACGATGGGCGCGCTCAAGAACCGGCTACATAGGATGAAGGCCGCGAAAAAGCAACTGGGGTTTCGCGCTGTTCGCAGACTTTGCCGAACGGCCCCGTTCAACCCGGCCGTTTCGGCTCGATCAGGTCCCAGAGATTGCCGTAGAGATCGGCAAACACCGCTACCGTCCCATAGGCCTCATGGCGCGGCGCCTCGCGGAACGCGATGCCCTTGGCAAGCATCGCCTGGTGATCCCGGGCGAAGTCGTCCGTTTCCAGGAAGAGAAACACCCGGCCGCCGGTCTGGTCGCCGATACGGTTCGCCTGCGCCTCGCCGGCAGCCTCCGCCAGGAGCAGCCGCGCACCCTGCCCGTTTGCCGGCGCGACCGTCACCCAGCGCTTGCCGCCGCCGAGGTCGACGTCGTCGGTCAGCACGAAGCCGAGCCGCTCGACATACCAGGCGATCGCGTCGTCATAATTTTCGACGACGAGCGCCACGGTCGCGATGCTGCGATGTTCGGCAAAGCCGCTCATTTGCTGCGGATCGCGAACTGGCCGATCATTCGGCGCTCGGCAATGTCGTAGACGAAGATGGAACGGCTGCCGTCGGCAAGCTCGGCGTCGATCGACAGGCGGTTGCCGGACAGCGCCTGGCTGACCACCTTGGTGCCTACCGGCAGCACGATGTCGCCGCTGAGCGGCGCCCCGGCCGGAGCCTGGACATCGCCGGCAGGCGTCGATCCAACAACCGGCGCATTGCGGGCTTTGTAGACAAGGGCCCCGATCACCACCATAAGGGCGAGGAACAGAAGGCCGAGATTGACGATCATGAAGCGTATGAGCTTCCTGCGCACCTTTTCCGCCGCGGGGTCGAGCGGCTTTTCCTCATCTTCATCGGCGATCGGCCGGGCCATGGCTAAACAGTCCGCAACGGGTTTCGATGAGCGCTCATAACGAAGACACCCGGATTTTGATAGGGCCCCGATTTTGATGCAGGATGAATTGCCAGGCGATGAGTTGACCGGGGCGGTAGAGCTGGAAGCCGGCGCCGATGCCGCCGGCCAGCGCCTCGACCAGTGGCTCGCCGCCCGGCTCGGTCCGGAAATCTCGCGCAGCCGCGTGCAAACCCTGATCCGGCAGGGCGCGGTCTCGATCGCCGGCAAGCCGGTCGGGGAGGTCAGGCGCAAGATGGCGACGGGCGAGCGCGTCTTAATCGTCATGCCGGAGCCGGAGCCGGCCGAGCCGCAAGGCGAGGACATTCCTCTCGACATCCTTTACGAGGACGATGAGCTGATCGTCATCAACAAGCCTGCCGGACTGGTCGTCCATCCCGGCGCCGGCAACTGGACCGGCACGCTGGTCAACGCGCTGATCCATCACTGCGGCGACAGTCTCTCCGGCATCGGCGGCGTCAAACGGCCGGGCATCGTCCATCGGCTGGACAAGGAGACCAGCGGCGTCATGGTGGTGGCCAAGACCGACCGCGCCCACAAGGCGCTGTCGGAGGCCTTCGCCGACCACGGTCGCACCGGCGATCTCGAACGCGCCTATCTGGCGCTGGTCTGGGGCATTCCACAGCGGCCGACCGGCACCGTCGACGCGCCGCTCGGCCGCGCCGCCGATCGCGTCCGCCGCGCGGTGGTTCCCCAAGGCCGAGACGATGCCCGGCATGCCGTCACCCATTTCACCGTCATCGAGCGTTTCGGCGAGGAGCAGAAGGAATTCACCACCGCAAGCCTGGTCGAATGCCGGCTCGAAACCGGTCGCACGCACCAGATCCGGGTCCATATGGCGCATATCGGCCACCCCGTGATCGGCGATCCTGACTACGGCCAGGCCTTCCGCACCAAGGCCAACCGGCTGCCGGAACCGCTGAAAAGCGAGGTCAAGGCATTTTCCCGGCAGGCGCTGCACGCCTGGCTTCTTGAATTCCGACACCCGACCACCCATCTAACGATGAGGTTCGAGGCGTCGATGCCGAGGGACATGGAGGAACTCGTGGGCGGCTTTCGCAAGTTCTGAACCGCCATCAAGACGCTTCAAACCAGCCATCAAAAAACCTGACTGGCGTTGTTCACTTAAGCGTGACACACTGTTTCGTGTTGAACAAATGCCTGTCCTTTCTGGTTTTGTTCCTATATACACCAGTTGTCGCGGATGAGCCGATTGGCATTCGCGTCACATGCCCGCCGCGTTAAGGGGGCATCACTCCAATAGAGAGGGGGCGCAATCATGGCCCAGTCACTACCCAGTATCGTTTCCGGTGAAGGCGGTCTCGCCCGTTACCTGGAAGAAATCCGTCGCTTTCCGATGCTTCAGCCGCAGGAAGAGTACATGCTCGCCAAGCGTTACGCCGAGCATCAGGACACTTCCGCCGCGCACAAGCTCGTCACCAGCCATTTGCGGCTCGTCGCCAAGATCGCCATGGGCTATCGCGGCTACGGCCTGCCGATCGGCGAGGTGATCTCGGAAGGCAATGTCGGCCTCATGCAGGCCGTGAAGAAATTCGAACCGGAGCGAGGCTTCCGCCTCGCCACCTACGCCATGTGGTGGATCAAGGCCTCGATCCAGGAATACATCCTGCGTTCGTGGAGCCTGGTCAAAATGGGCACCACCGCCAATCAGAAGCGCCTGTTCTTCAACCTGCGCAAGGTGAAGGGCAGAATCCAGGCGCTCGACGACGGCGATTTGAAGCCCGACCAGATCGCCGAGATCGCCACCCGCCTCAACGTTTCCGAGGCGGAGGTGGTGTCGATGAACCGCCGCCTGTCGGGTGACGCCTCGCTCAACGCCCCGATCCGGGCGAGCGAGGGTGAATCCGGCGAATGGCAGGACTGGCTGGTCGATGACCACGAAAGCCAGGAAGAGATGCTGATCGAGCAGGACGAGCTGGAAAGCCGGCGCGCCATGCTGTCGGGCGCTCTGTCGGTGCTCAACGATCGCGAGCGGCGCATCTTCGAGGCGCGCCGTCTGGCCGAAGAGCCGCTGACGCTGGAAGAGCTGTCGGCGGAGTTCGACATCAGCCGCGAGCGCGTGCGCCAAATCGAGGTGCGCGCCTTCGAGAAGGTGCAGGACGCGGTCAAGGCCGCGGCCAAGCGCCAGAGCCAGGCGCTGCGCACCATCGAAGCGCAGCCGGCGGCTTAAAGCTTAAAGGCAATACGCGAAAACAAAACGGCGGCGCCAACATCTGGCGCCGCCGTTTTCAATTGGCGAAAGCGGCGAACCAGCCCCTTCTCCCTGTCAATATACGGGGAGAAATGCCCGGCAGGGCAATGAGGGGCAGCGCCGAGTCCGCGAGATTGTCGTTCAGGCCAAACGATCGCATGCGAGGCAGCAGCGGAGGCGCGATCATCTCCGAACGCCGCGCTGCCCCCTCATCCGCCCTTCGGGCACCTTCTCTCCGTAGAACGGGGAGAAGGAAAGCTCACGCCGTAGGCTGCTTGGTCTTCCTCAGATACGGCAGCACCGTCTCGTAGGCGCCGAAGCGCTTGATCGCGTCCTCATTGGAGACGGCGGCAGTGATGATGACGTCCTCGCCCTGCTTCCAGTTCGCCGGCGTCGCCACCTGGTGCTTGGCCGTCAGCTGGATGGAATCGATGACGCGCAGGATCTCGTCGAAGTTACGCCCCGTGGTCATCGGATAGGTCAGCACCAGCTTGATCTTCTTGTCCGGGCCGATGACGTAGACCGAACGCACGGTGGCGTTGTCGGCCGGCGTGCGCCCTTCCGAGGTCTCGCCGGCGCCGGCCGGCAGCATCTCGTAAAGCTTGGCGACCTTGAGGTCCTTGTCGCCGATCAGCGGGTAGTTCACCGTCTGGCCGGTCGCGGTCTTGATGTCGGCATGCCACTTCTCATGGCTCGATACCGGATCGACCGAAATGCCGATGATCTTGACGTTGCGCTTTTTGAATTCGCCTTCCAGCCCGGCCATCGTGCCGAGCTCGGTCGTGCAGACCGGCGTGAAGTTCTTCGGATGGCTGAAAAGCACTGCCCAGCCGTCACCGATCCATTGATGGAAATTGATCGTCCCTTGCGTGGTCTCGGCCGTGAAGTCCGGCGCGGTATCGTTGATACGAAGGCTCATGACGTTGCTCCCAACCCTGTGACATTTCGCCGGCATGGGCCAACCCATCGGCGGCTCTGCCTTCTATACCGCCGCACGGTCCGGTTCAAAAGGCTTGTGTCGGCAAGCGTGATCGAGGGAGCGGAAAAATTTCGTCTTTTCCTGGAAAAGACAGCAGGAATTTCCGCGACGGATATTGGGTCCCTGTGGGGCGGCTCAATGCATGTCGCCCAAAAGTGCGCAACGGTTTTGGGAAAACGACATGCATCAAAATAGGGGCTTAAAGCGTGTCGCCTGAATCCGTTTTGTTGCGACGCGCTTTTAAGCCTTCTTCACCGCCAGCGTCGTCGCCAGATCTTCCATGCGCTGCGCCAGTGCTGCAAGCGCGGTGGTCAGCACGCTGTCGCTCTTGTCGGCCTTGGTCAGCGCCTCGTCGCGCGTCTTGCGGAGCGTCAGCACCTCGCTCTCCATGCCCTTGACGCGCTTGGAGAGCTCCGAGAGCTCGTCCATGACCATGATGCCGGCCATGACGGTCAGCCGCTGGTCGCCGATCTCGCCGAAGGAATCCTTCAGATGCATGACATAACGGTCGAAGCGCTCGGCGAGGTCGATCAGATGCTCTTCCTGGCCCTCGTCGCAAGCCATCCGATACTGCTTGCCGTCGATGGAAACCGTGACCTGTGCCATTGGCGTACCTGTCGAGCCCTACCTGTCCAACACGGCGCGGATGGTTTCCATGGCGGTCACCAGTCGGCGCGACACTTCCTTGTTGGCATCTTCCAGCCGTTCGGCGCGGGCCTCGGAATTGTCGAGCTCCTGCGCCAGCCGCGAGCGGTCGGCGTTCATGCGCTGCACCTCGGCCTCGGCTTCCGTATAGTCGCGCTCATGCTCGAGCCGCGCCGCCACGGCGTTTTCCAGCCCTTCCATGGCTTTGCCGAGCCTGGCGATGACTTCTTTGAGGGTCGCTTCCCCGGTCATGGCCTTCGTCCTATGCCCTGCCCGTCACCGAATCGCTCGCGTTCAGAACGCGTTATCTCGGAAAGATTAGGCGCCGGGTGAAGCGCGCGTCAATAAAGCTCTCGCGACTGTCCCCCGCTAACGCTAATGTAGCGTGCGCGGCCCCATCACAAGCCTGGCAAAAACCGACCGATTTGTTGACTAAAAGGCCGCGCCTGCTATGTGTCGCGGCATCCTTTCCAAGGGCTCTCCCAAGGCTCCAACCCCTATTTCCGGAGGAAGCATGACCTCGCGCGAACAACATGATCGGATGGCCAATGCGATCCGTTTCCTTTCCATGGACGCCGTCGAGAAGGCGAATTCCGGCCACCCCGGCCTGCCGATGGGTTGCGCCGACATCGCCACGGTGCTGTTCACCCGCTTCCTGAAATTCGACGCCAAGGCCCCGCATTGGGCCGACCGCGACCGCTTCATCCTGTCGGCCGGCCACGGCTCGATGCTGCTCTACTCGCTCCTCTACCTCACCGGCTACGAGGACATGACGATCGACCAGATCAAGAATTTCCGGCAGCTCGGATCGAGGACCGCGGGGCATCCCGAATACGGCCATGCCGCCGGCATCGAGACCACCACCGGTCCGCTCGGCCAGGGCCTCGCCAACTCGGTCGGCTTCGCGCTCGGCGAGCGCATCATGAACGCCGCCTTCGGCAACGACCTCGTCAATCACTACACCTATGTGCTGGCCGGCGACGGCTGCCTGATGGAAGGCGTTTCCCAGGAAGCCATCGCGCTGGCCGGTCACCTCAAGCTCAACAAGCTGATCGTCTTCTGGGACAACAACAACATCTCGATCGATGGACCGGTCTCGCTTGCCGACAACACCGATCAGGTCGCTCGCTTCCAGGCTAGCGGCTGGAACGCCAGCCACATCGACGGCACCGATCCGGAAGCGATCGCCTATGCCATCGAGGCCGCCCGCCATTCCGACAAGCCGACGATGATCGCCTGCAAGACGACCATCGGCTTCGGCGCCCCGACCAAGGCCGGCACCAACAAGGCGCATGGTTCGCCGCTCGGCGCCGAGGAAATCGCCGGTGCCCGCAAGTTCTTCAACTGGGAGTCGCCGCCCTTCGAGATACCGGCCGACATCCTCGACGCATGGCGCGCGGTCGGCGCCGGCGGCGCCAAGGCGCGCGCCGATTGGGAAGGCCGCCTTGCCAAGGCCGACGCCAAACTGCAGGGCGAATTCGAGCGCCGCCTCGGCGGCAAGCTGCCGGGCAATTTCGACTCCGTCATCTCCGACTACAAGAAGAAGCTCTCGGCCGACAAGCCGAAGGTCGCCACCCGCAAGTCTTCGGAAATGGCGCTGGAAGTGATCAACGGCGCGGTTCCCGAAACCATCGGCGGCTCGGCCGACCTCACCGGCTCCAACAACACCAAGACCAGCCAGACCAAGAACATCACGCCGGACGATTACGGCCAGCGCTATATCCATTACGGCATCCGCGAGCACGGCATGGCGGCGGCGATCAACGGCTTGACGCTGCATGGCGGGCTGATCGCCTATGGCGGCACCTTCCTGTGCTTCTCCGACTATGCGCGCCCCTCGATGCGCCTTGCCTCGCTGATGGGCATCCGCTCGATCTTCGTCATGACGCATGACTCGATCGGCCTCGGCGAGGACGGCCCGACCCACCAGCCGGTCGAGCATCTGGCGGCGCTTCGCGCCATCCCGAACCACAACGTGTTCCGCCCGGCCGACGCGGTCGAGACGGCGGAATGCTGGCAGCTGGCGCTCAAATCGGAAAAGACGCCGTCGACGCTGGCGCTGACCCGTCAGAACCTGCCGACCGTTCGCACCGAATTCAGCGAGGAGAACCTCTGCGCCTCCGGGGCCTATGAGCTCGCCGCGGCAAACGGCGAGGCGGCGGTGACGATCTTCGCCACGGGCTCGGAGGTGGAGGTTGCCCTCGGCGCTCGCGAGCTGCTCGAAAAACATGGCCACCCGACCCGCGTCGTCTCGGTGCCCTGCTTCGAGCTGTTCGACCGGCAGAGCGAGGACTACCGCAAGAAGACCATCGGCAACGCCAAGGTGAAGGTCGCCATCGAGGCCGGCATCCGCCAAGGCTGGGACCACCTCATCGGCACCGACGGCATCTTCGTCGGCATGACCGGCTTCGGCGCTTCCGGCTCGATCGAACAGCTCTACCCGCATTTCGGCATCACCGCCGAGGCCGCGGCAAAGGCCGTGGAAACGCGCCTGCACGGCAAGTGAGCCATCGCATGTCGCTCAAAGCGCGCAGCGGTTTTGAGCGACATATGGAAGCAGGAAGGGCCAGTCCGGCGAAACCATTCAATGGGTTGCGTCGGGCTGGACTGACCTAATCGATTTAAACTTGGCCTTCTGCGGCTGGATTCTTTGCCCGCCCGCCGTTATGAAGCTGCGGAACCGTCCGCTTTCCAGGCCCCTAGGGAGAGAAAAATGACCGTCAGAGTTGCCATCAACGGATTTGGCCGCATCGGCCGCAACGTCCTGCGCGCGATCCACGAGTCCGGCCGCAAGGACATCGACGTGGTCGCCGTCAACGACCTCGGCCCGGTCGAGACCAACGCGCATCTGCTCCGCTATGACAGCGTGCACGGCCGTTTCCCGCATGAAGTGACGGTCGACGGCGACCAGATCTCCGTCGGCAAGGAGAAGTTCAAGGTCACCGCCATCAAGGATCCGACCCAGCTGCCCTGGAAGGAGCTCGGCATCGACATCGCGCTCGAATGCACCGGCATCTTCACCGCCCGCGACAAGGCGGCCGCGCATCTGGCCGCCGGCGCCAAGCGCGTCATCGTCTCGGCACCGTCCGACGGCGCCGATCTCACGGTCGTCTACGGCATCAACCATGACAAGCTGACCAAGGACCACGTCGTCATCTCGAACGCGTCCTGCACCACCAACTGCCTGGCGCCGCTGGCCGCCGTGCTGCACGAGACCGTCGGCATCGAGAAGGGCATGATGACGACGATCCACTCCTACACCGGCGACCAGCCGACGCTGGACACCATGCACAAGGATCTCTATCGCGCCCGCGCGGCGGCGCTGTCGCAGATCCCGACCTCGACGGGTGCTGCCAAGGCGATCGGCCTCGTGCTGCCCGACCTCAAGGGCAAGCTCGACGGCATTTCGATCCGCGTGCCGACCCCGAATGTCTCGGTCGTCGACTTCAAGTTCATCGCCAAGCGCTCGACCACACCGCAGGAGATCAATGAGGCGCTCATCGCCGCCTCCAAGGGCAAGCTGAAAGGCATCCTGTCGGTCACCCATCACCCGAATGTCTCGATCGACTTCAACCACGATCCGCACTCCTCGATCGCGGCGCTCGACCAGACCAAGGTCATGGACGGCAATTTCGTCTCGGTGCTGTCCTGGTACGACAACGAATGGGGCTTCTCCAACCGCATGGGCGACACCGCCGTCGCCTTCGGCAAGACCATCGCCTGATCGCAGGCTTCCTTTGATCGTGTGAAACGCCCGGCTTCGGCCGGGCGTTTTTCGTTCGACATCAGCGGCATGGGGCAAAAAACCACGCTGCCGCCTTGCACTGGTCATGTCTTCGCCCCACTCTGCCGTAAAGCGGGAGGGACGCGGATTTGAGGGGCAATTCCGGATGGAGCATGCGATCTATCTCGTGACGCTGGTCGGCACAGCGCTTGTTGTCGCCGCCGCCTTTTCGAGCCTGATCGCCTTCCGCTTCGGCGCACCTCTGCTGCTCCTCTTCCTTTGCATCGGCCTCGTCACGGGTGTCGACGGCCTCGGCATCGAATTCGACAATGCGCGGCTGGCTTACTTTGCCGGCTCACTTGCGCTGGCGATCATTCTGTTCGATTCCGGTTTCGGCACGCCGCTCAACGCCTTGCGCCAGGCAGCCGGACCGGCGCTATCGCTGGCCACCGTCGGCGTCGTTCTGACCACGGGCATTTTCGGCGTCGCCGCCTTTTATCTGCTGAATCTCAGCTGGCTGGAATCCTCGCTGCTCGGCGCCGCCGTCGCCTCGACCGACGCGGCGGCGGTGTTCTTCCTGCTGCGTGCCGGCGAGATCCATCTGCGCGAGCGCGTTCGTTCGACGCTCGAGGTCGAATCCGGCACCAACGACCCGATCGCCATTTTCCTGACCATCACTTTGGTCGAGATCATCGCCGCACATGCCAACCCGGAGGCGAGCTTTCTCGCCACCAATTTGGCAATCGGCTTCCTCATCAATATGGGGCTTGGCGCCGTCATCGGCGTGCTCGGCGGCCTTGGCATCGTTCGCCTCGTCGAGCGGCTGAACCTCGACCACGGCCTGCTGCCGATCTTCGTGCTGACGCTTTCGCTGATGGTGTTCGCGGCCGCCGGCGCCGTCGGCGGCTCGGGCTTCCTGGCCGTCTATCTCGCAGGCCTCGTCGCCGGCAATTCAGACATCCGCGCAGTCACCATTCTCAAGCGCTTCCAGGACGGCATGTCGTGGCTGGCGCAAATCATCATGTTCCTGATCCTCGGCCTGTTTGCCACGCCCTCGCAATTTCCGGCGATCCTGGTGCCCGCGGTCATGCTCGGCCTGTTCCTGATCTTCGTGGCCCGGCCTTTAGCCGTCTGGCTCTGCCTGATCCCGTTCCGCCTGCCGCGTCCCGAAGTCGCCTTCGTCTCCTGGGTCGGCTTGCGCGGCGCCGTCTCGATTCTGCTTGCCATCACACCGCTGCTCGGCGGCCTCGCCAACGGCCGGCTGATCTTCAACGTCGCCTTCATCATCGTCCTGGTGTCGCTGGTGGTGCAAGGCTGGACCGTCGGCCCGCTGGCACGCCGCCTGGGCCTCATCGTCCCTGCGCGGCTCGGGCCGCTCGACAAGGTCGAGCTCGAGTTGCCGGGCTCGGCGCATCACGAGCTGCTCGCCTATCGCGTGGCACCGGGCAGTCCGGTGGCGCGTGGCGAGCGCATCCCGCGCTGGGCGAGGCCCTCGCTGGTGCTGCGCGACGGCCGCTCGATGCGTTTCCAGGACATGGGCAGGCTAACCGCTGGCGACCAGGTCTACATCTTCGTGCCGGACCGCTATCCGCGCCTGCTCGACAAGCTGTTCGCCAGCCGTGCCGTGGTCGACCCCGAGGATGCCGATTTCTTCGGCGCCTTCGCCGTCGATCCGGCCCGCCCGGCGGGTGAGCTGGAAGCCGCCTACGCGCCGGGCCTCACCGAGGCCGAACAGAAGCTCACGGTCGCAGCGCTGGTCACCGAGCGGCTCGGCGGCCACGCCGAATATGCCGACCGGGTGATGATCGGCCCGATCGAGCTGATCGTGCGCGACGTCGACGAGAAGGGCCGCATCACTGGCCTTGGCCTGTCCTTCGAGCCGACCGCGCCGGTGGCGCGTGTGCCGGTTTTCCTGAGCGCCGGCGAGATCGCCGACCGCGTCGTCGCCTTCATCCGCAACTGGCGCAAGCCCGCTCAAACGCAAGCCGACGAAAGCGAACCAGGCGAAACGGCGGCGTCCGAGCCCGCGGTGCAAAAAGCCGCGACCGAAGGATGACGTCACACAACGACATCATTTTTGCGCGCGCGCTTCAACGCAGCCCTTGCATCGTCCCCGGTGCCGGGTAAGGTCGCCGCGTTTTTCGCTAAAAAGGAACGACCATGGCCGGCTTCAAGACACTCGACGATATCGATGCCGTCAGCGGCAAGCGCGTCCTGGTGCGCGTCGACCTCAACGTACCTGTTGCCGACGGCAAGGTGACAGATGCCACGCGCATCGAGCGCATCGCGCCGACGATTTCCGAGCTTTCCGGCAAGGGCGCCAAGGTCATCCTGCTCGCGCATTTCGGCCGTCCGAAAGACGGCCCGTCGGCCGAATTCTCGCTGGAGCCGATCGCCCGCGCCACTGCTGACGTGCTCGGCCGTCCGGTCGGCTTCGCCGCCGATTGCATCGGCGACAAGGCGGCAGGCGCCGTTGCCGCCATGAAGGACGGCGACGTCCTGCTTCTGGAGAACACCCGCTTCTACAAGGCCGAGGAGAAGAACGAGCCGGCCTTCACCGAAAAGCTCGCCGCCAATGGCGACATCTATGTCAACGACGCCTTTTCCGCCGCGCACCGCGCGCACGCGTCGACCGAGGGCCTGGCGCACCGGCTGCCGGCCTATGCCGGCCGCACCATGCAGGCCGAGCTCGATGCGCTGGAAAAGGGCCTCGGCGATCCGGTGCGGCCGGTGGTGGCCATCGTCGGCGGCGCCAAGGTCTCGACCAAGATCGATCTTCTGATGAACCTGGTGAAGAAGGTCGATGCGCTGGTCATCGGCGGCGGCATGGCCAACACCTTCCTTGCCGCACGCGGCACCGATGTCGGCAAATCGCTCTGCGAGCATGACTTGGCCTCCACCGCCAAGCAGATCATGATCGAGGCGGCCGAAGCCGGCTGCGCCATCATCCTGCCCGCGGACGGCGTCGTCGCGAGGGAGTTCAAGGCCGGTGCTGCGAGCGAAACCGTCGCTATCGAGGCCGTACCGGCCGACGGCATGATCCTCGATGTCGGCGAGAAGACGGTGAAGACCGTCACCGACTGGATCGACCGCGCCGCGACGCTTGTGTGGAACGGTCCGCTCGGCGCCTTCGAGATCGAGCCCTTCGACCGCGCCACGGTCGCGGCGGCAAAGCACGCGGCAGCCCGCACCAAGGAAGGCAAGCTGGTTTCGGTCGCCGGTGGCGGCGATACGGTGGCCGCGCTCAACCATGCCGGCGTTGCCGACGACTTCACCTATGTCTCGACCGCCGGCGGCGCCTTTCTGGAGTGGATGGAAGGCAAGCCGCTGCCCGGCGTCGAGGTGCTGAAGCGCTGAGCGTCTGCCGCCAGGCGGGCTTGGCGTTGCAGAAATCCGGCCGGAGCCATCACACGATCAACAGTCGGCGAGCCGTCCGCGTCTCAAAGACTTTCAATCGATTCGAGCTTTCCGGCGTCATTCCTTTGGCGGTAGTGTTCTGCTTGAGCAATTCCAGGAATGGTGCGCAGCTGTTTCCGTGCGGAATTGCGAAAAGATGGCTACCAAGCAATTCAGCGGTGCCCGCTGAATTGCCTTTGCCGCGGAACATAACCGTCAAGGAGAGCACCATGAGCGAACGTCTCGAAGACATTGCCGCCGCGATCGTGGCCGATGGCAAGGGCCTTTTGGCCGCCGATGAGAGTTCCGGCACCATCAAGAAGCGTTTCGACGTCATCGGCGTCGAATCGACCGCCGACAGCCGGCGCGACTATCGCGAGATGATGTTCCGCGCCAAGGAGGCGATGACCAAGTACATCTCCGGCGTCATTCTCTATGACGAGACCATCCGCCAGAAGGCTGCCGACGGCACGCCGCTGGTCGACATCATCAAGGCCTCCGGCGCCATCCCGGGCATCAAGGTCGATTTGGGCGCCAAGCCTCTCGCCGGCTTTCCCGGCGACACCATCACCGAGGGTCTCGACGGCCTGCGCGAGCGGCTGGCGGACTACTACAAGCTCGGCGCCCGTTTTGCCAAATGGCGCGCGGTGATCGATATCGATATCGCCAAGGAAGTGCCTTCGGCCACCTCGATCGGCTCCAACGCGCACGCGCTTGCCCGCTATGCGGCGCTCTGCCAGGAGGCCGGCATCGTGCCGATCGTCGAGCCGGAAGTGCTGATGGACGGCGCCCACTCGATCGACACCTGCTACGAGGTGAGCAAGGCGACTTTGCTGAAGCTCTATGGCGAGCTGTATGCCGCGCGCGTGGTACTGGAAGGCACCATCCTCAAGCCGAATATGGTCATCTCCGGCAAGAAATCGGGCCAGAAGGACAGTCCCGAGCAGGTTGCCGAGAAGACGATAAAGCTGTTCCGCGAAACCGTGCCCGTGGCGGTGCCGGGCATTGCCTTCCTTTCCGGCGGCCAAGACGACGAGGAAGCGACGGCCAACCTCAACGCCATCAACGTCATCGGCCCGCATCCGTGGAAGCTTTCCTTCTCCTATGGCCGTGCCCTGCAGGCGGCCGCGCAGAAGGCCTGGAGCGGCAAGGCATCGAACGTCGCCGCCGGCCAGGCCGCCTTCATCCATCGCGCCCACATGAACCATCTGGCCGCGCTCGGGAAATGGCGGCCGGCGTTGGAGAAAGCCGCCTGATACCTGGTTCCCCAAAAGCGCTGAAAACCCGGGCCTATTGCATGTCGCCCAAAAGCATGCCCACGGGCTTGACCCCGAGGGTGCGCAGCGGTTTTGGGCGAATGACATGCATCAAGACAAGTAACCTAAAGCGCGTCGCCTGAGGCCGTTCCGGCGCGACGCGCTTTAGGCCGGGTTTTGTTTTTGTCGGCCGCATTCCTACCTGATGCATCGAAACAGCGGCGGCGATGTCGGGTCGCGCCCATGTCGAACGTCCTTGGCAGGAGAGGACAGGAGATAGTCATGCATCGCAATGCCGTGGTTTCGCGAGACGACTGGTTCGAGGCGCACAGAAGGCACCTCGAACGCGAGAAGGAGCTGACGCGGTTTCGCGACTGCGTCGCCGCCGAGCGGCGGCAACTGCCCTGGCTCAAACTCCGCAAGGACTATGTCTTCGAAAGCGAGCAGGGCCCGAAGCGCCTCGCGGAGCTGTTCGCGGGCAAGAGCCAGCTGATCGTCTACCATTTCATGATGACGCCCGGCTCGGACCATCGCTGCGAGGGCTGCTCATTCCTCGCCGATCATATCGACGGGGCCAACAGGCATCTCAAACACCACGACGTGTCGCTCGTCGTCGTCTCGCGGGCGCCGTTGGCCGAGATCCTGCCCTACAAGCAGCGCATGGGCTGGAAATTCGACTGGGTGTCGTCCTACGCATCGGACTTCAACTTCGACATGCAGGTCTCCTTTACCGACAGGCAGATCGCGGCCGGCGACACCGTCTATAATTTCGAGAAGCGCCCGCTGCGATCGAAGGACCTGCCCGGCACTAGCGTCTTCTATCGCGACGAAAACGGCGACATCTTCCTCACCTTCATGTCACGCGCCCGCGGCGGCGACGCTCTGATCGGCGCCTATCATTATCTCGACATGACGCCGAAGGGCCGCAACGAGAACGGACCCTATCACGGCCTGATGGACTGGGTGCGCCTGCACGACGAATATCAGGCCGAGGGCAAGGACCGGCCGGACTGTTGCGCGTGACGGGCTTCATTCCCGCAAGCGAAGGAGGCCATCATACACAAGCCGTGCGCGACCAATATCGACAGACCTCAGGCCCAGTGCCCAAGCACGGCCGCCAGCGAGATCGCGGCCATGGCAAGCAGCGCCAGCTTCCAGAAGTCGCTGCGGCGCTTCAGCCCCGGCCAGCCGAGCGGCTTGATGATCTGGATCAGCATGATGCCGATGATGACAAGGGCGAGAAGTTTCGTCATGCCGCCTTTGACCAGTATCGCCGGCGGCTGTCAAAGCGGTTCTTGGCGCTTCGGCCAGCCGCACTCTCCTGACAAACAGCCGGTTGCCCAAGGCCGCGTCGATCTTTCCGGCGCCGGCTCCGGCAACCTGCCAAGCTCCTGACAGACTGCTGTCAGCAGGGGTGTGAGATACTCTTCTCATCGAAAAAGAGGAGCCTGGTCATGAACGGTTTTACCATCCTGCGCAGCACGCAGAACTATGTCGGCAAGATCCGCACCGTGCGGAACGAGATCCGCACTCAGCGTTTCCTGAACACTTTGCCGGCGGATATCCGCAAGGACATCGGTTGGCCGGACCTCTACGATGGTCGCGTGCGCAAGAACTGAAAATTCTTGGCGCACGACTTGGACAGCGGCTGTGCGGCGCCTAGCTGTAATGTTGATTGAGACGCTGGGTTTCAGGACGGACGCCGCTGTTCCCGGTTGGTTTCATCGCAGCCTCCTGACAGTATGTTGTCAGGAGGTTTGCGTTATTGAAGCTACCTCGAACCTGCGGGTACCGGTTTTGGAACCGCGGCATGCATAGAACCGAAACCAAGGGGTTAAACGATGCGCCGCGCCGACAGGCTTTTTCAAATCGTCCAGCATTTGCGCGGTGGCCGGTTGGTCACGGCGCAGAAGCTCGGGACGTGGCTCGAGGTTTCCGAGCGGACCATCTATCGCGACATAGCCGACTTGCAGTCGACCGGCGTACCGATCGACGGCGAGGCGGGTGTCGGCTACATGATGAGAGAGGGTTTCGATCTTCCGCCGCTGATGTTCACGCGTGACGAGATCGTGGCGCTGGTCGCCGGCGCCCGCATGGTGCGCGCCTTCGGCGGCGCGGCGATGGCAAGGGCGGCCGACGAGGCGCTGGTCAAGATCGGCGCCGTGCTGCCCGACACCGAGAAGGACCGCATCGCCCGCACCGAGATCCACACGCCGATGTGGGTGGTGAGCGATGCCGCGCGCGAAGCGATCGACTTGATCGAGCGCGCCATCGAGAAGCGCCAGGTGCTGACCATCGACTATTCGGACGAAGCCGGTCGCGGCACGGCGCGCGACATCCGACCCCTCGGCCTGTGGTTCTGGGGCAAGGTGTGGACCCTGGTCGCCTGGTGCGAGATGCGCGACGATTTTCGCGCCTTCCGCATCGACCGCATCGCTTCGGTGGTGATTGCCGGCCGTATCTACAAGCCCGAGCGCGGCAAGCAGCTCGCCGACTTCTATCGCGCCGTGGAGCGCAGCGAGGACTACGGCATGGCGCCCGACCGTGCGGCGCGGAGCTGAAGCCCGCACCTCTCCTTCCCCCCTTGTGGGGGAAGGTGATCGGCGCGTAGCGCCGAGACGGATGAGGGGTGTTGGACGGAATGAGGCGTCGGCGTTCCCTGGAACACCCCTCATCCGTCGCCTCCGGCGACACCTTCTCCCACAAGGAGAGAAGGGAAAGCGCGCCTACTCCTCGTCTTCTTTCTTGTCCTTCGACTTCAGCGCCGAAAGCTTGGCGAAGACGGCGTTGGCGTCCAGTTCCTGATCCTCGTCCTTCGGCTTCTCCGGAGCGGGCGTCAGCCTTTCGGTCAGCGCGGCCGGCAGCAGCGTGTCGCCGGCGACCGGCTGTGCCTGCTCGCGACCGCGCGAGGCGCGGTTGACTTCCATGTCGAGGTCGATCTGCGAGGTGAGGCCCAGCGTCACCGGGTCCATCGGCTGCAGGTTGGCCGAGTTCCAGTGCCGGCGCTCGCGGATCTGCTCGATCGTCGACTTGGTGGTGCCGACCAGCCGCGCGATCTGCGCGTCCTTGAGCTCGGGATGGTTGCGCACCAGCCACAGGATGGCGTTCGGGCGGTCCTGCCGCTTCGACAGCGGCGTGTAGCGCGGACCCTTGCGCTTCGATTCCGGCACCCGCACCTTGGGATCGGACAGTTTCAGCCGGTGGTTCGGGTCCTTCTCGCCGCGCGCGATCTCGTCGCGGGTGAGCTGGCCGGTCATGATCGGGTCCATGCCCTTGATGCCCTGCGCCGACTCGCCGTCCGCGATCGCCTTGACCTCCAACGGATGCAGGCCGCAGAACTGCGCGATCTGCTCGAAGGAGAGCGCGGTATTGTCGACCAGCCAGACGGCGGTCGCCTTGGGCATCAGCAGCGTATTGGCCATATCAAAAATCCTTCTCGTTCGCCCGCGTTCCCGCGCGGGCGGTGGTTTTACAGCCACCAAAATGGGAAATTCGCGGCCTGTATAAACGCTCCGTCACGATTTCGCAATGTTTTTGGGAGGAGCGCCTAATGCATGTCGCCCAAAAGCATGCCCACGGTCTTGGCCCGAGGGTGCGCAGCGGTTTCGGGACAATGACATGCGTAAAATCAGGAACCAAAGCATGTCTCCCGAAAGTGGGAACCGGTTTCGGGATAAAGACATGCGTGAATCAAAAACCTAAAGCGCAGGGAGCGAATCTGAAAGATCGCGACGCGCTGTAGGCTCCACAAGACAAAACCCGCTGGACAGGGTCCAGCGGGTTCGGAACCGGAGACGAGCAAGCGTCTGCGACGGCTCTGGCTTCGAGGCCGCGGTCCGGCCTTGCGGCCGGGTCGCGCTTGAAATCAAAGAGCCTGGCGGGCGATCTTCTCGATGTCGGCGCGGTTGATGCCGAGGTCGTTCAGCTGACGGGCGTTGAGGCGGTTCAGCTCACGCACCGTCTCGTTGTAAAGGCGCCAGTTGCGGAAAGCGCGGATCGGGTTCATTTCAGTCCTCCATTCGTGGATCAATTGTTTCGATGCCGCGTAAATAGGCACCCTTGCCTACGAATTGAACGGACGCTTTTGCATGGCGGCAATGCATTTTGTGCAATGCAGCATTAAGCATTGTTGAACCTGTCGCCAGCGATGCAGGATGGATCGAGATTCAGGTCAGGCCGGCCTCACTGGATATCGACTCGAGCCTAGCCGACGTCGAGCACGATCTTTCCAATATGCTCGCCCTCTTCCATGCGCTCATGCGCTCGCCAGGCTTCCGTCAGAGGGAAGATCATGTCCATGACCGGAGCGACCTTGCGGGTGCCGAGCAGCGGCCAGACCTGAGCCTCGAGAGCAGTCGCGATGCCCGCCTTGAACTCGACGGTGCGGGGCCTGAGCGTCGACCCGGTATGGACAAGGCGCTTGACCATGAGCTTTGCGAAGTCGGCGCTTGCGACGGCGCCGGCCTGCACGGCGATCTGGACGATGCGTCCTTCGACCGCCGCCGCATCGTAGTTGCGCGCCACATAGTCGCCGCCCACCATGTCGAGGATGACGTCGGCGCCCCGGCCGCCGGTTGCGTCCTTGACCTCGGCGACGAAATCCTGCTCGCGGTAATTGATCGCCCGCTCGGCGCCGAGCTTTAGGCAGGCGTCGCATTTTTCCTTGCTGCCGGCAGTGGTGACGACATAGGCGCCGAACGCCGAGGCCAGCTGTATGGCGGTGGTGCCGATGCCGGACGAGCCGCCATGGACGAGCAGCGTCTCGCCTTTCTTCAACCCGCCGCGCTCGAACACGTTGTGCCAGACGGTGAAATAGTTCTCCGGCACGGCGGCGGCCTCGGAATAGGTGAAGCCGGCCGGGATCGGCAGCACGCTGCCGGCATGGACCTTGACATATTCGGCATAGCCGCCGCCCGGTGTCAGCGCGCAGACCCGGTCGCCGATGCGCCAGCGCGATATTTCGTCGCCGAGCGCCGCGACTTCACCGGCCGCCTCGAGGCCCGGCAGGTCCGAGGCGCCCGGCGGCGGTGGATAGGCGCCCTTGCGTTGCTGCACGTCCGGCCGGTTGACGCCGGCGGCGCGCACGCGAATGAGGATCTCGCCGGGGCCGGGCGCGGGCACGTCGCGCGTCTCCGGCTTCAGCACCCTGGGACCGCCGGGCTGCGAGATCGCGACGGCCGTCATCTTTGCCGGAATCTTCTGTCCGCTTGCCATGGTGTCCCGTCTCCTTGTGCCGGTTGCTGGCCGGTCGTTTGCATCGGCGCCCCTGCCCTATGTATGCTGATTGCCAAATCAGGCAAATGGCCAAGTGAGGGAGGAGCGACGATGGCGATCTTCGACGACGAACCCAGGAAGAAGCCGCGCCCGCACGAAATCGGCCAGGATCTCTCGTTGCTGTCCGTCGACGAGTTGTCCGCGCGCATTGCCCTGCTGCGCGAGGAGATCGCCAGATTGGAAGCCGAACGGGCAGCCAAGGGCGCCACCAAATCCGCCGCCGAGGCGCTGTTTCGCCGCGGATAATCCTGGCTGCGTGGCCGCTCGCCCCGGAAAAGCCTGAAAGCGACTGCCAGAGCTGCGCTCTGAAATCTCCAGCCGGATCAGCCCATGTTCGCAACCTACCGACCGATCCTCTCGCTGCTGCGCGGCACCGCATTCCTGCTGGCGGCGTCCGGCCTGCATGGCCTGCTTTTGCCGCTGCGCGGCCAGGTCGAGGGGTTCTCGACCGCCTCGCTCGGCCTGATGGGCACAGCCTGGGCCGGCGGTTTCGTCACCGGCTGCTTCTTCGCGCCGCGCCTCGTGCGCCGCGCCGGCCATGTCAGGGCGTTCGGCGCCTTCGCCGCCTCCGGTGCGATCATCGCACTGCTCACCGGCCTCATCATCGACGAATATTTCTGGATCCTGCTGCGCGCCTTCACCGGCTTCACCATGGCCGGCGCTTTCATGGTCATCGAAAGCTGGCTGAACGAGAAGGCGACCAACGAGAACCGCGGCACCGTCTTCGGCCTCTATATGATGGTCACCTATGCCTCGATCATGGGCGGCCAGATGATCGTCGCCGGCGGCGACGTGAGATCAGCCTCGCTGTTCATGATCACCGGCATCCTGTTCTGCCTGTCGCTCATTCCGACTGCGGTGTCGACGCAGTCGCATCCGAAGCCGCTGCAGGACGTCAAGCTCGACGTCAAAGGCCTCTATGCAAATTCGCCGGTTTCGGCGGTGGCCTGCCTTCTGATCGGCATCGCCAATGGCGCCTGGGGCACGCTCGGCGCCGTCTATGGCGCCCGCATCGGCATCTCCACCGCCGAGATCGCGCTGATGATGAGCCTGGTGGTCATCGCCGGTGCGGCCATGCAGCTCCCCGCGGGGCGGCTTTCCGACACGACGGACCGCCGCTTCGTGCTGGCGGGCGCTGCCTTCGGCGCGGCGCTGGTCGCGGTGCTGATCTTCCTCTTTGCGCCGCACTCGGGTGTCTTCGTCATCGTGATGACCGCCGCCTACGGCGCCTTCGCCTACACGCTCTATTCGATCGCCGTCGCGCACGCCAACGACCACGCGCGGGCGGAGGATTTCGTCAAGGTTTCGGGCGGCCTGCTTCTGCTCTATGGTTTCGGCACCATGATCGGACCGTTGCTTGCGGCCGCCTTGATGGGCTGGCTGCGCCCCGAAGCGCTCTTCCTTGCAACCGCGCTCGCCCATCTCTGCCTCGCCGGTTACACGCTGCTGCGCATCCGCGCTCGCGCGCCGGTTCCGATCGAAAACCGCGACGCCTTCAAGACGCAGCCGGCCGACCGTGCCGTCACGCCGGAAGCCTTGCGGCTCGATCCGCGCAGAAAGGTTGAAACCGATAGTTGAGATTTGGAGAACTTTGCCTCACAAATAAGGCATGATGTTTTCCGACGCCTTCGTGGCGATAGCCGATCCTAACCGGCGTTATCTCTTGGAAGAGCTCCGCCGCGGTCCCAAGACAGTGAACGAATTGGCAGCCGGGTTGCCCGTCTCGCGCCCGGCCGTTTCCCAGCACCTGAAAGTCCTGCTCGACGCCGGCTTGGTCAACGCCAAGGCGGAGGGCACCAGGCGGGTCTACGCCGTCAGCACCGCCGGCTTCCTCCGACTCAACATCTGGCTCGATCAGTTCTGGAATGTCGAGGAGATCGGCACGCCCGGCAGCTAACCGCTCCTTCCGTCCCGATTCCTAGAGCAATTCGAGGAAAAGTGTGAGCGGTTTTCCGCCCGGAATTGCGCAAAACAAAGAGTTAGAGCGGTTCGGCGCTTCCGTGAAATGGTGAAACGCTCTAGATTCCCTCGGCCAGCGCCGCCCCGAGCGCGTCGAGCAGCTCGCCCGTCCCATGCTCGCGTGTGGAGGGCGTATCGATGCCGTCGAAGAAGGCCCCTTGCTCAGTCAGGACAAGTCGCGTGCCCTTGCCTTCCGCGACAAGCTCGATCGTCGCAAGCGAAACCGAGACCCGGGTTTCGCCGAACAACAGTTCATAACTGTAGACGATGCGCCGGTTGGGCACGATGTCCTGATAGACGGCATTGAAGAAATGCATCTGCCCGTCTCTCGGGCAACCGGCATTCACCTCCCTGCCGCCGACGCGAAAGTCCATTTCATGCCGGCTCGGCATCGGATTGTCGGGATCGAAGAACCAACGCTTCTTGGCCGCCGGATCGCTCAGCGCGAAATAGACCCTTTCGGGCGCCGCCGGGTAGAAGCGCTCGATGACGAAGGTGGAATGGACGACGGATCGTTCGGTCATGACGGCGTTCCTCAGTTTTGGTCTTTGGTTTCAGCGAGAAAATCGCCGAGGCGGTCGAGCCGGCGTTCCCAGGCGAGCCGCCGCTCGTTGATCCAGTGCTCGGCGGCCCGTAGCGCCTTCGGCTCGATCCGGCAGGTGCGCACCCGGCCAAGCTTCTCGGTGCTCACCAGGCCGCTCGCCTCGAGAACGTTGAGATGTTGGACGACGGCCGACAGCGACATCGCCAGCGGTTCGGCCAGCTGACTGACCGAGGCCGGCCCACGCGATAGACGGTCCACCATCTGGCGCCGCGCAGGATCCGCGAGCGCCTGGAACATCAGGTCGAGCTGGGCGGGATCGTGCAGCATCGCCGGTTAGCCGTTGCTATAGGGGAAGAGCTTGAAATAGGGCTGCGCTTCCTCGATCACGCGGACGAAGCTCGGGCGCTCGAGCAGGCGGTCGTGATAGCGCTTCACGGTGGGGAATTTGTCGCCGAACGGCTCGACCTTGTTGGCGTAGAACAGCGCCGGCGAGGCCGCGCAGTCTGCCATGCTGAAGGTCTCGCCGACCGCCCAAGTCTTTCCCTGCATCTCCTTCCCTCTCATCTCCTCTTCGATGATGGCGTAGGAATTGCGCAGCTGCTCGCGCGCCTGCTCGACCCCGAATGGATCGGTCTTGTCCTTTGGCCGCAGCCGGTCGCCGACGATCTTCTGCATCGGCTCCTGCACGTAGAAGTCGTAGAAGCGGTCGGCCTGGCGGACCTTGATGGCGAGGTCGGTGTCGGCGGGGATGAGCTCGACCGGCCCGGGATAGTGGACGGCGAGATATTCGATGACGATGGTCGATTCCAGCACCGTGCGGTCCCGCGCGTCGTCGCGCAGAGCCGGCATCTTGCCCGTTGGCGAAACCTTCAGGAAGGCCGCGCGCGATTGCTCGTCACCGAGATCGACGATCACCGGCGTGAAGGGCGTGCCGTTCTCGTAGAACGCGAGCAGCGGCTTCCAGCAGAAGGAAGCGAGCGGATGGAAATGCAGCGTCAGGGACATTTTTTCTCCTGTCGTCGGGCGTCGAGGTGGTAACACTGAAGTGATCACTTAACTATTTTCATGGACCGCCAGAGTCAAGGCTGCCCCTGCCGGCTAGAGCAATTTCAGGAAAAGTGTGAAACGGTTGGGCTCGGCGACTTCGCCGTAGCCTTCCGTCCGGAATTGCGCCAAAACAAAGAGATAGAGCGGTTCGCCGTTTCCGTGAAACGGTGAAACGCTCTAGCGATGCGTCGCGATGGCTTCGACGATTTGCAGCCAGTCGTTGCGGTGCAATTCGTGGCCGCCGCCTTCGATCCGCACCAGCCTGGCGCCGGGAACCGCGTCGGCAAGCGCCTCGCCATGCTCGATCGGGAAGATCGGATCGGTGGCGCCATGGATGACGAGCAGCGGCACCGTCAGGTCGTTTATCCGTCGCTCCTGCTCGCCGCCCTTCAGCAGGAAGTGGTTGCTCGCGCTGCCGAGACCGCCGGAACGGTCGTAGTCTTCCTGGATCATCGCCCGCGTACGTCTCTCGTCGAACGGATGCAGAGTGCTGCCAAGCGCCCGCGCGTCCTTCACCATGTAGTCGAGCACCCGATCCCGGTTCGACCAGTCGACACCGGCGCCTTCGGCGGAATGCTCCTTGTAGGCCTGGCTCGTCCCCGGCAAACCGGAGGTATCGACGCCGAGCGGCGAGCTGGAGATCACGGTGAGCGCGCCGACACGCTCGGGATATTTCAGCGCCACGATCTGCGCGATCATGCCGCCCATCGACATGCCGACGACATGCGCCTTGCGGACATTGTGGTCGTCGAGCACGCGGATGGCGTCGTCCACCATGTCCTCGAACGCATAGGGCGGCTGGCCGGGCTTATATTTGGTTGACCGGCCGGTGTCGCGATTGTCGTAGCGGATGACGAAGCGGCCGCGTTCGGCGAGCTGCCGGCAGAAGGCTTCCGGCCACCAGAGCATCGAGGCCATGGCGCCCATGATCAGAAGGATCGCCGGATCGGCCGGATTGCCAAAGGTCTCCGAGACGATTTCAGGACGAGGCAAAGCGGTCATTCTTCTCTCCTCTGCGCTTCAATCCGATTGCATTTTGCAATCAGTTGCACGATAATCAGACCGATATCATAATGCAACTGGTTTTTTTGGAGACTGTCATGAGCATCGACCACCGGTCCGGCTGCCCGATCAATCTGTCGCTCGAGGTTTTTGGCGACCGCTGGAGCCTGATCATCCTGCGCGACATGATCTTCGGCGGCAGGCGCCATTTCCGCGAATTGCTCAACGGATCGCTGGAAGGCATCGCCTCCAACATCCTGGCCGACCGGCTGAAACGGCTGATGGAGCTCGGTCTGCTGACCAAGGCCGACGATCCCAGTCACAAGCAGAAGGCGATCTACAGCCTGACCGAGATGGCGATCACGCTGGTGCCGATCATGGCGCATCTCGGCGCCTGGGGGCGCGTGTGGCTTCCGGTCAGCGAGGAGCTTTCGATCCGCGCCGAGCTCCTCGAAAAGGGCGGCCCCCCGCTATGGGAGCAGTTCATGGACGAGCTTCGCCACGAACATCTCGGCGCGCCGGCAAAGACGCCGCCTGGCACCCCGACCGTGCGCCAGCAGCTGCAGGCCGCGTACGAAGCAGTGGTCGCGCGGAAGGCTGAAGCGGTGGCAGGCTGAGGCGGGGCGAAGAAACTTCGTCATTCCAGGGCGAAGCAGGAGCGAAGCTCCGTCGCGGAGACCCTGGAATCCATGCCGTTACCTTGGCCAGGCAATGCAGCGGAGCAGAATTCTGTACCGCGGCAACGCTTCGAAGTCACGGAATGGATTCTACGGTCTGCGCGCGTCGCTTCGCTCCTTGCTCCGCCATAGAATGACGACGCGATCAATGTGCTGCGCCAATCGCGAAGTCATGCGATCAGAAATTCTATGTCTTCAGTTCAAATTGATATCGCGGCTGGCCGACCGCATCGACACCGAGAAGCCTGCCAGTACATCGAACAGCGCTATGATCGTCAGCGTGAAGAACACCGAATGCGCCGCGCCCTTCACCAGCAGGAACTCGACCAGGAAGGCGATGAAGACCAGCGTCGACAAAAGATGATCCAGGATCGATGCATTGGTGGTGCGCACCGATTTCGAGATCTCGATGAACAGGAAGATCAGCCCGATCAGCAACATCAGATCGCCGAGCGTCATCGAGAAGACGCCGCCCGACATCATGCGGAACGAGAACATCTCGGTCATCCATGGATCGTCGCCGCCGCCGAACAACCCGAGCAGTCCGAGATTGTAGAGGACGAAGGGCACGATCAGCAGCGGGATGGCACCGAACATCTGGGCGTCTCCAATGAGGCACCCTTTTGTAAAATCCGCGGCAGGCATGCCGTCAAGATTTTTCGGCAACCGGGCGAACACGCTGTAAGACCTAATGAAATAACGATGTCAGCCGGTTGTCCTCTGCTTTTGGCCAACACGCACGATCTCGCCCGAAGGCTCTGTAGTCGCTGATGCCAAATCAAAAAGACCGGCCATTGGCCGGTCTTTGAAAATCACAAACCGTGGTAGCTTCTCAGCTTTCCTTCGGCTCCAGCACCTGGCGGCCGCGATACATGCCGGTCTTCAGGTCGATATGATGCGGGCGGCGCATTTCGCCGGAATTCTTGTCCTCGACATAGGTCGGGGCCTTGAGGGCGTCGGCCGAGCGGCGCATGCCGCGCTTCGACGGAGAGGTTTTTCTTTTTGGAACGGCCATGGATATGCTCCACTACATGGTCAAAATGCCCCGGCAACCCTCGCGAAAGGGCCGCATCGAGGCCATAATCTGAGAAAGTCGGGTGCCTATACACGCGTTGCGCCGTTTTGGCCAGCACTGCCCGCGAATTTTTTTGAGCCGGCGCCCGTCCGCGTCAATCCAAGCAGCCCACATACGCTCCCGACCTGCCGGCCCGCCGTTCGATCAGATTGGCGAGTCGCCTCAAACCCGGGCCGGGCCTGGCCGGATTGCGCGCGATCGGGTTGGGCAAGGTGACGGCAAGCAGTGCCGCCTGCCGGCGCGACAATTGCCTGGCCGAGACGCCGAAATGATGCTGCGCGGCGGCCTCGATGCCGTAGATGCCCGGGCCCCATTCGGCGATGTTGAGATAGATCTCCATGATGCGCCGCTTCGACATCACCGCGTCGAAATAGACGGCCAGGGGCAGTTCGACCACCTTGCGCACGCTGCCCAGCGGCCGCGACCACAAAAACAGGTTCTTCACCGTCTGCATGGTGATGGTGGAGGCGCCGCGCGTCGCCTCGCCGGCAAGCGCATCGTCGACCACGCCGCGCAACTCGCCGAGATCGACGCCGCGATGGAAACAGAACTGCCCATCCTCCGACATGATCACCGAATGCGCCAGCACCGGCGCTACGTCGTCGATCGACACCCAGCGTCGGTCGTAGCCGGAGAAGGTCGCGAGATCCTTCAGCATCAGCGTCGAGACGGGATGCACGAAGGGCGGCAGATAGAGGAAGGTAAGCACGACCGGGATAGCCGCCAGCACGATCGCCGTGATCAGGCAGCGCCGGCCAAGGCGCTTGAGACCGGCGCGATTCAGGCGCCGCGGTCGCGCCATGTCCAGCCCTTCGCTTTCATGTTCGACGATCGGTTCCGTCAAGCCGCCCCACCCGTGCCATGCGCTCAACGGCATAAAGGTGCCAGGCTTCTTGCGCAATGTCTGAGTGTCGGCTACCGGTCCCGGCCATGATGAAAGACGACCAGACGGCCTTCGAAACCGCGCTTTTTGCGCGCGCCGCAGCAAGCGAGGACCTGCTGCGGCAAATCCTCGATGCACCCCTGCTTTCCGGCGAAATCGCCCGGCCTGAACGCCTGATGGCGGCGATGCGCCATGGCGCGCTCAACGGAGGCAAGCGGCTCCGCCCTTTTCTGGTCATGGAAAGTGCGGCGCTCTTTTCAGCAGATGATGAAGCGGCGCTGCGCGTCGCGGCAGCGCTGGAATGCGTGCATTGCTATTCGCTGATCCATGACGATTTGCCGGCCATGGACGACGATGATTTGCGCCGCGGCCAGCCGACCGTGCACAAGGCCTTTGACGAGGCGACCGCGATCCTTGCCGGCGATGCGCTGCTGACGCTGGCTTTCGACATCATCGCCGATCAGGCGACCGTGCTGCCGGCCGAGCGCCGGATTGCGCTCGTATTGGCGCTCGCCCGCGCCGCGGGAGCCGGCGGCATGGTCGGCGGCCAGACGCTCGACCTCGAGGCCGAGCGCAAGCGGCCGGACGAGGCCGGCATCATCAGGCTGCAGGCGATGAAGACCGGCGCGCTGATCCGCTTCGCCTGCGAGGCCGGCGCCATCGTCGCCGGCGCGCCCGCCGCCGATCGCGAAAGACTGGCGGAATTCGGCTCGGCCATCGGCCTTGCCTTCCAGCTCGCCGACGACCTGCTCGACCTCACGGCCGACGCAAAGCAGATGGGCAAGGCGACGAAGAAGGACGCCGCCGCCGGCAAGGCGACGCTCGCCGCGCTGCACGGCCCCGACTGGGCGCGCGAGCAGCTGCACGGCCTGATCGACCAGGCGCACGCGCTGCTCGATCCTTATGGAGAGCGGGCAGCGTTGCTGAAGGCGGCGGCGACATTTGTCGCGACGCGCAATAACTGAAGGCGTGGGTATTAGCCGAGCCGAACCGGTTTCACAGTTTTGCCTTGGCGAAAATGCGCGACGCCCATTCCAGGAACACACGCAGTCGCGGCGCGAGCTGGCGGTTCTGCGGATAAAGCGCCGAGAGCGGCGTCGGGGTGGGTGGAAAATCCCCAAGAACCTCGACCAGCGTCCCGTCCATGAGATCCTTTTCCAGCCGGTAGCGTGGCGCTTGCAGAAGCCCAAAACCGAGGCGCGCCAGCGCGACGGCGGTGTCGGAATTGTTCACACGCACCCGGCCGGGTAACGTGACCTGACGCACCGTTGAGCCGATCGTGAACTCCAGCGGCAGGACCTCGCCCGTGCGCGAGGAGACGAACCCGACGGCCTGATGGCCGTCCAGCGCTTCCGGTGAGGCCGGCATCCCATGCCGCCTCAGATAGCTCGGGCTGGCGCAGGTGATTTCGCTAATCATCGCCAGCCGCCGCATGATCATGCCGCTGTCCTGCGGTTCACCGGCGCGAACGACACAGTCGACCCCTTCGCGCACCAGGTCGACCAGCCGGTCGCCCTGGCCGATATGCAGATCGATGCCGGGATAGCGCTCCAGGAAGGCCGGGAGTTCCGGCAGCAGGAAGCGCTGCGTGAGCAGCGGATGCGCATCGATGCGCAAAAGACCGCGCGGCTCGGCGCTGCGAAACCCGGCCTCGGCATCTTCCACCTCGCCCAGGATCGACAGGCAGCGCTCGTAATAGGCCTGCCCGTCGAGCGTCGTGGCGACATGGCGCGTGGTTCGGTCCAGCAGCCTTGTCCCCAGATGCTCCTCCAGTTGCTGGATCGCTTCGGTCGCGGTCGAGCGCGGCAGGCCGAGATCGGCTGCGGCCGCGGTGAAATTGCGCCGCTCCACCACGCGGACGAACAGCCGCATCCTGTCCAATCGATCCATCGCCAATTGTTCGCTCCATCCGAATACTGCTGTCAATAGAAGACCGATTAACCTGAAAGCGCCGCGATCTATATCCCCTTCACAACAATGAACGGAGATCGATCATGCAGAAGACAAGAACCGCGATCGTAACAGGCGCCTCCAGAGGCATCGGCGCGGCCATCGCCGAACGGCTCGCCCAGGATGGCATGGCCGTCATCGTCAACTATGCGCGTGGCAAGGACGCTGCCGACGAAGTCGTATCAGTCATCGAAGCCGCCAGCGGAAAAGCGCTCGCGGTACAGGCAGACGTCGCCGAACCGAGCGGCATGGTCACTTTGTTCGATGCGGCCGAAAAGGCCTTTGGCAAGGCCGACATCCTCGTCAACAATGCCGGCATGATGCGGCTGTCGCCGATCGCGGACACCGACGACGCTGCGTTCGAACGCCAGCTCGCCGTCAATCTCGGCGGCACGTTCCGCGGCATGCGCGAAGCTGCAAGGCGTCTGAACGATGGCGGCCGCATCATCAATTTTTCTTCAAGTGTCGTGGGCTTCTACCAGCCGGCCTACGGCATCTATGCCGCGACCAAGGCCGGCGTCGAAGCGATGACGCATATCCTTGCCAAGGAGCTCGGCCCGCGCCGCATCACGGTCAACGCCGTCGCGCCCGGCCCGGTCGACACGGAACTCTTCACCGACGGCAAGAGCGCCGCGCAGATCGAGGCGATCACCCGGCTCATCCCGCTCGGCCGCCTCGGCCAGCCCGACGACATCGCCGGGCTCGTCGCCTTCCTTGCCGGCCCGGACAGCCACTGGGTCAACGGCCAGATCATCCGCGCCAATGGCGGCGCGATCTAAAGGTAGAGCTACCATGCAGCAGACAATTCTCATCACCGGCGCATCGAGCGGCTTTGGCGCGATGACCGCGAAGGCGCTCGCCATGGCCGGTCACCGGGTCTATGCCTCGATGCGCGATCCGCAAGCGCGTGGAGGAGCCGCAGCCGCCGACATGGAAAGGCTGGCGCGCGAGGAGGGACTGGCGCTGCGTCCGATCGCGCTCGACGTGCTGTCGGAACCGTCGATCGAGGCGGCCGTGGAAACCATCCTGGCGGAAGCCGGCAGGATCGACGTCGTCATCCACAATGCCGGCCATATGGTGTTCGGGCCTGCCGAAGCCTTCACGCCGGATCAATTGGCTGCGCTCTACGACGTCAATGTGCTGGGCACCCAGCGCGTCAACCGTGCCGTGCTTCCGCATATGCGCTCGCTCGGCCGCGCACTGATGATATGGGTCGGATCGAGCAGCACGCGCGGCGGCACGCCGCCTTTCCTCGCGCCGTATTTCGCCGCCAAGGCGGGCATGGATGCGCTGGCGCAGAGCTACGCGCTGGAGCTTGCCCGTTTCGGCATCGAGACGAGCATCGTGGTGCCGGGTGCCTTCACCAAGGGCACGGAGCATTTCGCCCATTCCGGCAAGCCGGCCGACTCCGGGCGAGCCGCCGCTTATTGGTCGGGCCTTTATGCCGGCGCGGATGAGCAGGCGCTAAAAGGTCTTGCCGGCCTCGAGCCCGCCGATGCCGATCCCTCGAAAGTCGCCGAGGCCATTGTCGATCTGGTGGCAATGCCGCATGGCCGCCGGCCGTTCCGCGTCCATATCGATCCGTCCGATGACGGTGCGGCCATCGTCAACGGTGTCGCCGACCGCGTCCGCGCCCAGCTTCTGGAGCGCATCGGCCTTGCCGACCTCCTTCACCCAAAGCCCTGAAACCCAACCTGAAAGGAACCTGGAAATGCCCTTTGCCAACTTCAAGATGCCCGAAGCCGCTCTTACGAGAGCGCAGAAAGAGGACCTGGTCCACAAGACCACGCAGATGTTCGTCGACTATTTCGGCGAACGTGTGCGTCCCACCACGATGGTGCTGATCGAGGAGGTTCCCGATGGCGGCTATGGCCGCGCCGACGAGGTCTTCGTCATTCCCGACGCCTACCGGGCCAAGGAATAGGGTCTGAACCCGAGCAAAGCGGGCCGCTTGCAGAGCGGCCCGCCCAACTTTCCGTGTCGGAGCCGATACGCGCTTTTCCCTTGGACTAGCCCCGGTTCGGCAAGCTCCGCAGGAAATCGATCATCGCGGCGTTGACCTCGTCCGGGCGCTCCTGCTGGGTCCAATGCCCGCAGCCGGACAGCATCAGCGTATCGCGGATTTGCGGAACGAAGTTCCTGAGATTGGCCAACAGTTGATCCATGCCGGGGAAAGCGACCACCAAGTCGCGGTCGCCTGCTATGTAGAGCGCGGGAACCTTGATCCGCGCGCCGGCAAAGGGCGCCATTAGCTCCCAGTTCCGGTCGATGTTGCGGTACCAGTTGAGACCTCCGGCAAAGCCGGTGCGCTGGAACTCGCCGGCGTAGAAATCGATGTCGCTTTCGCTGAGCCAGTGCGGCAGGTTCGCAGGCGCCTCGGCGGCTTGCAGGAGGCCTCCGCCGTGCGGGACCATGGCAATTCCGGCGCCACCGTCCAAAGCATCTCCCGATACGGCGTAAAGCATGGTGCGCACCGTGGCCCGCGGGTCTCGTTCCAACTCTGCCTCGGCAACGCCGGGTTCTTGGAAATAGAGCTGGTAGAATTGGGAATCCGCCGTTCGCGGCATGAGGCTGGTCGGGCGCCCATTGCCGCGTGGCCGAAACGGCACGCTGAGGCCGATGACGGCGTGGAAACGGTCCGGCCGCAGCAACGCCGCATGCCAGGCGACGACCGCGCCCCAGTCGTGGCCGACGATGACGGAGGTGGGGGCTTCAAGGGCGTCGAGAAGGCCCACCATGTCGCCGACCAGGTGAAAGAGCGTATATTGGTCGATCGCTTCCGGCCGATCGCTCTTGCCATAGCCCCGCATGTCGGGGGCGACGGCGCGAAAGCCCGCCGCCGCAAGCGCGGCCAACTGATGACGCCAGGAATACCACGACTCGGGAAAGCCGTGGCACAAAAGCACCAGGGGTCCATCTCCCTGCTCCGCGATGTTGAGGTGGATGCCGTTGGTCTCAACCACTCGCTGTGTAGGTTCGCTCACGGCCGCCTCTCGTGCTCGGTGTTTCCATCTCTGATCAATGACAGGCGGCCGGCAGCCGCAAACGGGTGGCTGAGCCGACGGAGTGCCATGTTTCGGAGGGCGCTTCTTTATTGACTGTCTCAGGGCCGGTCGCGGCAGTCAATGTTCGACACCGTCACGGAGCGCCGGTCCCTATGGGCAAGGCGTCCACGCATTCGATTGGTTCTGGTGATCCGCGTCCATTCGTGCAGGATCACCAACTGACAAATGTGACGAGGCGGGAACCAATGCTTAAACTGCAAGGCTGGCTGGCCGATTATTGGGTCATCGGTGCCGGGTTCATGGCGGCATCGCTTATCGCGGTTGCGCCAGTGGTCTCGCTTTCGTTGCCGGTGTTCCTGATCCTCTTGCACAGCCCGCTTTACATGATCCATCAGGTCGAAGAGCACACCGGCGACCGATTCCGCAAATTCGCGAACGAGAATGTTTTCGGCGGCCGAAACGCTCTTACCGTCGCCTCGGTTCTCGTGATCAATCTACCTTTTGTCTGGGGCATCAACCTGCTGGCTCTTTACGCGGCATTCCTATGGGGGCCTGCCTGGGGCCTGGTTGCCCCTTATGTCATGGTCGTGAACGCGCTCGCGCACCTCGTCACATCGGCGCGGCTCCGCAAATACAATCCCGGCCTCATCACCAGCGTCACCTTGTTTTTGCCGCTGAGCGTCGCCACGATCTGGATGATTGGCCGGACGGGAGGCCTTGCCCCGCAATTGATCGGTGCAGCTCTCGCGATCCTGCTTCACCTGGCGATCATTGCGGTGGTGGCTTCTCGATACCGCTCTCTCGTCGTCAACCAGTAGCACCTCCGGCGAAACCCGCCCGGCACCAACGAAATCTTAATGTAAATCAAGCGTAATCCCGACCGTTAAAATTGTGCGTATGGGTTTGGGGTTGCGCATGCCGGAGTACTCCTCCTTCATCCGGTCGATCCGGATTCGCTACTTTTCGGGATTGCTCGTCTTCGCACTGGCCTCGGCCGCCGTCATGTTCGCGCTCAACCGCGTGAATTCATACCGTCACGAGGTCGACGCCCTCAGCGGCAACTTCGTCATCTTCTCCCGCGACCTGCGCAACGCCACCAATTTCGCCGAGACGACCGGAACGGCCTGGCGGGCCGAGACCCGCGAAGCACTGACCACCGCCGCGCGTGGCCATTCCGAACGGCTGATGGGCGAGATCGATATCCTGAACGCGCGGCTTGCGGCGATCAGGCCACGCCTGTCGAACGACACCCTCAACGCGCTCGAATCCGCCTCGGTGAACGGCGATCTGTTCTGGTCGGCGCGCGACATGGTGCGCAACTTCAACCTGATGTCGGTGGCCCAGAAAGTCGACGAATGGAGCTATCGCGAGATCCGCAACCAGAACGACCTTTTCGCCCAGCCGATGCTGGTGCGCGTGCGCACCGCGCTCGATAACGAACGGCGCCTCGCCGACGCCTCCAACGACCGGCTGCTCATGTGGGCGAGCGGCCTGCTGATCGCCGTGATCGCCGTCGCGGCGGTTCTGATCTTCCGGCCGATGGAGAACGCGATCCGCCGCGCCTTCGCCGAGACCGCCGCCTCCTTGTTCAAGGCGGAGGCGGCCGATCGCGCCAAGTCCGAATTCCTCGCCAACATGAGCCACGAGATCCGCACGCCGATGAACGGCGTGCTCGGCATGGCCGAGCTTCTCGCCAAGACCGAGCTGACGCCGCGCCAGAAGACCTTCACCGACGTCATCGTCAAATCCGGCAACGCGCTGCTCACCATTATCAATGACATTCTCGATTTCTCGAAGATCAATGCCGGCCAGCTGACGCTCGACCCCGCTCCCTTCCGCCTCGCGGAAGCGGTCGAGGACGTGGCCACTTTGGTGTCGGCCCGCGTTGCCGAAAAGAACCTCGAGCTCATCGTGCGCGTCGATCCGCGCTTGCCGGCTTTCGTCGTCGGCGACGCCGGACGCTTCCGCCAGATCGTCACCAACCTGCTCGGCAATGCGGTGAAATTCACCGAGAAGGGGCATGTGCTGATCGATGTCGGCGGCGATGTCGCCGATGGCACGGTCCAGCTCAAGGTCCGCGTCGAGGACACCGGCATCGGCATTCCCGCCGAGAAGCTGCAGAGCGTGTTCGAGAAATTCGCCCAGGTCGACGGCTCGTCCACCCGTCGCCACGAAGGCACTGGCCTTGGGCTGGCCATCTCGGCCCGCCTCGTCGACCTGATGGGCGGCAAGATCGGCGTCGAAAGCGAGATCGGCCGCGGCTCGGTCTTCTGGTTCGCCGTGCCGCTGCCGATGCACCGCCAGGAAGCGCGCGACGAGATCGTGCCCGTCGACGTCACCGGCGCCCGTGTGCTGGTCATCGACGACAACCCCGTCAATCGCGAGATCCTGCTGGAGCAGTTGCGCAGCTGGAGCTTCGATTGCGCCGCTGCCGAAAGCGGCGCGGTCGGCCTCGCCTTCCTCGACCGTGCCTGCCAGCTCGGCGCCTCGGTCGACTGCATCATCCTCGACTACCAGATGCCCGGCATGAACGGCGCCGACGTCGCCAGGGCGATCGCCGCCGACAGCCGGCTGTCTTCCATTCCGGTCGTGCTGCTCACCTCCGTCGATCAGGTCGATTTCGGCAGGATGGTGATCGATTTCGGCATCGTCGCGCATCTCACCAAGCCGGCGCGCTCGGCGGTGCTGCTCGGCACCGTGATCTCCGCCATCCAGAGGGCGCGCACACAAGGCGCCAAGGCGCATTTCGTGCGCGAGCCGATCCTCGCCCAGGCGGCTCCACCGGCCTTCACCGTCATTCGCGGCCCTGCCGTTCCGGTACCGGCGGCGCCGGAGTCCACCGCCGCGCCGAGCGGGCCGATCGACATCCTGATCGCCGAGGACAATGACGTGAACCAGTTGGTCTTCGGCCAGATCCTCAACGGCCTGGGCCTCAGTTACCGCATCGCCGGCAACGGCCGTACCGCAGTCGAGATGTATCGCTCGCTGCGGCCGCGGTTGGTGCTGATGGACGTGTCCATGCCGGAGATGAACGGCTATGAGGCGACGCGCGCCATCCGCGCGATCGAAGAGCGGAACGGCAGCCACACGCCGATCATCGGCGTCACCGCGCATGCGCTGAAGGGCGACCGCGAAAAATGCATCGAGGCCGGCATGGATGACTACCTGCCGAAGCCCGTCTCCCCCGATCGCCTCGGCGCCAAGATCGGCACCTGGCTCAGCGAGACGGTGACGGCCAAGACGGCGTAAGGGCAGGTGGCGTCTAGCGGCCATCGACCACCGCCGAGTTCCTTCGCGCCCCCCTCTGGCCTGCCGGCCATCTCCCCCACTTGGGGGGAGATGGTTGTGTGCGTCAAGTTCTGCAAAAAGGGGCGGCCATGAGGCTGGTCATGCGGCTTGGCGCAGAGCGAGCTTCTTGTGCTCGCGCAGGTCGTCCATGTTGATGTAGCGGTTGGCCTCCATCCAGTTTTCGTTGGTTTCGACGGCCAGCGCCCTGACCAGGCGCAGGCAGCTTTCGGCGTTGGGAAAGATGCGCACAACATCTGATCTCCCCCCTGTATGGACTGGGGACATCGCGAACAGGTGTGCGAAGACATCGCGAACAGTTTCCCATGCTAGCGCTGGAACTGGTTGAGGTCGATGGTTTGGATCTTCTGGTGTCGGAAGAAGACATCGAAGACGCCGTCGATTTCGGTCGGCCTGAAGGCGACGACCTTGCCGGCGACGGCGTTGCAGATCTTGAAGGCACGCCCGAACAGCGAGGTCGCTCCCTTCTGCTGGATTTTGCGCAGGAGGTCGCCGGCGGCGTAGTCGAAGGGCGCCACGGTCTCGCAGAAGTCGCGGCCGGAGGGCCGGTAGCGGTCGAGCGGCACAGCGCCGGCAAGGCCGTCGTGCGGGCGCTTGGTGTTGTAGAGATGGCGCCAGCTGTCGAAGGCGCTCTGGGCGTGCTGGAGGCTCTCGAAGGGCGGCCCCTGCAGCGCCTCGGCCTTGAGGGAGCGGTGGAAGCGCTCGTCCTTGCCCAGCGTCTGGGGATGGTAGGGCCGGGAATGACTGATGGCCACGCCCACCTCGATCAGCCAGACGCCGAGCACGGTGAGGTTGTTGCGGCCGCCGTCGCCCCAGGGCGGGCCGTTGTCGATGGCGATGCGCCACGGCAGGCCATAGCGCCGGAACGCCGTGATCAGCCGCGCCTTGACGGTCTCGGTCGTCTCGTCGGAGCAGGCCTCCAGGGCCAGCGAGAAGCGCGAATGGTCGTCGAGCACGGTGAGCGGATGCAGCCGTCCCTGGCGCAGTGGCACATGGCCCTTGAAGTCCATCTGCCACAGATCGTTGGGGGCTTCGTGCTCGAAGCGGATGAAGGGCTGAGCGCCGCCGCCCAACGCACCCAGCTCGACGCCGTTGCGCCGCAAGATGCCGCTCACCGTCGAAGGAGCAATGGCGCCGATGCCGTCGCGCTCGAGCACGCCAGCGATCTTGCGCCCACCCCAGGCCGGGCATTCCTTCCGCAGCGACACAACCGCTGCTTCCAGCGACGGCGGGCTGCGCCGCGGGCTCGACTTTGGCCGCCGCGAACGCTCCGCCAGCCCGGCTACGCCTTCCGCACCAAACCGCGCGATCAATTTGTGCCCGCAGGTTCGTCCGATCCCGAAGCGACGGCACAGCGCGCTCACATTCGCCCCTGGCGCCAGCGCCAGTCTTACAAACTCTTCCTTCTGGCTCATCACGCTCCTGGCCTCGAATGGCACCACGAACCTCCCCGCGCAAAACGCACGAAACTGTTCGCGATGTCTTCGCACACCTGTTCGCGATGTCCCCAGTCCATACACCCCCAAGTGGGCATATGCGCTAAGATAGCTTTGGCATGGCTTGAAATTTGCGTTTTCGCGGTGGCTCACGCCAACGATGCCGCAAGGCATGGAGATTTTGGCGCAAGCTTGCCAAGCGAGGCTGAGTAAAGATCGCTGCGATCAGCGAGGCGACGATCTGGCGGGTGGCGCGCCACAGCAGCGGGCGCCCGTCGCTCAAGGGGGAGAGACACCCAACTCCTGCGAGAGGGGTTCGGTCACAAGCGCGATGAGGAAGTGGGCAAGAATCCAAGGCTTTGCGATCCTTGGGTCTTTGGCGGGAGGCGCGCGCAGCCCGATCAGGCTCTTCAGACGCTTGAAGGCGAGCTCGATGCGCCAGCGCATGCGATAGAGCTTGAGAACCGTGCCGGCGGGAAACTCCTGCCGGTCAAGCGAGGTCACAAGGATGACGAAGCCGGCCGCAATCAGCGTCTCGGGTCGAACCTTGTTGCCCTTGGCCTTGGCTTCCTTGTTGATTTTGCGCCGCGCTTCTTGTGCCGCTGCCTCGGATTTGCGCAAGGCGATCAGGCGCATCTTCACAGGCTCGCCCTTCTTGAGGGCCAACCGGACAGGCGTTTCGAAGACTTCCTCGCGGCGGCTCTCCAGGTAGCCGATGAGATCGAACGCCTTGCCGTTGGCGTCGAGCCATCGCGCATTCTTCCACGACGCGCGCACGACAACGTCGCCGCCTTGCGCCATGACCCTTGCGATCCGCTCGGCCTGCAGATAGGCGCGGTCGCCGATGCGGATCTCGCCCGCCACCACCGGCACGCGGTCGATCAGCTCGGCCTCGCTTTGGTCGGTGATCTCGAGGAAATCGAACTGCTCGCGCTCAAGCTCGAAGGCGCAGTGCATGCGCCAAAGGCCATTGTTCTTCTTCTCATGCGCACCGGCCTTGGCAACCGCCGTCGCATCGAGGATGCGGATCAGCCGGCCCTTGGCCAAGCCTTTTTCCTCGCGCTTCAAAAGATGCCCAATCAACTGCTGCAGCCACGGCCCTGCATTGCGCAGCCGGCCGAGCAAGGCCACGTCCGAGATGTCGGCAATCCCGCTCGCCGCCGCCCAGGCCACGACGCCCCGCATGCCCACCTTGCCAAGGCAGTAAGCCAATGTCAGGCGCAACAGATCGCACGCCGACCGGATACCCCGCGGTCGCAGGAACGCCTTCGTCTCGCGCGCACTTCCTGCGATCAACTCTTCGCCGCCGAGAAGCGCAATCGTCTCGGCCCAGCCGTCATCAACAAGTGATTCGTGTGTCATCCTCAGCGTAGAATCACAACCGATTCCGCGCTGCAACACCTATCTTAGCGCCTATGCCCAAGTGGGGGAGATGGCCGGCAGGCCAGAGGGGGCGCTGTCCCGCCAGCGTTTCAGACTTTCCCTTGCGATGCGAACTACCGGTTGCGCATAACCACGCACGCCCCGCCGACGCTGTGCAGCTTGCCGCAGATGCCGTCCGCCTGGTTGAGCCGTGGCTCTATAGTCGGAACTTTGCCCTTATCCGCTCAGCGCATTCGAACGGTGAAAGCACGCTGGAGTCGATCTCGAGATCGTAGCTGATACCCTTGTGCACGCGCTCATACTGCCAGCGCGACAGTCCGGGCAGCCTATCGCCGCGCTCGCTTTCGCGAGCTTCCAGCACATCGAGCGGAGCGAACACGCCAACGCCGAACACCTCGAAATCGTGGAGCAGAGCTCGGTATTCGGCCATCTCGTCGCCGACCATCACGTCGTCGACGATGAGGTTGTTACCCTGGCGCGCCATAGCGGCGATGGCATGCCGCATGCCTTGCATCGCCCGCCTGCCGACCGGCCCGGTTGCGATGGCGATGGATGGTTTGCCGTTCTGCCAGATGGTCTCGTAGGCGAAGCCCGGCATAGTCTCCTGCAGCGCTTCCGGCAGCATCTCCAGGAAGGCGTCCATCTGCACATGCAGGAAAGGTTCGACGGTCATCGTCTGCAGTGCCTTGGCGATCGAAGTCTTGCCGGCACTGCCGGCACCGTTGAGCAAGATGATTTTGGCTGTCATGCCCGTACTTTCCAGCTCATCCGCCGCTACCGGTTGCGCATAACCACGCATGCCCCGCCGACGCTGTGCAGCTTGCCGCAGATGCCGTCCGCCTCGGCGCGCGAGTCGGCGCCGATCCTGACCGCGTAGATGCCGCGCCGGCCGATCGGCGTGCGCACGCGGCTCACCACCGGATCGTGGCTGGCGAGCAGGGCCGGGAACCGGCCGCGCACTCGCAGCCATTGGCCGATCGCGGCGGAGCGGCGGAAATTGCCGGCCACCTGCACGCCCCACGGCTTGACGTTGATCGAGGCCATGGCGACGGTCTCGGACATGATCACCGGCAGCCTGCGGCAGGCAACCGCGAAGCTCGTCTTCGGATCGAGCGGCTGGATGGTGCCGCCGTAAGCGGTGTCCGAGAACTTGTCGACCGGCTCGCCCATGATGTCGAAGACATAGCTCTCGGTTTCCATCGGCAGGAAGCCGCCCAAATCCAGCCAGCGCGACACGCGGTTCTCGCCGGCATTGTAGGCGGCCGCCGCGAGGCCGAGATTGCCGTAGCCTACCTTCATTTCGGCAAGATATTTCGCCGACGCGGGGATAGCCTGCTCGATGTCGAAGGGGTCGGCAAGCCCGCGCAGCTTGGCCGTGCCCGGCATGAATTGCGCGATGCCTTCGGCTCCGACCGGGCTCACCGCATTCGGATCGAAACGGCTCTCCTTCCAGATCAGCCGCGCGAAGAAATCCTGGGGCAGGCCGTTCTTGCCGGCCTCGGTCTCGATCAGATCGCAGACGCGGTTGATCAGCCGTTTGGCCGCGGATCGCGACTGCGGCGGATCGGCGAGCGCCTGCCCGGCGCAGCCGAGCCAGCAGAGCAGGATCAGCGCGGCTTTGAGCAATCGCCGCATCGGCCTATTCGGCCGCGGCCTTGCCGTGTCCGTAGCGCTGCTCGATATAGTCGGCGACCATCTTCTCGAAATCCTGCGCGATCGAAGGACCGCGTAGCGTCGCCACCTTCTTGCCGTCGATGAACACCGGCGCCGTCGGCGTCTCGCCGGTGCCAGGCAGCGATATGCCGATATCGGCATGCTTGGATTCGCCGGGGCCGTTGACGATGCAGCCCATCACCGCCACCTTGAGGTTCTCGACGCCGGGATACTTCTCGCGCCACACCGGCATGTTCTTGCGGATGTCGGCCTGGATGCTCTGCGCCAGCTCCTGGAACACGGTGGACGTCGTGCGGCCGCAGCCGGGGCAGGCAGCGACGATCGGCACGAACTGCCGGAAGCCCATGGTCTGCAAAAGTTCCTGCGAGACCTGCACCTCGCGCGTGCGGTCGCCATTCGGCTCCGGCGTCAGCGAAATGCGGATCGTGTCGCCGATGCCCTGCTGCAGGAGGATGCCCATCGCCGCGGAAGAGGCGACGATGCCCTTGGTGCCCATGCCGGCCTCGGTCAGGCCGAGATGCAGCGCGTGGTTCGAACGGGTCGCAAGTTCGGTATAGACGGCGATCAGGTCCTGCACGCCGCTGACCTTGGCCGACAGGATGATCTTGTCGCGGCCAAGTCCGATTTCTTCGGCCATCTCGGCCGACAGGATCGCCGACTGCACGATCACTTCGCGGGTGACCTCCTGCGCGGTGAGCGGCGAGCCCTGGGCCTGGTTCTCGTCCATCAGCCGGGTCAGAAGCTCCTGGTCGAGCGAGCCCCAGTTGACGCCGATGCGCACCGGCTTGTCGTGCTTGATCGCCATTTCGACGATCGCCGCGAACTGGCGGTCCTTCTTCTCCTTGAAGCCGACATTGCCGGGATTGATGCGATATTTCGCCAGCGCCTCGGCGCAGGCCGGATGATCGGCGAGCAGCTTGTGGCCGATATAGTGGAAATCGCCGACCAGCGGCACGTTGACGCCGAGCTTCGCCAGCCTCTCCTGGATGCGCGGCACGGCGGCGGCGCTCTCGTCGCGATCGACGGTGATGCGCACGATCTCGGAACCGGCGCGACGCAGCGCGGCGACCTGCGCCACGGTCTGGTCGATATCGGCGGTATCGGTATTGGTCATCGACTGCACGACGACCGGCGCGCCGCCGCCGACCATCACGCCGCCGACATCGACGCCGACCGATGCGCGGCGTGGGAAAGGAGAGGAAAAATATCCGGTCATGCCGGCCGCCTTCATCTGGAAGTTCCGGGCATGAGGTGGCGGAGCAAAGATGGCTTGTCAATGGCCAGTGACGGCCATTGTCCTCAAATCGGCTGTCCTCGATCGGCGGCCCCGCGGCTCAAACGAACAGGTCGGGCTGCGAGATGTGCGCCGAAACGGTCCAGCAGATTTTTGTGTAACACACCATGCCGGTGGCATTTCTTGCCACCGGTGGGTTGCACCACGACGGGCGCGGGTGATGTTGTCTAGAGAGCTTCAGTGCGCGGTCGGTTTCGCCTTCAGCTTTTCAATCTCGTCCTTGATTGCCAACTTGCGCCGCTTGAGACTGGCGATTTCGAGGTCGTCTACCGAAGGATGGTTCATCGCATCGATAAGCTCACGCTCGATGTCGCCGTGCTTCCGCTGCAGCTCATCAAGATGGGATGCAAGAGACATGATTGGTTCTCCCTTTCATGGTTTCCTCGATTGCAGCCGTCGCAGGCACGTTCCACCGCAGGTCGCTACTGTGACGGCACAATGACAGTTTGCCACCATCCAATCCCGATGTCGAATGCCGCGTGGTAGCATTCCACGACAATGTGAAATGTGATATCAGCGGCGCGCCGGTGACAAGACCAACAGGTCACAAACCCCACCGGCCCGCCCAAGGCCCATCCGGGGCGACGCATGCGCAGACGGTAGATAATGTCCGAACAGGAACAGGCTGAAATACGCCTAGAATATTCCCGGCTCAAACAGGAACACGCCGATTTCGACGCCGCCATCAACGCGATGGTTGCCATGGGTTGCGACCCGCTTCAGATCCAGCGCATGAAGAAGAAGAAGCTGATGCTGAAGGACCGGCTGATGGCGCTCGAAGACCGGATTATTCCCGACATCATCGCCTGACAACAGCTTTCCTTCGCTACGAGATCGACAGCCGCGCGGCGCGCTCGCGCAGCAGCGCCACCAGTTCGCCTGTCCGCTCTTCCGAGGTGTCGATCGGAACCACCAGGCACATCGTCGCCTCGACCTTGCCGGGCGCCGAGAAGACCGGCGCCGCCAGGCATTTGGTGTAGGCGTCGACGAGGCCCGACGTCACGCAATAGCCGGTGACGCGGGCTTTTCCGATGTCGTCGATGAAATCGTCGAGCTCGATCTTGCGGCCGTCCGGCAGCACGAGATCGTCCTGCGAGATCATGGCTTCGATCCGGCTCCGTTCCAGGCCGGCAAGCAGCAGCCGGCCGGAAGCGGTCCAGGGAAGCGGTATCTGCAGGCCGGTGGCCGAGCTGATGCGGAACGGCCTGGTGCCCGGGCTCGAATGGACGATCGTGTAGCGGCCGCTCTGCAGCATGCACAGTTCCGAGGTTTCGCCCGTCTCGCGCGACAGCGTGTCGACCTCCTGCCGACCGCGCCTGAGCAGATCGTTGCCGCGCATATAGGCCATTCCATAGAGGTAGAGCTTCTTGCCGAAATAGACGCGGTTGCCGTCGCCTTCCATCTCCAGCAGCCCGGCCTCGACCAGCTCGCGCACCAGCGTGTAGGTCGTCGAGCGTGGCGCGTTGAGGCCTTTCGCCAGCTCACCGATGCCGATCGCGCGCTGGTTGGCATGCAGGAATTCCAGAATGTGAAGCACCCGGTTGAGGCCCTTCTCGCGCGAATTCGCGGGCTTCTCCTCGTCCATGCCAGCGGCCGGCCACCCGGTCAGTGTCTCGCCATCTTGCATTGCAAATTCCTAATGCTAGTATCTGTCTTGTACAGGATACACGCGTCTCTTGTAAGAGACAAATGACGACGGACGCAAGTATCGCTGCTTCATTGGGGAACACACCACGAAAGGAGGTCGCTGTGAACGACACATCCGGAAGACGTGATTTTCTGAAATTGGGAATGGCGGGACTTGCCACCGCCGGCGCGCTCACCGCGATCAGCGCCGAAAAGGCAGCCGCGCAGGCCGCATCCGACAGCGTGCTGCGCACCGCGCTCGATCGCGGTAAGCTCATCGTCGGCACCGGCAGCACCAATGCGCCCTGGCATTTCGAGAACGATGCCGGCGAGCTGGTCGGCATGGACATCACCATGGGCCGTATCCTCGCCAAGGGCCTCTTCGATGATCCGACCAAGGTCGAGTTCGTCATGCAGGACCCGGCGCAGCGCATTCCGAACGTGACCACCAACAAGGTCGACATCACCATCCAGTTCATGACCATGACCGCGCAGCGCTCGCAGCTGATCCACTTCTCGCGGCCCTACTATGTCGAAGGCGTCGCGCTGCTGACGCTGCCCGGCTCGGAGAACAAGACCTTCGACAAGCTGCTTGCGGGAGGCCCGGCCACCCGCGTCTCGATCCTGCAGAATGTCGATGCCGAAAGCTCGGTCCACTTTGCCCTGCCGCAGGCGCAGGTGATGCAGATCGACACCCAGGCCAACGTGCTCCAGGCGCTGGAATCGAAGCGCGTCGACGCCGCCGCGGTCGACCTCTCCACCGTGCGCTGGCTCGCCTCGCGCAATCCGGACAAATATTTCGATGCCGGCAAGAGCTGGTATTCGATGCTTTACGGCGCGGCGGTCCGCCAGGGCGATCTCGACTGGCTGACCTATGTCAACCAGACCTTCACCATCGCCATGTTCGGCCACGAGACGGCACTCTACGATGCCGCCTTCAAGGAATATTTCGGCCAGGAGCCGCCGCCACGTCACCCGGGCTTCCCCGTTATCTGACCAAGCGGTCAGACAAGTCGGCGGAAGGGCGCGCAAACGCTCTTCCGTCTGTTTCTCCTCGACACGGGCCATGCGGAGGACGAATCCTATGCTCGTCACCGCAGGCCATTGAGACGGACGCATGGGCTATACGCTCAACTTCAACCTGATCTGGCGGCACTTCGACAAGCTGTGGGGCGGCTTGCTGCTCAGCCTCGAGCTTGCCGTGATCTCGATCGCCATCGGCATCGTCATCGGGCTGGTGCTGGCCGTCTGGTATGTCTCGGCCGGCCGCGTCGTGCGCGGCATCATCGCGGCTTACGTCGAATTCATTCGCAACGTGCCGCTGATCCTGCTGGTCTATCTGGTCTTCTACGGCCTGCCGACCGTCGTCGACCTCGTCTACAGCGCGCAGACCTCCTTCGTCGCGACACTTTCCCTCTACAGCGGCGCCTATCTGGTCGAGGTGTTTCGCTCCGGCCTGGAGGCCGTGCCGCGCGGCCAGATCGACGCCGGCAAGGCGATCGGGCTCACGCCCTGGCAGCGGCTTGTCCATGTGCGCTTGCCGACGATGATGCGCATCACGCTGCCGGCGCTCTCCAACACTTTCATCTCGCTGTTCAAGGACACCTCCGTCGCTTCCGTCATCTCGGTGCCGGAGCTGACCTATGGCGCACAGTGGATCAACTTCAACACCTTCCGCATCGTCGAGGTCTATCTGGTGGTGACGGCGATGTATCTGTTGACGGGCTACGCCCTGCTCTTCGCGTTGCGCCAGGTCGAGCGCTGGTACAGGACGGCGCGCTGATGTTCGGCCAGATCGCCTACGCCCTGCCGTTCCTCGCCGAAGGCTTCGCGCTGACGCTTTGGGTGTCTCTGCTGGTTGTGGTGCTGTCGCTGATTGCCGGCGTCATCCTCGGCGTAGGCTTGGTCTATGGCCCGGCGCCGCTGCGCTGGGCGGTGCGCATCTTCAGCGACACCATTCGCGGCATCCCGATCCTGGTGCTGATCTTCTTCGTCTATTACGGCCTGCCGGCGGTCGGCGTGCATCTCCAGTCCTTCTGGGCCGCGGTGCTCGCGCTCACTCTGTTCAAGACCGCTCAGGTCGTCGAATATCTGCGCGGCGCTGTCGCCTCCATTCCGAAGGGCCAGTCCGAAGCGGCGATGGCGATCGGCCTGACCTTCCGGCAGCGGCTTGCCTACGTCATCTTTCCGCAGGCCTTCCGCCGCTTCCTGCCGCCTTGGATCAACGGCGTCACCGACGCGGTGAAAGGCAGCGCGCTGGTCTCGCTGCTCGGCATCACCGATCTGATGCAGGCCATCAATCAGGTCATCGGCCGCACCTATGAGGCGATGCCGCTCTATATCCTCGGCGCTCTTCTCTATTTCGCCGTCAACTACGCGCTTTCGCTCGCCAGCCGACGGCTCGAGCGGCGCTTCGCCTTCATCCGGGAATAGCACGATGGCCACCAGTTCCCACGACAGTCTAGCGCTTCTCGACATAGCCAAGGTCTCGAAATCCTTCGGCTCCGTCGAGGTGCTGCGCTCCGTCAGCCTCACGGTGGCGAAGGGCGAGGTGGTCACCGTCATCGGCCCGTCCGGCAGCGGCAAGACCACGCTGCTGCGCTGCGTCAACTTCCTCGAAAGCTACGACAGCGGCTCGATCCGCATCGATGGCAAGGAGGTCGGTTTCCGCGACGGCGGCGCGCGCCAGCGCCGCAGCGAGCGCGACTTGGCCGCGATGCGCGCCGAGACCGGCATGGTGTTCCAGGGCTTCAATCTGTTCCCGCATCTGACGGCGGCCGGCAACATCATGCTCGGCCTCACCAAGGTGCGCGGCAAGAGCAAGACGGAGGCGCGCTCGATAGCCGAGCATTGGCTGGGCCGCGTCGGCCTCGCCCACAAGGCCGACAGCCTGCCCGCGGAACTTTCCGGCGGCCAGCAGCAGCGCGTCGGCATCGCCCGAGCCGTCGCCATGGAACCGAAAATCCTGCTGCTCGACGAGATCACCTCGGCGCTCGATCCCGAGCTCGTCGGCGAGGTGCTGGCCGTCGTGCGCAGCCTGGCCGAGGACGGCATGACCATGGTGATGGTGACGCATGAAATGGCCTTCGCCCGCGACGCGTCCAGCCGCATCGTCTTCATGGCCGATGGCGGCGTCAGCGCCGTCGGTCCGCCCAAGGAGGTTCTCGCCGCGGAGACCACCAACGAACGCCTCCGCACCTTCCTGGCGCGCTTCCGCGCCTCGCATTTCTGAAATCGGATGACGCAAGCCATTCACCTTTGACATCGGATGGCCAAGGCCATCCAAGGGAGCCCTCTTCCATGACGCCTTACACCCGGCTCGCCGAACTCGGCCTGACGCTGCCCGAGCCGCCGACGCCCATCGCCAACTTCGTCACCCATGCCGAGAGCGGCCGGCTGATCTTCCTGTCCGGCCAGGGGCCGTTGCGCGCCGACGGCACGCTTTGCACCGGCAAGGTCGGCGAGGACGTGACCGTCGAGCAGGCCTACGAGCATGCCCGCCTCACCGGCCTCAACCTGCTCGCCGTCATGCATGCGGCGGCGGGCGACCTCGGCCGCATCGTGCGCGTCGTCAAGCTGCTCGGCTTCGTCAACGCGACGCCCACCTTCAGCGACCACCCGAAAGTGGTCAACGGCTGTTCCGATCTCTTCGCCGATGTCTTCGACAAGATCGGCGGCCATGCGCGCTCGGCGATCGGCGTCGGCTCGCTGCCTGGGAACATCACCGTCGAAATCGAAGCGATCGTCGAGATCGCCGCCTGACATTAGGATCTGCTGCCATGAAAACCTATTCCGATACTGGCTCCAACACCACGATCCGCGAGCGCCTAGGGTTGAGGCCCATCATCAACGTCTCCGGCACGATGACCTCGCTCGGCGCCTCGATCATTGTTCCCGAGGCGATCAGCGCCATGGCCGAGATCGCCTCGCAATGGGTGGAGATGGACGATCTGCAGCGCGCCGCGAGCACCATCGTCGCGCGCCTGACCGGCGGTGAGGCCGGCTTCATCACCGCCTGCTGCGCCTCGGGCATCACCATGGCGATCGCCGGCGCGATGACGGGCACCAACCTTCTGGCGATCGAACGGCTGCCGGACGACACCGAAGGCCTGAAGTCGGAGGTCGTGATCCAGCTCGGCCATATCGTCAATTACGGCGCGCCGATCGACCAGTCGATCCGCGTCGCCGGCGCCAAGGTCATCCCCGCCGGCACCGTCAGCGTCACCCAGGACTATCACGTGCGCGAGGCGATCAACGAGCGCACGGCGGCGGCACTCTACGTCGTCGCGCACCATACGGTGCAATACGGCATGCTATCGCTGGAGGAGTTCTGCGAGATTTGTCACGCCAAAAACATTCCGGTGATCGTCGACGCGGCCTCGGAATATGATCTGCGCAGTTTCCTGGCGCGCGGCGCCGACATCGTCGTCTATAGCGGCCACAAATTCCTGAGCGGCCCGACCAGCGGCATCGTCACCGGCCGCAAGGACCTGGTGCGCGCAGCCTATCTGCAGAACCGCGGCGTCGCGCGCGCCATGAAAGTCGGCAAGGAGAGCATCGCCGGCACCATGGCGGCGCTCGAAGCCTGGGAGAAGCGCGACCATGCCGGCATCCGCCGGCGCGAGGAGGCGGCGCTCAATCTGTGGAAGGATGCGCTGCAAGGCATTCCCGGCATCGGCGCCCAGATCGTCCCTGATCCGACCGCGAACCCGCTCGACCGCCTGCAGGTCTTCGTGCGGCCGGAAAGCCGCTTCACCGCCGCCGGCCTTGCCTCCGCGCTCGCCGCCGGTTCGCCGCCCGTCATCGTGCGCAACCACGAGGTCGAGCGCGGCCACTTCTTCCTCGACCCCTGCAACCTGCATCCCGGCGAGGCCGAGATCGTCGCCGAGCAGCTTCGCGCCGTGCTGACCGCGAAGGAGCGTCCGGCCGACGCGATGAAAGCCGCGCGCAAGGATTCGGCCGGCGCGCTGCGCTGGCCGGACTAGGTTCTATCGGCTATGCAGGCAGCCGCGACAATCCTTGCGGCTGCCGGCGAATTCCGCTAAGGCGCGCCTTTGCCGCCGCGGAGCGAAAACCTTGACCGATCAGCGTGCCGACGTCGCCATCATCATGGGCAGCCAGTCCGACTGGGCGACGATGCGCCAGGCGGCCGAAACGCTGGATGCGCTGGGCATCCCGCACAAAAGGCTGATCGTCTCGGCGCACCGCACGCCCGACCGCCTCTATGAATTCGCCAAGGGCGCCAAGGCGGCCGGCTACAAGGTGATCATCGCCGGCGCCGGCGGCGCCGCGCACCTGCCCGGCATGACGGCGGCGATGACGCCGCTGCCCGTCTTCGGCGTTCCGGTCGAATCCAAGGCATTGTCCGGGCAGGATTCGCTGCTCTCCATCGTGCAGATGCCGGCCGGCATTCCCGTCGGCACGCTGGCGATCGGCAAGGCGGGCGCCGCCAACGCGGCGCTTCTTGCCGCGGCTGTGCTGGCGCTCAATGATGACAAGCTCGCCGCGCGGCTCGACGCCTGGCGCGCCGCCCAGACCGCCAAGGTCGCTAGCGAGCCGGCGGATACGCCGTGAGCCTGGCTCCGGGATCGACCATCGGCATCATCGGTGGTGGCCAGCTCGGCCGCATGCTGGCAATGGCGGCCGCTCGTCTCGGCTATCGCACGATCGTGCTTGAGCCGCAGGCCGACTGCCCGGCGGCACAGGTCGCCAATCGGCAGATCACCGCGGCCTACGACGATCCGACGGAGCTTGCCGAGCTGGCTGCCGCCAGCGCCGTCGTCACCTACGAATTCGAGAATGTCCCGGTTCGAGCCGCGGAAATGCTCGCCGCGCGCGTCCCGGTCTATCCGCCGCCCCGCGCGCTCGAAGTTGCGCAGGATCGCGTGGCCGAGAAGAGTTTTCTGAACGGCATCGGCATTCCGACGGCCGAATTCTGCCCCGTCGACAATGATGACCAGCTGACGCTGGTGCTGAAGAAATTCAACGGCAGCGGCGTGCTGAAAACGCGACGCCTGGGCTATGACGGCAAGGGCCAGCGCGTCTTCCGCAACATGGAGACAGGCGGCTTTGCCGGCACCTGCGAGGCGATGGGCAATGTGCCGCTGATCCTCGAATCGCTCGTCGCCTTCGAGCGCGAGATTTCGGTGATCGCCGCGCGTGGGCTTGACGGGAGCGTCGCCGCTTACGATCCGGCCGAGAACGTCCATCGCGACGGTATCTTGCGCACATCGACGATACCGGCCGGCATCGGTCCGGAAACCGCCGCGGCAGCCAAGGATGCGGCGGCAAAAATCCTCGCGGCGCTCGACTATGTCGGCGTCATCGGCGTCGAGTTCTTCGTCCTTGCCGACGGCTCGCTGCTGGCCAACGAGCTGGCGCCGCGCGTCCACAATTCCGGCCACTGGACGGAAGCGGCCTGCGCCGTCTCGCAGTTCGAGCAGCATATCCGCGCCGTAGCCGGCCTGCCGCTGGGCTCGCCTGCCAGGCATTGCGACTGCGTGATGGAAAACCTGGTCGGCGACGACATGCTGAAGGTGCCGGCGCTGCTCGCGGAGCCCGATGTGATGCTGCATCTCTACGGCAAGGCGGAGTCACGCCCCGGCCGCAAGATGGGCCATTTCACCCGGATCAGGCGCTGAAGCAATTCCAGGAAAAGTACATCGCGGTTTTCCGTCCGGAATTGCGACGAACAGAGGCTTTTGATTTTGCGCATGTCTTTGTCCCGAAACCGGTTCCCACTTACGGGAGACATGCTTTAGCTCCGCGCCTACTGCACGTCCTGGTCTTCGTCTTCGTCCGGGCTGGCGCAGCTCGGATCGCCTTCCTGGCAGTTGGGGCCAGAGGTGAGCTGCTTGATGCGCTCGTTGGTGAGCTCGGTCAGGCACTGCGAAAGCTCCATCGGGTGGATCGAGCCGCCCTCGCTGTCGGCGGTCGAATAGGCGCATTCGGCGTCGCGGAAGGCGATCCAGGCGCGCTGCGACGTCTGCAGCAGCTTATTGGCCTTCTCGTCGTTGCGGCCGACGATATCCTTGTAGGTGGCGTTGAGCTTGGCGTCGGCCGCCTGATAGTCGGCATCGGCGCAGATATTCATCATCGACTGGCTGTCGTCGCTGCGGTCGCAGTCCTCGGCCCACGCAGCCGAAGCCGTCGCGAAGAGGATAAGGCAGGCGGGCAGAAAGAGACGGCGCATGCTGGATCTCCAATCGCTTTGCGTCGCGCCAACATTCCAGCCGCTCCTGAGTCGCGCAATGCGGCGCGACTCCGATGGCGAATATTTGATGAGGTGCGCCGTTCGCGGCGTCCGAGTTGCGCGCTTGCGGTTGACATGGGCAAGGCTCCTCGTTTATGAGCCACGCAAGTTCAAAGGCGCGCTTTTTCGGGCGCGCCTTTAAAATTCGGCCCGGGACCGGGCCCCCGACCGAACAGGCAAGACCATGAAGATCAAGAATTCGCTCAAGGCGCTCAAGGCGCGTCACCGCGACAACCGGCTGGTTCGCCGCAAGGGACGCATCTACATCATCAACAAGACCGCTCCGCGCTACAAGGCGCGCCAGGGCTGACGCTTGCGCGCGGCTTGTGCATGTCGAGACGGCATGCACAAAACCAAAGACGCAGCGCTCTGTCGATGTCGATTGCCGGTTCGCCGGCCTTCTCACGCTAAAATCATTTTGACGATCCGCCGTCCGGCATTAGATTCCGGCGATGCGGATTCTTTTTGCTTCTTTCACCGCCCTGCTCCTCCTCGGCACAGCCATGCCCGCATGGGCTCAGGAGCCCGCCTCGCCGCCCGCCGCCCAACCGCCCACCAATTCGCCGCCGCCCGCCATTACGCCGCCGCCGGTCGCCTCGACCAGGCAAGGACGACTCGACCAGCTCTTTGTCGATCTCAAGCGCGAGCGCAACGAAAAGGCCGCCGAACGCATCGCCGGCCGCATCTGGAATGAGTGGAACCAGTCCGGCAGCGCCTCCATCGACCTGATGATGCAGTGGGCGCAGAAGGCGACGGAAGACCAGAAATTCGACGTTGCGCTCGACTTCCTCGACCAGGTGGTGACCTTGCAGCCCAGCTATGCCGAAGGCTGGAACCGCCGCGCCACGGTGCATTTCCTGATGAAGAATTACGGGAAGTCGATGTCGGACATTGACCACACGCTGCATCTCGAACCCCGCCATTTCGGCGCCCTTTCCGGCTTGGCGCAAATCATGGCCGAAACCGGCCACAAGCAGTCCGCGCTGGAAGCCTGGCAGAAGGTGCTCGCCATCTATCCGATGATGCGCAGCGCCCAGGACCAGGTTTCGACGCTTTCGGAAGAGCTGGCCGGCGAAGGCATTTGATTCATTTGAGGGAGTAGGGGAGTAGGGGAAAAGGCTCAGAAACACCTCCCCTACTCCCCTACTCCCCTACACTTATCTCCCCGCATGAACCTCATCTGCGCTGCCTTTCTCTTCCTCATTGCGCTCCTCTTCGCCCTTGCCGGCATCACCCGTGCCGGTGTCCGGCTGATCGAGCGCCGCAACCCTCCGGTCGGTGAATTCGCCGACATCGACGGCGCCCGCATCCACTATGTCCACATTCCGGCACCTGCCGGCGCCGACCTGCCGCCGGTCGTCTTCATCCATGGCGCCAGCGCCAATCTGAAGGATCAGATGTTGCCGCTGAGGCCGCTGCTCGAGGGCCGTGCCGAGCTGCTGTTCCTCGATCGGCCCGGCCTCGGCTGGTCCGAGCGCGGATCGGGCCGCAACGAAACGCTGGCGGCACAGGCGGACACCGTCGCCGCGCTGATGGATCGCCTTGGCATCACTGGGGCGATTATCGTCGGCCATTCCTTCGGCGGCGCGATCACCACCGCCTTTGCCCGCGAGCATCCGGAAAAGACGCTCGGCCTCGTCTTCCTGGCGCCCGTCAGTCATCCCTGGCCGGGCGGCGCGACCGCCTGGTACTATAGGCTGACGGCCGTTCCGGCGGTCGGCTGGCTGTTTTCCGAGACGGTTGCCTACCCCGCCGGCATGCTGCAGATCGGCAGCGCGACGGCCTGTGTCTTTTCGCCAAACCATATGCCGGGCGATTATATCGGCAAGGCCGCGATCCCATTGGTGCTGAGGCCGCGCGCGTTCCGCGCCAACGCCCGTGATGTGGCACAGCTCTACGATTATGTGCGCGCGGCTTCGCCGGGCTACCGCGAGATCAGGGCGCCGACGGTCGTCATCTCGGGCGATCGCGACAAGGTGGTCTACGCCACCATCCATTCCGTCGGCCTCGGACGCGACATCCCCGGCGCCGAGCTGGTCTGGGTCCGCAATCTCGGCCACAAGCCCGACTGGACCGCTCCCGGCCTCGTCGTCGGCGCCGTCGAGAGGGCTGCCGGCGCGCCCGTCGACTTGCAGGCGATGGCGAGCGCCGTGGAAAGCCGTATCGCTGGTGACGCGCAAGGCGCCGGCAGATATCCGGAACTCAAGGTGCCGGACGCCGAACTGGCGCCGGGCTGACGGTACGGATCACTGATGCTGCAGATCAGTGCGTCTCCGACCCGACATAGGCAATGCGCAGCATATTGGTCGAGCCTGGCGTCCTCAGCGGCACGCCCGCGGTGATGATGACGCGGTCGCCCGGCTTGCCGAAGCCCTCTTCCAGCGCGATGCGGCAGGCGCGGTCGACCATGTCGTCGAGGTCGGTGGCGTCCTCCGAAACCACGCAATGCGTGCCCCACAGGAGCGACAGCCGGCGCGCCGTGTTGACGATCGGCGACAGCGCCACGATCGGCACCTGCGGGCGCTCGCGCGCGGCGCGCAGGCCCGTGGTGCCGGAAGCCGTGTAGGAGATGATCGCCGACAGTTTCAGCGTCTCGGCGATCTCGCGCGCGGCGAGCGAAATCGCATCCGCCCCGGTCGCTTCCGGCTCCGAGCGCTGCGCGTTGATGATGCCGGCATAGGTCGGGTCGGCTTCGACCTTGGTGGCGATGCGGTTCATCATGGCGACCGCTTCGACCGGATAGGCGCCGGCCGCGGATTCGGCCGAAAGCATGATCGCGTCCGCGCCTTCGAATACGGCGATCGACACGTCGGACACCTCGGCGCGGGTCGGCACCGGCGCGGTGATCATCGATTCCAGCATCTGGGTCGCGATCACCACCGGCTTGCCGGCGCGGCGCGCGGCGCGGGTGATCTGCTTCTGTATGCCGGGCACGGCCTCGAGCGGCATCTCGACGCCGAGATCGCCGCGCGCGACCATTAGCGCGTCCGAGAGCTCGATGATCTCGGCAAGGCGAGCCACCGCCTGCGGCTTTTCGATCTTGGCCATGATCAGCGCCCGGCCGCGCGCGATCTTGCGCGCTTCGGCCAGATCCTCGGGCCGCTGAACGAAGGACAACGCCACCCAGTCGACGCTGGCCGCGAGCACCGCATCGAGATCGGCGCGATCCTTCTCGGTCAGCGCGCCGACCGGCAGGTCGGTGTCGGGCAGGCTGACGCCCTTCTTGTCGGAGATCGAGGTGCCGGCGACCACTGTGCAGACGATCGACTTGCCGTCGCTCTTCACCGCCCTGAGCTCCAGCTTGCCGTCGTCGATCAAAAGACGATGACCGGCTTCGACCGAGCTCAGGATTTCCGGATGCGGCAGGTAGACGCGGCTGGACGTGCCGGGTTCCGGATTGTCGTCGAGCGTGAAGGTCTGACCGACGGTCAGCGCTTCCTTGCCGTTGGCAAACTTGCCGACCCTGAGCTTCGGTCCCTGCAAATCGGCGAGAATACCGATCGGCCGGCCGACGGCCGCCTCGACGGCGCGGATGCGGCCGACGAGCGTGCGCATCAGCTCATGGTCGGTGTGGCTCATATTGATGCGGAAGACATCGGCGCCCGCTTCGAACAGCCTCTTGAGCATCCCCTCGGACGAGGAAGCCGGACCGATGGTGGCGAGGATCTTGACCTTGCGGTTACGTCTCATTGATTGTTTGTTCCCGGAGCGGGGGCCGCTGGCGCGCCTCCCGTTGCGGGCTCGTCGGTCAGCTGGACCATCCAGCTTGCCTGCTCGCCCGTGTCATATTCCTGAAATCCGGCGCGCTGAAAGCCCCGGGCGACGCAATCATTCACGCCGGCGATCTTGAACTCTTTTTCGGCCACGCACATGTTGATCGGGCCGTCCCAACGCCCACCACGCTCGGCGTCTTCTGCATAAAGATAGTAAAACCTTGATGACAGAGGCCCCTCGATCAGCGTCTTGCAGGTCGACCCTTCGATGTGCCACCAGCCCTCGGTGATCCAGCCGGCCTTCGCCCGATAGCCGATTCCGACGCCCACCAGATTCTGTGTCGCGTTGCAGACGCGGAAGTCGGCGCGCGCCGAAGAGGTCGCGCAAAGCGCGCCGAGGCCCGCGCCAAAGATCAGGAGCGGCAGGGTCAAGCGCTTGCTCGGCCTGCCGCCGAAACCCATTCTAAATCCCTTCGCGAACCACATCTGCATCTCTCGAAGCCCCTTTTCAGCAAACTCCGGGCGCATGTCAACGCGCCGTTTTGTTCAATTCCAATCGATTTAGAAGGGGTCAGCGCGCAGTAAGTCGTCCCATCAGGGATTCTTTTGCAGAAACCGTGGCCAAACAACGGCATTGCGCCTCAGTCCTCTTCGTGGAATGACGATACCACCCCGCCTGGAAGCCCGCGAACAGACCGTTTTTCAGCCGATGACCCGATCCACAGTTTTCGCGCCTTTCGACATCGTCGAAGGCGATCGCAAGAAAGGCATCGTGCTTCTGGCCGATCACGCCCGCCGGGATGTACCGGACGAATATGGCAGCCTCGGCCTGCCGGCGGCGGAGTTCGAGCGCCACATCGCCTATGACATCGGCGTCGAGACGGTGACGCGCGAGCTGGCGGCGGCGCTCGACGCGCCGGCCGTGCTTGCCGGCTTCTCGCGGCTTCTGATCGACCCCAACCGCGGCGAGGACGACCCGACGCTGATCCGCCAGCTTTATGACGGCACTATCGTGACAGGGAATTATCCGATGGCCGCCGAGGAGCGGGAGAAAAGGCTCGACCGCTTCTACCGGCCTTATCACGACGCCGTCGGCGCGATGATTTCCTCGGTGGCGCATGCTTCCGGCAAAGCGCCGTTCATCCTCTCGGTGCATTCCTTCACCCCTCGCATGCAAGGCTTCATTCGCCCGTGGCATGTCGGCATCCTGTGGGACCGCGACGACCGCGCGGCGCGGCCGCTGATCGACATGCTGGCCGAGGACAAGGCGCTCGTCGTCGGCGACAACGAGCCCTATGACGGCGCGCTGCGCGGCGACACCATGTTCCGGCACGCCATCGTCAACGGTTATGCCCATGCGCTGATCGAGATCCGCCAGGACCTGATCGCCGATCGCGCCGGCGCCGTTGCATGGGCGGAGCGGTTGGCCCCGATCGTTGACGCCATCGACCGCCGTGCCGACATACACGAGGTGAAGATGTTCGGCTCGCGCACCGGCCCGGTGTGACGGGCCTCGACACATGTCTCCCGAAAGTGGGAACCGGTTTCGGGAGACATGCGTAAAATCGAAAACCTAAAGCGCATGGAGCGAATCTAAAGGATTGCGACGCGCTTCAAGCCCCACGGAGTTCCATCAAATGGCCGAACTCAGCAACGAGCAGAAACGCGATTTCGAAGCCGCCGTCTTTCGCCGGCTGGTCGGGCACCTGCGCGAGCGCGGCGACGTCCAGAACATCGACCTGATGAACCTCGCCGGCTTCTGCCGCAACTGCCTGTCGAACTGGTATCGCGAGGCCGCCGAGGCGGCCGGTGTGACGTTGTCGAAGGATGAGTCGCGCGAGATCATCTACGGCATGCCCTATGCCGAATGGCAGGCGCTCAATCAGACCGAGGCCTCCGAGGCCAAGAAGGCCGAGTTCGAGGCAAGGCGGCCGAAGGATCACTGAACGCTCCAAGCGGCCCACGGCTTCGTCATTCTAGGGCGAAGCAAGGAGCGAAGCGACGCGGCGCAGACCCTAGAATCCATTCCGTGACGCCTGCCGAAGAATGCTTCGGTCCAGAACAATCGTAACGGCGCGACCCCGGAGGACTTTTCTGCATCGCAGCAGCGCTCCTAAGTCACGCAATGGATCCTCGGCTCTGCGCCGCGTCGCTTCGCTCCTTGCTCCGCCCGTGGATGACGACGGGAGAGGCGTCTCGGCTAATCGCCAAAGCAGCAGCCCGCCATGAACAACGCCGGCCCCCGGTCGCTCCTTGGTCCAAGCACTTCCCCACCGCGGTCCTTGATTGCAAATTGAATCGATCTAATTTGCCACGCGAACCCTTTGCATGGCGGATTTCAAAGCATGAGCCTGCAGACCACGATGCTAGCCGCGACGCGCGGCCGCTGGGCCGTTGCCGGCATATTCCTGGCCAACGGTTTCTTGACTGGCAGTTGGGCGCCGCAGATCCCGGTTTTCCTCACCCGGCTGGACATCTCGAAATTCACGCTCGGCCTGCTGATCCTGCTGTTCGGCGTCGGCGCGGTGATGGCCATGACCTGGTGCGGCCACCTCATTTCCAGGCACGGTTCGCGCGCCGTGCTGCGCTGGTTCGCCCTCTGCGGCAGCTTCGGCCTGCTGGTCGTCGCGCTTGCCCCCAACGTGTCGCTAGCGGCCATCGCCATGCTCATCTTCGGCGGCTCGATCGGCGGCATGGATGTCGCCATGAACTCCAACGCCGTGGTGGTGGAAAGAAGACTGTCCCGCGCCATCATGTCGTCCTCGCATGGCTTCTGGAGTCTCGGCGGCTTCGCCGGCGGCGCGCTTGGCGGCTACACCATCCAGAGTTACGGTCATCTCGCGCACGCGATCGCCGTGACGGCGATTGCCTTGGCGCTCGTCGCCTTCGCCATTCGCTATCTCGTCGCCGAGGACAGACCGCAGGTCGCCGAACACCGGAAATTCACCCTGCCGAGGCACACAATCGTCTATCTGGTCGGGCTGATGGCGCTGCTCACCATGGTTTCCGAGGGCGCGGTGCTCGACTGGGCGGCCCTCTACCTCCATCAGGAACTCGGCGCCGACCTTGCCGTTGCCGGCCTCGCCTACGCCGCCTTCTCCGGCGTCATGGCGCTCATGCGCTTCCTGGGCGACGGCGTGCGCAACCGCTTCGGCGCGGTGGCGACGCTGCGCGGCTCGGCGCTTGTCGCCGCCACCGGCATGTTCGTGGCCGGCCTCTCGCCCTCGCCTTATCTTGCCGTTGCCGCTTTCGCCTTCTGCGGCTTCGGCATCGCCAACATGGTGCCGATCCTGTTTTCGGCCGGCGGCAACCAGGAAGGCATGTCGTCGGGCACCGGCATGAGCGTGGTCACCACGATGGGCTATTCAGGCATCCTGGTGGCGCCCTCGGCGATTGGCTTCGTCGCCGAGCGGGCGAGCTTCGGCCCGATCTTCATCGCGCTCTCCGGCCTGCTGGTCATCGTGCTGCTGATGGCGAGCCTCGCTCACCGCGCCGAATTCGCGCCCGAGCCTGATGATTTCAGGTCGGATCGACCTGAAATCATCAGGCTCTAGGATCAGAGAAGTAGAGCATGATGTCGTCCGAAAACCGCTTCACGCTTTTCGGCATCATGCTCTAGCCGGCGCCGGCCGAGTAGCGCTTCAGCTCCTCGTGCAGGAAATCCGCCACCCGGCGGATGCGCATGCTGGTGCGCACGTCGCGATGCATGGCAAGCCACACCGGCAGCGTCGGCAAGGGCACGTCCGGCAGCAGCTTTTCCAGGTCCGGATTGCGATTCGCCAGCGGCTCCTGGCCGATGCCGATGCCGTTTCCTGCCCGCACAGCCTCCCAAAGGACGATCTGATTGTCGGTCCTGAAGCGGAAATGGCTGCGGCCGACCGGAATGCCGTAGGCGGTAAAGCCGCGGATGATCTCGTCACTGCGGTCGAAGCCGATCAGTGAATGGTCGGCGAGGTCCCCAGGCTTTGCCGGGCGGCCGCGCCGGTCGAGATAGGATTTCGCCGCGCACAGGCAGAGCGGAATGTCGGTGACCTTGCGCGCCACCAATTCGTTCTGCGCCGGTCTGACCATGCGGATGGCGATGTCGGCATCGCGCCGCAGCAGGTTCTCGACCTGGTTCGAGGCGACGACCTCGACCTCGATGCCCGGCTCCTCCTCGCCAAGGCGCGCCATCATCTGAGGCAGCACGCAGGCCGCGACCACCTCCGAGGCGGCGATGCGCACCGTGCCCTCGATCGCCTCGACCGATCCCAGCGCCAGCAGCGAGAAGGCGTTGGCCTGCTCGCTGACCGCCCGTCCGCGCTCATAGAGCGTGCTGCCGGCTTCCGTCAGCTCGTAGCCGCGCCGTCCGCGCCGGAACAGCGTCACGCCCAGCGCCTGCTCCAGCTCGGCGATGTGACGGCCGAGCGTCGGCTGGCTGGCCTCCAGCCTGCGGGCGGCGGCCGAAAGGCTCCCGGTCTCGGCAACCGCGACGAAGCTCTTGATCAGGTTCCAGTCGAATTCCGCCATTCATTCCTGAATAACAGATCGCCGATCTCAGTCAATTTTCATTCAATGATGAAGGCATCAAATTAGCGGGGCAAACGCAAGCAACGGAGACGAACAATGACCAAGATCGCAATTCTCGGCGCCAATGGCCGGCTCGGCCGCGTCGTCGCCAAGGCCTTCATCGACGCCGGTTTCGACGTCCGCACCGTCACCCGCACCGGCAAGGTGCCGGCCGAACTCAAGGGCGCAACCGCAGTCGCCGGCGACGCGCTCGACCGCCAGTCGCTGATCCGCGCAACGCAAGGCGTCGACATCATCTTCAACGGCCTGAACCCGATCTACACCGACTGGGGCAAGTGCCTGCCGATGGCCGAGAACGTCATGGCAGCCTGTCATGCGAACAACGCGCTGCATCTTTTCCCTGGCACCGTCTACAATTACGGCTCGCCGATGCCGCGGGTGATCACCGAGGAAACGCCGTTCCATCCGACCACCGAGAAGGGCCGCATTCGCTGCGCCATGGAAGAGTTGTTCCGCCGCGAGGCCGATGCCGGCCGCGTGCGCACCATTCTTCTGAGGGCCGGCGACTTCTTCGGCGGCACGGGCAGCGGTTCCTGGTTCGATCTCGTCGTCGCCGCCAAGATGGCGAAGGGCGTCTACACCGCTCCAGGTCCGGCCGACCTCGTGCACGAATGGGCCTATCTGCCGGACTTTGCGGTCGCCTTTGTCGGGCTGGCGCGCAATCTCGACAAGCTCGGTTTCTACGAGGCGCTGAACTTCCCGGGCCACGCCGTCACCGACCTCGAGATCAAGGCTGCGGCCGAGAGGGCGCTCGGCCGCAAGCTGAAGCTCACCTTCATGCCCTGGTGGGTGCTGCGCGCCGGCAGCCCGTTCGTGGCCATGTGGCGCGAGATCGTGTCGATGTCCTATCTGCGCTTCGAGGCGCACCGGCTGACCTCGGCGCGGCTCGAAGAGGTCATCGGCGAGATTCCACACACCCCGCTCGACCAGGCGGTGGCGCAAGCCATGCAGGATATCGGCATCGCCGTCGCATCCTCGCGTCAGGCCGCCTGATCAAAGCGAGGAACATCCTGCAAACGAAGCGGCCGGGCTGCGGGAAGCCCAGCCGCAAATCGATCAAATCCGACCCATTAGCAGCAGGATCAGCAGAACGATCAAAAGAACGCCGACGATTCCCGACGGGCCATAGCCCCAGGCGCGCGAATATGGCCAAGCCGGGACCGCGCCGATCAAGATCAGAATCAGGATGATGATGAGAAGCGTGCTGATCGTCATGAAAAGCCCTCGCCGTATGGTTGAATATAAGAGGACAATGAAAAAGCCGCCCGGTTGTTCCCGGGCGGCTTTTGTCATCGGGCTCCGAAAAGCGCGCTATTCCGCGGCTTTGGGGAAGGCGATCGCCGGCTCGGCGCCGGCCTCCGCGACCGGCTCTTCGGCCGGCACCTCGCCCTTGCCGCGGCGGAACAGCCGGCTGAACAAGCTGCGCCGTGCGCCGGGCTTCACCTTGGCGCGGGTGAACACCATCAGCATCGAGGGCGTCACCACCAGCGTCAGAATGGTGGCGAAGGACAGGCCGAAGACGATCGCCGAGGACAGCGAAATCCACCATTGCGTCGACGGCGCGTTGATCGTCGTCTCGTGATGGAAGATTTCGAGGCCGAGGCCGAAGGCGATCGGCAGCACGCCGAGGATGGCCGAAACCGCCGTGAGCACCACCGGCCGCGCGCGCTCGCGGCAGGTCTGCAGCACCGCGTCCATCTTGTCCCAGCCTTCCTCGCGCAACCGGTCGTAGGTGTCGATGAGAACGATGTTGTTGTTCACCACCACGCCGGCCAGCGCGATGACGCCGATGCCCGACATGACGATGCCGAAGGCCTCGCCCGTCAGCAGCAATCCGAGGAACACGCCGATCGTCGCCATGACTACGCAGGACAAGACGAGCCACACGCTGGTGAACTTGTTGAACTGCGCCAAGAGCACCAGGAAGATCAGGAAGATCGCGGCGCCGAAGGCCTTGCCGAGGAAGGCGCTGGCTTCCGCGCTGTCCTCGTTGGATCCGGCGAGCTTCCAGCGGATGCCGCTGCCCAGGTTCATGTCGGCGACGGCCTTGGTGACTTCCTGCTGTACGGCCGCCACCTGCGCGCCGGCGCTGACATTGGCTTGCACCACCACGGTGCGCGCGCCGTCGATGCGGTTGAGGATGCCGACGGTCGGCTCGGGTTTCCGCACCACGAAGTTCGAGATCGGCACCGACCCCTGCGAGGTCTGAACCCTGAGCTCGTCGAGCGTCGACAGCGTGCGCCGGTCTTCGGGCAGGCGCAGCCGGATGTCGACCGCGTCGTCGGCGCCGGCCGGCCGGTATTCCGACAGCTTGAGACCGTTCGTCACCAGCTGCACCACCGTGCCCACCGAGGTCGGGCTGATGCCGTATTGCGCCGCCTTGGCGCGGTCGACCTCGAGCGCCCAGTCGACGCCGGGCGGCGGCAGGCCGTCCGAAATATCGATGACGTTGGGTATCTTGGCGATCCGCGCCGCCACCGCGCGCGCCTTGTCGTCGAGCCCGGCCGGGTCGGCGGCCGAGAGCCTGATCTGGATCGGCTTGCCGGTCGGCGGTCCGGCTTCCGGAACGCGCACCTCGACGTCGACGCCGGGAATGCCGGCCATCACCGCACGCAGGTCGTCGAGGATCTGGTTGGCGGACTTGCGCTCGCGCCAGTCGACGAACTCGTACTGGATCACGCCGACGACGTCTTCCGGTATGTCCTGGCCGCCGCCTTGCGTCTTGCCGACGCGCGTATAGACCGACTTCACGCCGGGCCAGCCGAGCAGCCGGTTTTCCGCCGTCTTGGTCGCGGCATCCATTTCGGCCAGCGAGAGATTGCCGCGGGCATGCACGTAGAGCAGGCCGTAATCCGGCTCGACGCTTGGGAAGAACTCGACGCCGGCGCCGTATTTCGAATAGGCGAAACCGACTCCCACCAGCAGGCCGACGGTGAGCAGGATGACGGTGATCGGGAAGCGCACCGCCTGCTTGACCACGGCCATGTACCAGCCGTCGCGATGATCGTCCTCGTGATGCGCCGGCGCCTTGGCGAAGATGGCGCCCAGCGTCGGCGCGAAGACCAGCGCATAGAGCATCGAGGCCGACAGTGTCACGATCAGCGTGATCGGCATGTATTTCATGAAGTCGCCGATGATGCCGGGCCAGAAGAGCAGTGGCGAGAAGGCGGCGATGCGCGTCATCGTCGCCGCGATCACCGGACCGGCCATGCGCTTGGCGGCTAAGGCGAACGCCTCCGCCTTCGGCATGCCTTCGCTCATGCGCCGTTCCGCGAATTCGGTGACGATGATGGCATCGTCCACCAGCATGCCGACCGCCAGGATGAGGCTGAACAGCACGATCATGTTGATCGTGTAGCCCATCATCGCGAGCAGCAGGATGCCGATCAGGAAGGATGAGGGAATGGCAAGCCCGATCAGCAGCGAGGCGCGTCCCGACAGCGCGTAGAGGATGACGATGAACACCAGGATCACCGCGATCATCACGTGGTTCTGCAGGTCGCCGAGCAGCTGGTTGACGAAGACGGACTTGTCCTGCGTGTAGGTGACATGCATGCCTTCCGGCATCGTCTTGATGAAATTGTCCGACACCTCCCTGACATGGTTCAGCGTGTCGATCAGGTTGGCGCCGATGCGCTTCTTCACCTCGATGGCGATGGCCGGTTTGCCGTCGAGCCGGGTGACCGTCTCCGCATCCTTGAAGGTCGAGCGGATGGTGGCGATGTCCTTGGCCTGGACCACGGCATTCGGTGTGGCGACGACCGGCAGATTGGCGACATCCTCCGGCGTCTCGATCAGCGACGGCACCTTGACCGCGTATTTGCCTTCGGAGCCTTCGAGATTGCCGGCGGCGACAAGGCTGTTGGAGGCGCCGACGCCTTGCATCACCTGGTCGAGCTGCAGCCCGTAGGAGGAAAGTTTCACCGGGTCCACGACGACCTCCACGAGATCGTCGCGGGAGCCCTGCAGCGAGCCTTCGAGCACGCCGGGCACCTCCTCGATGCGGTCACGCAATTCGCGCGCCGCGGCAGTCAGCACGCGCTCGGGCACATCGCCCGAGAGCGTCACGACCAGAACCGGGAATTCGGAGACATTGACCTCGGTGACGGTCGGCTCCTCGGCCGCCTGCGGCAGGTCGGCCTTGGCGTCCTGCACTTTGCTGCGCGTATCCTGCAGCGCCGTGGCCAGATTGGTCTGCGGCTGGAATTCGACCAGCACGTAGCCGCCGCCCTGGAAAGCGGCGGAACGCATTTCCTTGAGTCCCTTGAGGCTCTTCAGCTTGGTTTCCATCGGCCGCAGCAAGAGCCGCTCCGAATCCTCCGGCGAGATGCCCTGGTAGACCAGGCTGACATACATCATCGGAATCGGAACATCCGGCTCCGCTTCCTTCGGCGTCGACTGATAGGCGACCCAACCCGCGACGAGCAGGAACATCAACGCGGATATTGTGAGCCGGGCGTTGTGGATGGCGAGTCTGACGATGTCCATGACTTATGCCTGCTGTTTCTTGGGGAGCTGCGGCATGGGCCAGCGCGGTGCCGTCGAGCCGGCGCCGCGCGGACGCGCTACTGCGTGCCGGCGGCGGCTTCGCTGATCAGCTTGTTGATGGTCGCCTGGTCGGCCTCGACGGGCTTCACCGGATCGCCCTCCTTCACCAGCTCCTGGCCGGCGACGATGATGCGCGCATCCTGCGGGATGCCGCCGAGCACCAGTCCGGTCGGGGTGTCGTCGACGAGGTCGATCGGGAAGAACGCCACCTTGTTGTCCTTGCCGACGGCGCGGATGCCGAGATCGCCCTTGTCGCCCAGGGTGACCACCGAACGCGGCAAGAGCACCGCATCGGTCGGCTCTGCGCTGAGCGTGATCTCGGCCGTCATGCCGGCGGGGATGGAGCCATCCCCGTTGGGGATCGCCACCTCGACACGGAAGGTGCGGGTCTGCGATGAGGCATCGCGGCTGATATAGCGCACCGTGCCGGTGACCTTCTGGTCGTTGACCAGGCGCACATTGGCCTCGTCGCCGATCTTGATGTAGCGCAGGTCGCGCTCGCTGATCTCGCCGCGCGCGATCACCGGGTCGAGCTTGAGGATCGTGGCCACCTCGCCGCCCTGCATGACCGAGCTGCCGAGCTCGACCGGCACGCGGTCGATGACGCCGTCGAACGGCGCCTTCACTTCGTTGCGGTCGAGTTCGGCCTGCGCCGTCTCCAGCATCGACTGCGCCGCCGTCAGGTTCGAGCGAGCGGTGTCGAGCTGCAGCTTGGGCAAATTGCCGGTCTTGGCCAGCCGCTCGGCGGCATCGAGCTCGGCCTTGCGTTGCGCCAGGAGCTGCCTGGCGTTGTCGACGTTCGAGATCTTCTCCTCGGCAGCGAGCATCAGCACCAGGTCGCCCGTCTTGACGTGATCGCCCTGCTTGACCGGCAGCTTGTCGATGACGCCGCCGACGCGCGTGGCGAGCACCGCCCGCTTGTCGGCCTCGGTCAGCCCGGAAATGCGGATGGCGCGCGCATAGGTCTTGCGCGGCGGCGTCACCACCGCGACGGTGCGTGGCGCGGCCTTCGGCTCGGCCTCCGCCATCTTCGGCTTGTCGGCCCCGGGTTGGGCGGCCTTGCCTGCTTCTCCCGCCTTCTGGTGGTCGGCGGCACTGCCCACGGACGAGAACTCGCCCGTTGCCATCCAGGCAGCGAATCCGATGAGCACAGCAATGGCTGCAAGCTTGTGAAACCTGATTTTCGGCATCGTCATTTTTCCGTTGCAGGCTTGGCGAGGTCGGCGCCTTCGACTCCCGGGCACGCGGCCGATATGGGTGCGCGCAAAGCCGTCTTCAATTTGCCGTGATCGGCGAAGCGCGCTTCTACCTCAAAGTTGCGGCGCAATATAGTGACAAAAATTGCAGCATCATTGCGCCCCCAGCCGTGGCGGATAGGCTTTTTTCCAGTTTTCGACACTCGACTGGCCGGCTTTTCCCAGTCCAGGCAGATTTTTCGCGTGCTCGAACACCTAATGGCAGTAGGCGTCAGCATGATGCGGAATTTTTTCGCGCCATGACTTGCTGCATTGGCACGAGACGCGCAAAGGACGCGCCCACTCCGAAAATAAATGCTGTCAGCCGATCAGGTTCAGCAACCGGAACAGCCGCTCGAACGTCCTGCCATAGGGTGGCCTGAGCAGGCCGCCGGCGCTGAGCCTGGACTGGACGAAGATCGGCTTTTCCTTGCTGAAGGTCCGAAAACCCCATTCGCCGTGATAGGCTCCCATGCCGCTCTCGCCGACGCCGCCGAATGGCTGCCGCTCCTGCACCAGGTGCATCATGCAGTCGTTGACTGTCACGCCGCCGGCGACGGTTTCCCGCATCATCCTTTGGCGATTGGCGCTGTTCTTGCCGAACCAATAAAGCGCAAGCGGACGCTCGCCGCGGTTCACATGCTCGATGGCGTCATCGACCGTACCGTATTCGAGGATCGGCAGCACCGGCCCGAAGATTTCCTCGCGCATCAGCCGCAGGTTCTCGGCGGCATTCCTGACCAGGACGGGCGCCATCTTGCGGTCGCCCACGCCAAGCTTTTCATTGGCCGGGTTGACCTCGGTGACATCGGCGCCAGCTTCGCACGCCTCCGCGATCATCTCGCTCAGGCGCCGGTGGTGCCGCTCGCTGACGATCGCCGTGTAATCGGGATTGTCGCGAAGGCGCGGATAGAGCCGCGCCATCGCGGCGGCGAGTTTCGCGGCAATCGCTGCACCTTGCCCTTGCGGGACCATCAGATAGTCGGGCGCGATGCAAGTCTGGCCGGCATTCAAGAGCTTGCCATAGGCGACGCTCGCGACGGCCGCGTCGAGGTCGCAGGACGCGTCGAAGATCGCCGGCGACTTGCCGCCGAGCTCGAGCGTCACCGGCGTCAGATTGGCGGCCGCGGCCAGCGCCACCTGGCGGCCGACGGCGGTGGAGCCGGTGAACAGGAGATGGTCGAAAGGCATCGACACGAATGTCTTGCCGACGTCGGCATCGCCGACCACCACGCTCATCTCGTCGGGAGAAAAATGCTCTTCGACCAATCGGGCAAGCAGGTCGGAAAACTTCGGCGTCAGCTCGGACGGCTTGAGCAGCACGCGGTTGCCGGCGGCCAGAGCGGCGGTCGCCGGCGCGATGGCGAGCTGGAACGGATAATTCCACGGCGAGACGATACCGACGACGCCCAAAGGTTGCGGTAGAAGGCGGTTGCGGCCGGGCAGGAACGGCAGGCTGGTGGCGACGCGCCGCTCGCGCATCCAGCCGCGCAGATGCCGGATGGCGTGCCTGATGCCGGCGCGAACGACGAACAGCTCCGCGAGCCGCGTTTCCTGAGCTGACCGTCCGGAAAAATCGCTGTCGATAGCCGCGCAGATCTCGGCCTCGTGCTTGTCGGTCAGCGCCAGCAGGCGCTTCAGCCGGTCCTTGCGCATATCGAGGCTCGGGAAGGGCTCCTTCTCGAAAGCCCTGCACTGCGCTTCAAACCTGACCCCGATCTGTCTGGTCTGCAGCATCGCCACCTCCGTTTACGTCGAGGTAAACTACTCGCCCGTCGCGGGTGAATCCAGCGCGTCGCCGCTTCCGCAGGGGAATGCTTCGGCACGAACGAACGTTCAGGAGGAGTTTGGAAGCGATCTACGCCCGGCGGCGCGTCGCCTCCGGCTTCATATGCGCGGCGAGGAATTCCTTGACCCTTCGACCAGGCGCCGGGCCGCGCATCGGCTTGAAGCCGTCGTCGAGCTCGCCCGACAGGTCGAGCGTCGCGCGCTTGCCGACGGCGTCGTAGTTCTCCTCCAGCCAGTCGCTGGCCGCGCTTCGGCCGAGGTCGCGCAGGTAGGCGAGGAAGGCCCATTCGGCATTGACCTTGGACGATGCCGAGAGGTCTTTGAAGGCCTCGTCGGCATCGATCCGGTGCATGCGGATGTCGCGGTACTCGCCATGCGGCAGCCGGCCTGCCGCGATCAGTTCCTTGACGAAAGCGATCGAGCGGAATTCGCGCAGGAGTCCGGCGTTGAAGGTGATCTCGTCGATGCGGTTCTGGATCTCGTTGGCGCTCTTCGGCGTGCCCTCGCGCACCACCGGATTGATCTGCACGAGCAGCACGTCCTCGGTCGCCGCCGTCTTGAAGAAGGGATAGAGCGCCGGATTGCCGCCATAGCCGCCATCCCAATAGGGCACGCCCTTGATCTCGACGGCACGGAACAGTTGCGGCAGGCAGGCGGAGGCCATCACCGTGTCGAGGTCGATCTCGCCATCCGAGAAGACGCGCAGTTGTCCGGTCTCGACATTGGTCGCCGAGATGAACAGCTCCATCGACTTGCAGGCGCGCACATTGCCGAAGTCGATTTGTTTCTCGACCACGTCGCGCAGCGGGTTGAGGCCGAGCGGGTTGGCGACGTAGGGCGAGAAGACCCGCGACATGGTGTCGAAGAAGAAATAGCCGGGCGTGTTCTCGATCGACCAGTTGCCCCACACCACGTCCCACGGCATGCGCTGCACCGGGCTGAAGCGGCCCTTCGAGGCCACGGCGCGCCAGAAATCGTCGAGCTTCCTGCGCGCGCCCTCGACGCCGCCGCGGACGAACCCGTCGGCCAGCGCCACCGCGTTCATGGCACCGGCGCTGGTGCCGGACACCGCCGCGATCTCCAGCCGCCCGTCCTCGAGCAGGCGATCGAGCACGCCCCAGGAGAAGGCGCCGTGCGAACCGCCGCCCTGGAGCGCGATGTTGATCTTTTTCTTTTCCTCCGCCTTGCCGTTCTTCGCCATGGCGTTCCTTGTCTCGATACCCCGGCGTGCCCCAGCGTCATCGCGCGGAGCAGCTGCCGTCAGCTTATGTTGCAGTGCAGCATATAAGGATGAACCAAGGCAAGAACACGAAAACACAAGCGTGATCGGTTAAAATTTCGGTCATGTGTGGGTTCTTTCCTCGCTCCACGAAAGTGGCTAGGGGATGCACACGTTCTTCCGTGCTGGCGTGACTGATCGGGCTGAGGCTTGATTGCCACGTGGTTCCCCCAATCCGTCGCTGCTTCGCAGCGCCACCTTTCCCCCCTCCGGAGGGAAAGGAAGGGAGCGCTGCTGGACAAGCATTGACGGCAAAAAGCCTGGCGCCTTTCCTCTCCCCCGTCGATCGGGGGAGAGGTGGCTCGGCGTAGCCGAGACGGAGTGGGGGTCGACCAGCGCTACATTAGACAATGCATGCGCCAAGCCATGCACGCTATCGCCAAAGACCAGCCGCTTGGAAATGTGTGCATGCCGTAGACGAAAATGGGGGTGAGGAACTGCTATCTCAAGCCACCAGATTGGGTACCGGCCCGACATAGCGCGACTGCGGCCGGATCAGCCGTCCGGTCGCCTGCTGCTCGCGTGTGTGCGCGATCCAGCCGGCGACGCGGCCGGCGGCAAAGACGTTGGAGAACGCTTCCTTGGGGAAGCCCGCCGCTTCGAGCAGCAATGCCGTGTAGAATTCGACATTGGTCTGGATCGAACGCTGCGGCTTGGCGACCCTCAGCACGTCGAGCGCCGCCTGTTCCACCCTTTCGGCGAAGGCCAGCCTGCTGCCGGTCTGATTGCTGGAACCGAGTTGACGCACGACCGCCTTCAGCACGTCGGCGCGCGGATCGCGTACGCGGTAGATGCGATGTCCGAAGCCCATGATCCGTCCGCCGCGCGCGATCTCGTCGCGCAGCCAGGCTGCGGCGTCGCCGCTCGCCTCGATCGCATCGAGCATCTCGATCACCGGTCCCGGCGCGCCGCCATGCAGCGGTCCCTTGAGCGCGCCGAGCCCGGCCAGGATCGCCGAGGTCAAGCCTGCCTGCGTCGACGCCACGACGCGCGTCGCGAAGGTCGAGGCATTGAGCCCGTGATCGCAGACCGTCGCCAGATAGGTGTCGAGCGCCTTGGCAAGCGCCGGCGATGCGGTGCCGCCGAGCATTCTCAGCATATCGGAGGCATGATCGGCGCTTGCATCCGGAGGAAGAGGCTTCTCGCCGCGACCGAGCCGCAGCAAGGCTGGCGTCAGCACCGCCGGCGCCGCGATCAGCCTGAGCGCGTCGGCAAGCGCCTCGCCGTCCGGCAAAAGCGCTATGCCGGCACGCACGGCGCTGTAGATATCGAGCGGCGCGAGCTGGCCAAGTATCGGCTGCAGCCGTTCGAACACCTCGACGCGCGCTTTGCCGATCGCCTGCTCCAGTTCGCTATCGCCGGGAAGCTCATCGAAAAAGCCGTCGAACAGCAGATGGACCACCTGGCCGAAGCGCCAACGGCCGGCGAGTTCCGTCAACGAGTGGCCTCGGATGGTGAGATGGCCGCCCGCGCCGTCGACATCGGAAAGCACCGTGTCCGCCGCAACCACATCATCGAGCCCGTTCGCCATGACTGTCTCCTTGACCTTTCGTGCAACGCAATTAATGCTGCTCAATCAACGCATCAATCTTGATCAACTGAATCAATGTAAGGTCTGGGCATGTCCGAGTGGCTGACGCGGGAGGAAGCGCTGGCGCGGCTCAACGTCCGGCCGCAGACGCTCTATGCCTATGTCAGCCGCGGCCGCATCGGCATGCGGCCGGATGGGGCCGACCCGCGCCGCAGCCAGTATCGCGCCGACGACATCGCGGCGATTGCCACCCGCCGGGCACGCGGACGCAGCCCGCAGGCGATCGCCGAAAGCGCCATCGCCTGGGGCGAGCCGGCGATCGCCACCGCCATCTCGACTGTGCTGCATGGCCGCCTCGTCTATCGCGGCAAGGATGCCGCAGCGCTTGCGGCGATGGCGACGCTGGAGGAGACGGCAGGGCTGCTTTGGGCGTCCGGCGCCCCAGTGTCTTTCGCGTCGCTGACCCCTTCGACGGTTCGCGAGAGCGGCACTCCGACGGCTTTTGCGAGGCTCTCGGCGCTTGCAGCCGCCGGCTGGCCTTCGCTTGGTCGCAGGCCAGCCATGCTGCAGCAGGACGGCGCCAGCGCCACGAGCGTGCTTGCGGCATCCCTCGGCGCAAGTCCGGGGGCGGAGCCGGTGCATGAAAGGCTGGCGCGCGGCTGGTCGGTCGACGCCGCCGGCGCCGATCTCATCCGCAAGGCGCTGGTTCTGCTCGCCGATCACGAGCTCAACGCCTCGACCTTCGCCGCGCGCGTCGCCGCCTCCACCGGAGCGCCGATCGCGGCCTGCCTGCTTGCCGGCCTCGCAACGCTCACCGGTCCGCGCCATGGCGGGGCCGGCGCGGCCGCCCTGAACCTCGCCGAGGATGCCGAACGGTTGGGGACGAACGAAGCGGTCGCGCGCTGGCTGGCTCATGACCGGCCGCTGCCCGGCTTCGGCCACCAGCTTTATCCCGAAGGCGATCCGCGCGCGGAGGCCCTGCTCCCTGATGTCACGATCGACGACGGCTTGCTGCGCTTGCGCGACGCGGTGCTTGCCGCGACCGGCCTGCATCCGAACGTCGATTTCGCGCTTGCCGCGCTGACCAGGAGTCTGCATCTGCCTGCCGATGCGCCCTTCCGCCTGTTCGCGCTCGGCCGCAGCGTCGGCTGGACGGCGCACGCAATCGAGCAGGCGACGAGCAACAGGCCGATCAGGCCGCGAGCGCGTTACGACGGGCCGGTCGAGAGGGACCGACGGCTTGGAGCAACCGTTTGAGATTAGCCGAAGCGGCTCTCACCCCGTCATCCTAGGGCGGAGCAAGGAGCGAAGCGACGCGCGCAGACCCTAGGATCCATGCCGTGACGCTAAGACGTTGCAACGGTTACAGAATTCTGCACTGGTGCGCCCCACGGCGTCGGTCACGGCATGGATCCTCGGGTCAAGCCCCATAGGCGCTAACTTAGGCTTGACGGTGATCGTGGTGAGTGATTCACCGTGGTTATGAGCGATTCGCTGCAAGCGTTGGATTGGGACGAGCTGGTCGGACGATTGGGCTCGGCAGAAGAGTTGGAGACCAGCGCGCGGGAGGCTGGGGCGCTGCTGCGCAAACGGCAGGTGGCTAGCGCTGCTGACCTGCTGCGGCTGTGTTTTGCCTATGTGCTGGGTCGCTTCTCGCTTCGGATGCTGGCTGGTTGGGCCGAGCAGCGGGGAGTGGCGTCGATGTCGGACGTGGCGATGCTGAAGCGTCTGAAGGCCAGTGCTGATTGGGTGGGCGGCCTGGTTTCGGAATTGCTTGCCGAGCGCTGCCCCGAAGCCTTCGCCGGCTTGTACGGAGGCCTGCGGATGATGGCGGTGGACGCCACGGTAGTTGCGCCGCCTGGTCCCAAGCGGGTCTATTGGATGGTGCACACGGTGTTTGATCTTGCAACGCTGAAGCTCTGTTCGGTGGAGGTCACGGATCGCCATGAAGCCGAGCGGCTGTCGCGCGGCGCCAGGGCCGGAGAGCTTCGGATCGCCGACCGTGCCCACGCCAAGGCCGACGATCTGGCTCGGGTAATCGAGGCAGGGGCTGATTTTCTGGTTCGTGCCCCTTCAAACTATCCACGCCTGCTGGATGGCCAAGGCCGGCTATTGGATCGCTTGGCGCTGTGCCGTGAAGCGAGCAAGAAGGGCGTGCTCGATCTTTCGGTGGGCGTCCAGGACGGCAAGTCCAGGGTCGCGATACCCGCTCGGGTGGTGATCCTGCCCATGCCGCCCGAGGCGGCTGAGAAGGCCAGACGAGCGGCGCGCCGTTTGGCGGCCAAGGCGAGATACAAACCCAGCCAGGCCGGCATCGAGATGGCCGGCTATCTGGTGCTGTTGACATCGCTGCCGCCGGATGACTGGCCGCCTGAGCGGCTCGCCTCGACCTATCGTCTGCGATGGCAGATCGAGCTGGCGTTCAAACGCATGAAGTCGCTGGTGGGTCTGGAAGATCTCCGCGCAAAGGATCCCGACCTGGCTCGCCTGTGGATCAACACCGCTCTGCTGGCCGCCCTGCTGGCCGAAGATGACCTGCCGGCCCTCGATCCCGAGGCGCCGGACTCTCTCCCCCTGGCCGCCTGAACCGATCCGCCCTGCCGATCTGGCGTCTCGTGGCCTTGGCAATCTCCAACATCTCGATGGCTGTATTACTGGGGCCTACCAGGTTGATCTCCCTCGACATGCTGCTCCACCGCTTGCGCGAACCACCCCGACGACGACGCGCCATCGCACATCGATTGCTAAGTTAGCGCCTATGGGGTCAAGCCCGAGGATGACGAAGGGATGGGTGTTTCCGCCTATCTCAGACGTTGGCTATCGCCACCAAGCGCACAACCCGTCAGGACATCGTGTCGAGCTTGCGCTGCATGGCGGCGATCTGCGCCTTCAATTCCTGCAGATCGTCGGACTTTTCTTCCTTCTTCGGCGGCTCGGCCGGTGCGGAGGAACTGGTCCCCGCCGACGGGAACGGCGTGAACATGCGCATTGCGTTCTGGAACATCTCGACGTTCCGGCGCGTCTGCTCCTCCAGCGCCTTCATCGGCGTCTTCATCATGTCGATCGGCGTCTTGCCGAAGGCGCCCTTCATCTGCTCGCGGAAGCGCTCCTGCTCCTTGGAGAAAGCGATCATCGACTGTTCGAGGAAGCTCGGCACGATCATCTGCATCTGGTCGCCATAGAACGAGATCAGCTGGCGCAGGAACGGGATCGGCAGCATGTTCTGCCCATCCTTGTTCTCCAGCTCGAAGATGATCTGGGTCAGCACCGGATGCGTGATGTCGTCGCCGGTCTTGGCGTCCTGCACGGTGAACTCCTCGCCCTTCTTGACCATCTCGGCCAGATCCTCGAGCGTCACATAGGTGCTGGTGCCGGTGTTGTAGAGCCGGCGGTTGGCATATTTCTTGATGACGATCGGGTCGTCTTTTGCGGCCATCCGTATCCTCCCCAGGATACCGGCGCGTTCAGAGTAAGCGGCCGGTAACGATTGCGCCATTTGTCGAGGATATGCGCAAAAGCGTCACAATTCCAAGTGCTTTGTGCAGTGCGGCATCATTTAGTGCGGAATGGACGGATGAAATTGTGCCGCGCGGCGACGGCTGCGCCGTCACGATAAGCGCCCGACTTGCTTGCCGCGCATGGCGGCCATGCCCATTTCCGGTTTGACTCAGGTCATTGAACGGGCAAGAAAAGTCTTCAAAGATAGCCCAAAACACGACACCTCGAAGTCTGGAGAAGAAAATGGCCGCTTCCAATTCAATCGTCGTCGCCAGCGCCGCCCGCACGGCGGTCGGCTCCTTCAACGGCAGTTTCGCCGCAACGCCGGCGCATGAGCTCGGCGCCGTGGTCATCAAGGAATTGCTGGCGCGGGCCGGCGTCGAGGCAGCGGAAGTCGACGAGGTCATCCTGGGCCAGGTGCTGACCGCCGCTCAAGGCCAGAACCCGGCTCGCCAGGCCTCGATCATCGCCGGCCTGCCCAAGGAGACCACGGCCTGGGGCCTCAACCAGGTTTGCGGTTCGGGCCTCAGGGCGATCGCGCTCGGCATGCAGCAGATCGCCACCGGCGACGCCAAGGTGATCGTAGCCGGCGGCCAGGAATCGATGTCGCTCTCGCCCCACGCCCAGCACCTGCGCGCCGGCGTCAAGATGGGCGACTACAAGATGATCGACACGATGATCAAGGACGGTCTGTGGGATGCCTTCAACGGCTACCACATGGGCAACACCGCCGAGAACGTCGCCCGTCAGTTCCAGATCACCCGCGAGGACCAGGATGAGTTCGCGCTCGCCTCGCAGAACAAGGCCGAAGCCGCGCAGAAGGCCGGCAAGTTCAAGGACGAGATCGTCGCCTTCACCGTCAAGGGCAAGAAGGGCGACACCGTCGTCGACCAGGACGAATATATCCGCCACGGCGCGACGCTGGATGCCATGACCAAGCTGAAGCCGGCCTTCGACAAGGAAGGCACCGTCACCGCCGCCAACGCTTCCGGCATCAATGACGGCGCCGCCGGCGCGCTGCTGATGACGGAGGCCGAGGCTGCCCGGCGCGGCATCACCCCGCTGGTCCGCATCGCCTCCTGGGCGACCGCCGGCGTCGATCCGGCAATCATGGGAACCGGCCCGATCCCGGCCTCGAAGCGGGCGCTGGAGAAGGCCGGCTGGTCGGTCAAGGACCTCGACCTCGTGGAGGCCAACGAGGCCTTCGCCGCGCAGGCCTGCGCCGTCAACAAGGGCTTGGGCTGGGATCCCTCGATCGTCAACGTCAATGGCGGCGCCATCGCCATCGGCCATCCGATCGGCGCTTCGGGTGCCCGCATCTTCAACACGCTGGTCCATGAGATGCGCCGCAGAAGTGCCAAGAAGGGTCTCGCGACGCTTTGCATCGGCGGCGGCATGGGCGTCGCCATGTGCGTGGAAGCGCTCTGAGAAAGCCAATAGCCAATAGCGAATAGGGAGTAGCGAATAGGGAAGAACGGGCGTCGGCGCGGCGGGACATAAATCCCTACTCGCTATTCGCTACTCCCTATTCGCTCAGACGATTTTAAAGGGAGGACCACATGAGCAAAGTAGCAATCGTCACGGGCGGATCGCGCGGCATCGGTGCGGCGATATCGGTGGCCTTGAAGAATGCCGGCTATTCGGTCGCCGCGAACTATGCCGGCAACGACGAGGCGGCCCAGAAATTCAAGGCCGAGACGGGCATCCCCGTCTACAAATGGTCGGTCGCCGACTACGACGCCTGCGCCGCAGGCATCGCCCAGGTCGAGGCCGATCTCGGCCCGGTCTCGGTGCTGGTCAACAATGCCGGCATCACCCGCGACACCATGTTCCACAAGATGACGCGCGAGCAGTGGAAGGAGGTCATCGACACCAACCTCTCCGGCGTCTTCAACATGACGCATCCGCTGTGGGGCGGCATGCGCGACCGCAAGTTCGGCCGCGTCATCACCATTTCCTCGATCAACGGCCAGAAGGGCCAGATGGGCCAGGTCAACTACTCGGCCTCGAAAGCCGGCGACATCGGCTTCACCAAGGCGCTGGCTCAAGAAGGGGCCCGCGCGGGCATCACCGTCAACGTCGTCTGCCCCGGCTACATCGCCACCGACATGGTCATGGCAGTGCCGGAAAAAGTGCGGGAATCGATCATCGCCCAGATTCCGGTCGGCCGTCTCGGCGAGCCGCAAGAGATCGCGCGCTGCGTCGTCTTCCTGGCGTCCGACGAGGCCGGCTTCATCACCGGCTCGACGATCACCGCCAATGGCGGCCAGTATTTCGCCTGAGGTCTTTTGACAGCGGCGGCAGGCGGTCCGGAACAGCCGGACCGCCTGTTTTTGTCGGCGCCTCCACCGCGCATGCCTCAATACGGCACACAAAAGTTAACGGCGTCGGCGTCCCTTGTGCGAAACCCTGTTCGCAAGCTGTGAATTTTCGGTGCGCAAGCTGTGGACGACACCATATCTTGGGGTGAACAAACCAGGAATATTTGTAGATCGCTGATTCGTCGCCGATTCGTTCCGGCTTTGGCCGGAAAGTTAACGCACGGAGCCCGAAACGACGCCGAAAAGATTAACAGCGATTAGGAAAGATCAACCATTTCATAATCTTGGCGGCTGCGCTCGAGCCGGCCGTGATCGTTCACCGGCAAAAGTTAACGGCCCTCCGGAGCCTACCCTGGCCAAGCATGAAACGGGCCAGTTTCCGGATTCAGCATGTGGTGAGACTCGTCGTCAAAAAATCCACATATAGCCGTGAACAAAACCTGAATCAGAATGAGTCAGTGATTCGTCGCCGATTCGTTCCAGACTCGTTCCACCGGTTAATCGACGGCGGATTTTGACCTTGCCGGCGGGCGCGCCATCTCTTTTGAGGAACATTCTGCTTTCGCTTCGCATCTGAAATCCCTATGTGTCGCCTGTCACATGCGGCGGCACCGCTGCGTATCCGACGACGAGCGGCAGAAAAGACTCAAATTTCCGAGCCGATGAATATCCAGCCGACACACACCCAGCCGCTGATCCTTTCGGGCCGTGACGTGACGGCCGTGCTGGGTCCCACCAACACCGGCAAGACCCATCTCGCCATCGAGCGCATGGTGGCGCACGAGACCGGCATCATCGGCCTGCCGCTGAGACTTCTTGCCCGCGAGGTCTATGCCCGCGTCTGCGAAAAGGTCGGCGCCAATAAGGTGGCGCTGATCACGGGCGAGGAGAAGATCGTTCCGGTGGGCGCGAAATATTCGGTCTGCACGGTCGAAGCGATGCCGCGCGAGACCGATGCCGCCTTCGTCGCCATCGACGAGGTGCAGCTCGCCGGCGACCTCGAGCGCGGCCACATCTTCACCGACCGCATCCTGCATCTGCGCGGCCGCCAGGAGACGCTGCTTCTGGGCGCCGCCACCATGCACGGCATCCTGCAGCGCCTGCTGAAGGGCGTCTCGGTGGTGACGCGGCCGCGGCTGTCGCACCTTGCCTATGCCGGCTCCAAGAAGCTCACCCGCCTGCCGCGCCGCACGGCGATCGTCGCCTTCTCGGCGGACGAGGTCTACGCCATCGCCGAGCTGATCCGTCGCCAGCAGGGCGGTGCCGCCGTCGTGCTCGGCGCGCTCAGCCCCCGCACCCGAAATGCCCAGGTGGAGATATTCCAGTCCGGCGACGTCGACTATCTCGTCGCCACCGACGCCATCGGCATGGGGCTGAACCTCGACCTCGAGCACGTCGCCTTCGCCCAGAACCGCAAGTTCGACGGCTACCAGTACCGCAACCTCACCGCCGCCGAGCTCGGCCAGATCGCCGGCCGCGCCGGACGGCATGTGCGCGACGGCACCTTCGGCGTCACCGGCCAGGTCGATCCGTTCGACGAGGATCTGGTCAAGAAGATCGAAGGACACGATTTCGACCCGGTGAAGGTGCTGCAGTGGCGCACGGCCGATTTCGATTTTACCAGCCTCGATGCCTTGAAGCGCTCGACCGAGACCAACGCGCCGGTCGAAGGATTGACGCGTGCGCTGCCGGCGGTGGATGCCCAGGCGCTCGACCATCTGTCGCGCGACGCCGACATCAGGGCGCTCGCCACCGGCAGGAATCGCGTGGCGCTGCTCTGGGAGGCTTGCGCGCTGCCGGATTACCGCAAGATCGCGCCCGCCCAGCACGCCGACCTCATCGCCTCGATCTATATGGATCTTGCGCGCCATGGCCATGTCGACGAGAATTACATGGCCGAGCAGGTGCGGCGAGCCGACACGACTGACGGCGATATCGACACGCTGTCGCACCGGATCGCCCAGATCCGCACCTGGACCTTCGTCTCCAACCGACCGGGCTGGCTGGCCGATCAGCTACACTGGCAGGAAAAGACGCGCGAAATCGAAGACAGATTGTCGGATGCGCTGCATGAGCGGTTGACGAAACGCTTCGTAGACCGCAGGACTTCCGTCCTCATGCGGCGCCTTAGAGAAAATACCATGCCTGAAGCTGAAATCAGCCCAACCGGAACCGTCCTCGTCGAAGGCCATCACGTCGGCGAGCTGCAGGGATTCCGCTTCACCGCCGACCAGAGCGCCGGCGGCGAGGATGCCAAGGCGGTGCGCACCGCTGCCCAGAAGGCGCTCGCGGCCGAATTCGAGGCGCGCGCCGAGCGTTTTGCCGCCTGCGCCAACGGCGATCTGGCATTGGGCTCGGACGGTATATTGCGCTGGATCGGCGCGCCGATCGGCACGCTGGTCGCCGGCGACGAGGCGCTGAAGCCACGGCTTGTGCTGCTTGCCGACGAGCAGCTCACCGGGCCTGCCCGCGACAAGGTCGCGGCGCGCGCCGAGCGTTTCGTCAATTTCCAGATCGAAACGCTGCTGAAGCCCCTCGTCGATCTGAAGAATGCCGAGCAGATCACCGGCATCGCGCGCGGCATCGCCTTCCAGCTCGTCGAGCATTTCGGCCTTATCAACCGCCGCGACATCGCCGAGGAAATGAAGTCGCTCGACCAGGAAGGCCGCGCGGCGCTGCGTCGCCTCGGCGTGCGCTTCGGCGCCTATCACGTCTTCGTGCCGGCGCTGATCAAGCCGGCGCCGGCCGGGCTGGTCACGCTGCTCTGGGCGCTGCAGAACGACGGCAAGGACAAGCCGGGCTTCGGCGATGTCGTCCACGCGCTGGCGTCGGGCCGCACCTCGGTGGTCATCGACCCGGCCTTCGACAAGACCTTCTACAAGCTCGCCGGCTATCGCAATCTCGGCCGCCGCGCCGTGCGCGTCGATATTCTCGAGCGGCTGGCCGACCTCATCCGCCCGGCGACCAACTGGAAGCCCGGCCTCGGCCAGCGGCCCGACGGCGCCTATGACGGCCACGCCTTCATGGTGACGCCGCCGATGATGTCGATCCTCGGCGCCACCGCCGACGACATGGAAGAAATCCTCAAGGGCCTCGGCTATCGTTCCGAACCGAAGCCGGCCGCCGAGGTGAAGGCGAAGCTGGACGCGCTGGACACCGCCGCCCGCGAGGCCGCTGCGGCTAAGCTTGCGGCAGAAGAGGCCGCGCGCGCCGCGCAGGCGGCTGAGGCGCCGGCCGACGACGGCGCGGCCGCGCCGCTCGACGAAGGTCTGGAGACTGGCGCGCCGGCTTCCGCCGAAATTGCCGCTGAACCGGACGCTGGCGCGGCCGCTAAAGAACCAGTCGCTGTGGAAGAACAAGCGGAAACCTCTGCCCAAGCAGCTGAAGCAGGCGCCGAGGCGCCCACCTCCCCCTCGATGGGGGGCGCAGCGCCAAGCGACGCGGGTGGGGGTGACGGCGCCGACGATGCAGGCAGTGCCAACAGCGCCGGCGCTCCCCGCCCCGGCGCTGCGCGCCGCGCCCCCATCGAGGGGAGGGTAACGCCCCTGCCGAAGCGGCGGCCGAGCAGGAACAGCCGAAACCTATCCTTCTGTGGCGGCAGGCACGTTTCGATCATCAGCGGCCGCGTCATCGCCATGACGGCCGTCGCGACAACCGCCAGCGCGGCGGGCAGGCCCCGCGTGAGGGTCAGGCGGGCGCCGCGAGTGGCGAGCCCGGAGATCGGCCGGCCCATGAGGGCCGCCGCGATCAGCGCGATGGTGCCGGCAAACCGCGCTTCGACCGCTCGAAGTTCAAGCCGAGGCCGGAACGCGAGGGCGGCGAACGGCGCGAAGGCCGGCCGCAGGGCGAGCGTCCCGATCGCCGTGAGGGTAGGCAGGACTGGAAGGGCAACAGGCAGGACGGCAAGGACAATGCTTCCGCCGGCAAGCCGGCCTTCCAAGGCAAGCCGCGCGAGGAGCGCCCGCAGCGCTTCGATCCGGATTCGCCCTTCGCCAAGCTCGCCGCCCTGCGCGACCAGCTGAAGAAATAGGCTAGAGCATGATCCCGAACCGAAGGACCGCGTCAGCGAAAAGTGGGAACCGGTTTTCGGATAAGATCATGCTCCAACAAAGCTAGCAGCGATGGTTGGAGAAGGCCGCCAGCGCATCGACAAATGGCTGTTCTTCTCACGCGCGGTCAAATCACGGTCGCTGGCGGCAAAGCTCGTTGTTGCCGGGCGCGTTCGCATAAATCGCGACAAAGCAGCGCAGGCCTCCGATCTGGTCAAGGCCGGCGATGTGCTGACCATCACGCTCGAGGGCCGGATCCTGGTCTGGAAAGTGCTCGACTGCGGAATTCGGCGTGGTCCTGCCGATGAGGCGCGCCTGCTCTACGAGGACATGTCGCCGGCGCCGACGCCAAGGGGCGGGGCCGTTCCCGACGCCATTCCGGGGTTGCGCGAGGCCGGCAGCGGCCGCCCGACCAAGCGGGAGCGGCGGCAGACCGACCGGCTGCTCGGCGACGACTGAAGATACAACCCGACTTCGTCGCGGCACCCGTATGGAATTCCATTCCGCAGCGCCGGCTCAGGCAGCAAGCCCTACCCTTGCCAGCGGCGGGCAAAGGCGTTACCTCACCTTGAAAAGCCCAGCAAAAAAGGGACGTCCCGGAGCCTGCAATGACCTATGTCGTGACCGACAATTGCATAAAATGCAAATACATGGACTGCATCGAGGTCTGTCCGGTCGACTGTTTCTACGAAGGCGAGAACATGCTGGTCATCCACCCGGATGAGTGCATCGACTGCGGCGTCTGCGAGCCGGAGTGCCCGGCCGACGCGATCAAGCCGGATACCGAGCCGGGGCTCGACAAATGGTTGCAGATCAATTCCGAATATGCCGAGAAATGGCCCAACATCACCGCCAAGAAAGAGCCGCCGGCGGATGCTAAAGCCTTCGACGGCGAGGCCGGAAAGTTCGAGAAATATTTCTCGCCGGAGCCTGGCGAAGGCGACTGACAGCCGGATCGGCCAAGCCGGCATGACGCGACGTAACGGGGCCGATACAATTGCTGTCTTGACAGGCAGCGATGGTGCTTGGCGTTAGCGGACGCAGCAAAACCTTGATTCTTCCGACTTTTTGTGTTACATGAGCGGAACATGCCGGTGACACAACGTCGATTTATGGCGCTAACGCCCCAAATCACTGAAAGGTGAGCTTCTCAATCCGGACCAGAGTGATCTGGGGCAGGCGGTCGCATTCGTGCGGTTAGCCGGCCTCGGCTTTATCCGGTGGGTCATCATGTTGCGCGGCTAACGGTCGGCTTTCGCCGATTGCACGGGTTTGGCCGGCATGATGCCGGTGACACAACTAAGGAGTTCAGGGCGTAATGGCAACGATAACCCCGCAGAAGAAGTCCACCGCAGCCCGCCACGGGTTCAAGACCGGCGAGTTCATCGTCTATCCGGCGCATGGCGTCGGCCAGATCGTGGCGATAGACGAGCAGGAAGTCGCGGGTCACAAGCTGGAACTGTTTGTCATCGATTTCCAGAAGGACAAGATGCGGCTCAAGGTGCCGGTCGCGAAGGCGACCTCGATCGGCATGCGCAAGCTGTCGGAAGAGGATTATGTCGATCGCGCGCTGAAGGTCGTGCAGGGCCGCGCCCGCATCAAGCGCACCATGTGGTCGCGCCGCGCGCAGGAATATGACGCCAAGATCAATTCCGGCGACCTGATCTCGATCTCGGAAGTGGTGCGCGATCTCTACCGCGCCGACAACCAGCCGGAGCAGTCCTATTCCGAGCGCCAGCTCTATGAAGCCGCGCTCGACCGCATGGCTCGCGAGATCGCGGCCGTCAACCGCATGTCGGAGACCGAGGCTGTCCGCCTCATCGAGGTCAACCTCAACAAGGGTCCGAAGCGCGGCGCCAAGGCCGACAACGAGGAAGCCGAGCAGGAAGAAGCTGCCTGAGCTTTTTCGCCTTTAAGTTACGAAGAACCCGGCCCCGCGCCGGGTTTTTTGTTGCGGGCAATGCTGGCAAAGTCGGCGCCGCCCCTCATCCGCCTGCCGGCACCTTCTCCCCGTATAGTGACGGGGAGAAGGGAGATGGCGCAACGCTGGTGCTCATCTTGCAACGGTGAAGATTGGCGAAATCACTAATGAAAGCGTCTTTCTCCCCGTCACTATACGGGGAGAAATGCCCGGCAGGGCAATGAGGGGCGGCGCAGACCTACGAAGAAATCGTACCTGATCCCTCGCCCTCAGCTTCCCTCTGCGCTTCCTCCTGCCGCAGCGAGGCGATGAAGCGCTTGGTCCGCTCGCGCTCGGGATTGTCGAAGACGACCGCGGCCGGGCCCTTCTCCACAATTGAGCCGGCATCGAGGAACACCACCTCTTGCGCGATCTTGGAGGCGAGCCTGAGGTCGTGCGTGGCCATCACCATGGTCGTGCCCTCGCGGGCGAGCTGACCCAGCACGTCGACCACCTCCTGCGCCAGTTCCGGATCGAGCGCCGACGTTGGCTCGTCGCAAAGCAGCACGCGCGGCGACGGCGCCAAGGCCCGGGCGATCGCCACACGCTGCTGCTGGCCGCCTGACAATGTTGCCGGCCAGGCATCGGCCTTGTGCGCCATGCCGACCTTCTCGAGCAGCGCCATCGCTCGCTCGCGAGCCCGGTCGGCCGGCCATTTCAGCACCGTCACCAACCCTTCCATGACATTCTCGATCGCGGTGCGGTGCGGAAAGAGCTGGAAATTCTGGAACACCATGCCCGTCTGCAGGCGAACGCGCTGCACATCCGCCGCCGGCACCTTGCCGCCAGGCCGGAATTCCAGCGTCTCGTCGCCGATGCGCAAGATGCCGGAGGTCGGCACCTCCAACAGGTTGATGCAGCGCAAAAGCGTGCTTTTTCCCCCGCCCGAAGGGCCGACCAGTGCCGTGACGCTGCCTTCGTCCAGATTGACGGTGACGCCCTTGAGCACAAGATTGTCGCCGAAGCGCTTGTCGATATTGGTGAGGCCGATCATGCATTGGCCTCCAGGAAGCCGCCATAACGGTTGAGCCGCACCTCCAGCCGCGCCTGCAGCGCCGACAGCACCGAGCTCATTGCCAGGTACAGTGCCGCCGCCTCGACATAGAGGATCAGCGGCTCGTAGGTGGTGGCGACGATGCGCTGCGCTGCCTGGAACATCTCGGGCACCGTTATCGCCGCCGCGAGCGAGGTATCCTTGACCAGGGAGATGAAGGTGTTGGAAAGCGGCGGCACGGCGACACGGCCCGCCTGCGGAAGGATCGTGCGCCGCATCGCCTGGCTCCAGGTCATGCCTATCGAATAGGAGGCCTCCCACTGCCCCTTCGGTACCGAACCGATGACGGCGCGGATGATCTCCGACGTGTAGGCGCCGATGTTGAGCGTGAAGCCGATCAGCGCGGCGGGAAAGGCATCGAGCAGGATGCCGACCGACGGCAGGCCGTAGAAGATCAGGAAGAGCTGCACGAGCAGCGGCGTGCCGCGAAATATCCACACATAGAAACGAACGAGCGCGACCAGCGGCTTCGGGCCGAACAGCCGGACCAGTGCCGTGACCAGCCCGGCGAGGAGCCCGAAGGCGAAGGACAGCAATGTCAGCGGCACGGTGAAGATCAGCGCCGCCCACAGCAGCGTCGGCAGCGATTCCAGCATCAGTTGCAACCAGTGCGGCACGGAGCCTTCTCCTTTCCGGATGCCGCGACCACCTCTGGCCGGCATTGCCGAACGACTATCATGCAAAAGCCGGCGGGCCGTCAAAGACGGCCCGCCGGAACTCAGGCAAAAGGAGGGCTAAGCTTACTGCGAGACGTCCTGGCCAAAATAGGTGTCGGCGATCTTCTTGTAGGTGCCGTCGGCTTTGATGTCTGCCAGCGCCTTGTTGATCGCCGCGACCAGTTCCGGATCGCCCTTGCGCACGATGACGCCGGAATAGTCGGCGTTCTCTTCCTGCGCGGCGATCTTCACATTGGCGTCAGGCTTGTGCTTCTTGAAGTCGAGGAAGGACAGGCTGTCGTTGATGGTGGCGTCGGCGCGGCCGGTGAGCAGCAACTGGATCGACTGGTCGAAGCCGTCGGTGCCGACCAGCTCGGCGCCGTTCTTCTCGGCGAGCTTGCCGAAATTCGAGGTCAGCGACTGCGCGGCCTTCTTACCCTTGAGATCGGCGAAGGTCTTGATCTCGCTGTCGTCGCCGCGAACGATCAAAACCGCCTTGGACGCGATGTAGGGATCGGAGAAATCATACTTGGCCTTGCGTGCATCGGTGATGCCGACCTCGTTGATGACGGCGTCGTAGCGGTTGGCGTCGAGGCCGGCGATCAGGCCGTCCCACTTGCCTTCGAGGAACTGGGCCTTGACGCCGAGCTTCTCGGCGATCGCCTTGGCGATCTCGACATCGAAGCCGACCAGCGCTCCGGATTCGTCATGATAGGTGAACGGCGCGTAGGTGCCTTCCGTGCCGACCTTGATGACCCCCGCCTGCTTGATCTGGTCGAGATTGGCGCCGGCGTGACCGGCTGTGACCGCCAGAATCTGCAGCGTTCCGGCGACGAGGAGCGATTTGAGCCATTTCATTTTTCTGTGATCCCGTTTTGACCGGTGCCCCGGCGCATTGTGAGAGCCGCAAACTGACAGATAGATGTCCGCGGAATAAGGAACCAGATTTCAAAAATTGGCCCAGCCAGAAATCTGATCCTCAAAATCAATGCAAATCACGGCAAGCAAGCGTCCCGGGTCGACAACAAAACGGCACCCGGCGCACTGCATGTGCGCCTCTGCCGCCACGGAACCTTCCATGCGCCTGACACGTTGCAGGCTGTTGTAGGGCGCGGCAGCGTCTTTTCAACCGTCATCAGCGTAACGACCGCCAAAAGGAGCCGGCATGATCGAGGACGTGGCAGGACGGACATTGGTCCGGGCGGCAATGAAGGCTCCCTATCTCGAGCGCGACGAGGAACACCTCCTGGCCATACGCTGGAAGGAAAAGAACGATCAGGACGCGCTGCATCTGATCACCGTCGCCCATATGCGCCTGGTGATTTCCATGGCGTCGAAATTCCGCCACTACGGCCTGCCGCTCGGCGACCTGATCCAGGAAGGCCATGTCGGCCTCCTGGAAGCCGCGGCCCGCTTCGAGCCCGCCCGCGAGGTGCGCTTCTCGACCTACGCCACCTGGTGGATCCGCGCTTCGATGCAGGACTATATCCTGCGCAACTGGTCGATCGTGCGCGGCGGCACCAGCTCGGCGCAGAAGGCGCTGTTCTTCAATCTGAGACGGTTGCGCGCCCGGCTCGCCAATGGCGCCGAGCCGATCTCCAATGCCTCGCTCTATCGCGAGGTCTCGGCGGCGCTCGGCGTGCCCGAAGCCGATGTGGCGATGATGGATTCGCGCCTTTCAGCCCCCGACAGTTCCCTCAACACGCCATTAGCCGACGAGAACGGCGCCGCCGAACGCATGGATTTCCTGGTCTCGGAGGACCCGCTTCCCGACGAGGTGGTGGGCGAAACGATCGATGTCGAGCGCCGCGCGATCTGGCTGAAGAGCGCGCTCGGCGCACTCAATGCGCGCGAGCTCCGGATCATCGAGGAACGCCGGCTGAGCGACGACGGCGCCACCCTGGAATCGCTCGGCGAGGCGCTCGGCATCTCCAAGGAACGCGTCCGCCAGATCGAAGCGCGCGCCATGGAGAAACTGCGGGCTGCACTGGTCAAACAGAACCCCGAATTCCTGGCGGAAGCAGCCTGAGGGCAACTTTAAGTTGCTGGTGTAAAATAGATATCTAATAAAAATAGGTCATATCACAACAGCCTTTCTTCTTTTCCATATCAGCGTATTGTGAATTCTTTAACAGACCCGCGCGCCGCAACTGGTCTTTTGTGAATCCGACAGACCATAGCGGATGGGGGACTTGCCATGCTGCGATGCTGCGTCTTCCTTGCAGCCTTGATCCTCGTGGGCTTCACGACGCTCGAGGCTCATGCCGATCGCAGGGTTGCCCTTGTGATCGGCAATTCCGAATATCGCACTATTCCGGCCCTCAAGAATCCGGACACGGACGCCGAGAATGTCTCCAAGACATTGCGGCTGGCTGGCTTCAATGTGTTCGTTGCCAAGGATCTCACCAAGCTTCAGTTCGAGGAGAAGTTCCGCAACTATCTCGCCGCGGTTGACGGCGCGGATTTGGCGGTCGTCTATTATTCCGGCCACGGCTTTCAGATCGGCGGCGAGAATTTTCTCATACCCGTAGATGCCTCGCTGAAGGATGCGGCCGACATCGAAGTCCAGGCGATCAAGCTCGACGACGTGCTGCAGCAACTGCGCTCGAAGTCGAAGATCCAGGTAATCATCCTCGATGCCTGCCGCAACAATCCGTTCCCGCGCAAGGATTACTGGCTGCGCGACCAATTGATCGTCTCCGGTGATACCGGCCTTGCGCAGGTGAAAAGCTCGCTGAACACGCTGATTGCCTTCGCCACCGAGCCGGGCGCCGTCGCCTATGACGGCACTGGTGCCCTCAGCCCATTCTCGTCCGCCTTCTCCCGCCGCGCGCTGGCGCCCAACCAGGAGATACGCACGGTCATGGCGGCCGTTCGCCGGGACGTCGTGAAAGCGACCAATGGCAAGCAGGTTCCGTGGGAGAATTCCTCGCTGGTCGACGAGGTGGTGCTGATGCGCCACGATGAGCCCGAGGGTCAGCAGGTCATGGTCGAGCAGCCGCAGCCGGCGTCGGAGCGCGGGCTCCATATCACCGGTGCCGCCGAAGCCATCGACAACCACGGCGTCAGCATCCCGGTCGGTGTCGGCCCGGTGCCTCTGAAGCTGGATTTCCCAACCAAGGACCCGGCGGTCAGCCTGAAGCTCGCAAGCTATCCGGCAACGGGCACGCTGTCGCTGCCGGACCGGACCTTGTCTCCCGAATCAAGCCTGATGGCCGATGATATCGACCATTTGCGCTACGAGCCCCAGATCGGCTCGGCGGCTCCCGTCGAGGTCGGCTTTCAGATCAGTGCTGGCAAGGCGTCCAAGCGGGCGACGATGAAGCTGTCGCCAAGTGTCGACCCCTGCGATCAGGCGGCGGGCGCGCCGCTCGACCTGCAAGGCGTCGCCCCCGGCCGGCAGCCGAATGAGATCGGCGGCGGGGCCGTCGAAGCCTGCGAGACAGCGGTGAAGACCTATCCCGGTGTCACCCGTTTCCGCTACGAACTCGGGCGGGCGCTGCTGGCGTCCGGCAAGGTCGACGAGGCCAGGAAAGCCATCCAGGAGGCTGCCGACAAAGGGCATGTCCGGGCCGTTTTCGAGCTCGGCGACATCGCGGCGTCCGGAACAGGGACCGCCGTCGATCCGACGAAGGCCAGCAGCCTCTATTCGCAAGCGTCAGACAAGGGCGACCCCTACGCCATGGCCGCGTGGGGACGCGCCCTGTTCAACGGTATCGGTGTCCAGCCCGATACCGGCAAGGGATTGGACCTGCTGCTCAAGGCGGCGGCTATGGGGCACATCAACGCCATGAACGATCTCGCGGTGATCTTCCAGGAAGGCCGCAACGGGGTGCCCGCCGATCCGGCCCGCGCCTTGGCTTTCCTCAAAGCCGGCATCGATCGGCAAGGCGTGTATTCCATGAGCATTCTCGGTCTTCCCGCCCGCAGCGCCTTGCCGGTCGCGGTGTGCAAGCCCAAGGTCGTGCGAAAAATAGTCACGAAGATAAAGCTGGTCCCCACACCGACGCCAACGACGCCGCCGGAGGTCTTCGAGACACCGCTCAAGCCAATACAGAACGACACCGGGCCGGCGCCCTGGCGCGGCAGTAGCGGCGATCATCCCGAGCCCAAAGGCGGCGGCAGTGGCAGCTCTGAAGGCAGCACCACTGAGGGCAGCACTGGCACTACCGACACAGGCTCCGCCGACACAGACACCACCGGCCCCACCGACACGGGCAGCACCGGCAGCGTCTCTGATACCGGCAGCACCGTCGGTTCCGACAGCACTGGGTTGTTCTGACGGATGCAGCAACAACGGCGTGCGCGGGCAACCGAATAGACAGACCGAGCCGTTTCCTGGCGGAAGCTATTTGTCGGTGACGATCTTGACCTTGTCGCCGGCCGACACCGTCGCGCCCGGCGACATCGCGTTCAGCACGCGGAACAGGTCGAGCTTGCGGTCGACGCCGACCATTTGCGCCGCGAGCGTGCCCATGTTCTGGCCCGGCTGCACGGTGACCACCCGGATATGCAGCGGCTTCAGCGCCGCCTTCTCGGCCGCGCTCAGCGTGCGGAAGGAACCGCTGACCGAACGTGCGACCGGCTCCAGCGCGGCGCTGGCCGAGGGTGCTGCGGTCAGCAGCCGGTAGACCTGCCCGCCGGCGCGGATCACCGCGATATCGAACTGCCATCCTTGCGCGCTGGCATGCGCCATCGCCGCTTCGTTGCCGTTGACCGTCTCCTGGCGCACGCTGGCGTCGTCCAGCCCGGCGACCCAGCCGCTGCGGATGTAATCCGTCAGCGACACCGATTTGTCGATCGCCACGCCATCGAAGCGGATGGCGATGTCGCCGGGTCCGGTCGCGGTGACGGCGGCCGCCGAATTGTCGATGACGAAACCGTCCGGCACCGCGAACGACACGCCGAGGCCGGGATGCATGAAGGTCTGGCCGCGCACGTAGCCCTCTTCCGGCGTGTCGCCGTAGAGCAGGCCGTCTATGCCGGCGAGGAAGGCATCGCGATCGCGCGTGCCGACGCCGGGCGGGCCGAAGTTGCGGGCAAGGCGCTGCGCCAGCTCGATGCGCTGCGGCGTGTTGGGGTGCGTGGCCAAGAAGTCGAGGCTGGCATCGGTGGCGCCGCTGACCGAGCGGAAATCGGTATAGGCCGACATCGACTGCAGGAAGCGGCCGGCCGCATACGGATCGTAGCCCGCCTCGCCGATCGACTTGATGCCGATGGCGTCGGCCTGCAGTTCCTGGTTGCGCGAGAACTGCGCCAGCCTCAGCTTGCCGCGGATGAGTGCTGCCTTGGCGGTCGGGCTGTCGCCGAGCACATCGGAAACGACCTTGGTCGCCAGCCCTTCCTCGGCCTCGAGCTGCTGCCGCTGCAACCCGTGATTCGCGGTGACGTGGCCCATCTCATGCGCGATGACGGCGGCAAGCTCGGAGGAGTCGTTGGCCAGAGCCAGCAGTCCGCGCGTCACGTAGAGGTAGCCGCCGGGCAGCGCGAAAGCGTTGACGTTGGGCGAATTGAGGATGGTGATGCGATAGGTCTGGGTCGGGTTGGCCGACACCACGGTCAGGTTGCCGACGACCTTGGCCACCATGCGCTCGAGCTTCGGATCGGAATATTCGCCGCCATAGGTGGCGAGAATCCGCGGATGCTGCGCCTTCGCCATGTCGGCGAGCTTGGCGTTGGCGACGACGTTGTCGACCGTGATCGGCTTGTCCGAGGGCTGGAAGCCGGATTCCTGGACGTCGGGCGGCGTGAACATCTGGCAGCTCGCCAGCGCCACGGCAAAGCCCGCCAACGCAAAGAATCGCGTCAGCGGCTTCATCCATACTTTCTCCGCGCCGGTCGTCAGATCGGCTTCCTTTCGAAATCTTTCGGCAAATCACGGCCCACCCGGACCAGCATGGCCGGACCTAGCCACACTCCCCCGGACAAGGCAAGCAAACGCCGGATCACCCGTTGCCGGTTTGGGCGTAAATTATGTCCGCTTCCGGGCAATATGTTGTGATACGGCAACGCTGCCGCCTTGATCGCCGATATAGCGCCGGAAGGCGTCCGGACCAGAGCGGTCGAAGAAATCCGCGGCCGGCCCGGTCGCGGCGATCATGCCTTCGTCCAGAAACGCCATGTTCTCGCCGATGCGGCGGGCATCTTCCGGCTGGTGCGTGACGAAAAGCACGGTCATCTGCCGCTCGGCGTGGATGCCGGCCACGAGATCGAGCATGTCGTCGCGCAGCGCCGGACCGAGCGAAGCGAAAGGCTCGTCGAGCAGAAGCACCGGACGATCGCGTAGGAGCACCCTTGCCAGTGCGACGCGCTGCCGCTCGCCGCCGGAAAGCTCGCGCGGCAGCCGCTTCTCCTTGCCGGCAAGGCCAACCCGCGCCAGCGCCTCCGCGACCGCGTGGCGGTCGGCGGCAGTGAGCTTGAGCGACGGCGAGCGGCCGAGCCCGACATTGCCCTCGACCGAAAGATGGGCAAACAGATTGTTTTCCTGGAACACCATCGATACCGGTCGCGCCGAAGGCGGCGCATCGTCGACATCGATCCCGCCGATCAGCACCTTGCCGGCGCCGGGCAGCTCGAAGCCGGCGACCAGATTGAGCAGCGTCGACTTGCCTGAACCGCTCGGCCCCATGATGGCGGTGATCTTGCCGGCGGCGAATTCGGCATCGAAGCGGAACGAAGCCTCGCCATAGCTGAACGAAACATCGTCCAGCGTGACGGCCAGTGCCGTCTCCGTCGCTATGCCATTGCTCGTCGTCATGCCTTTGCTTCCCGCCCGAGCCAGTCGGCGGCGACAACCAGCATCAGGCAAACGAGGCCGAGCAGCAAGGCAAGCCCCGCGGCGTCGGCGGTCCGGTAGCTGCCCATGCGCGCGAGCAGGAGATAGGGCAAGGTCTGCACCGAATCGCTGCCGAACAGCGCGATCACGCCGAGATCGCCAAGCGACAGCGCCATGGCGAAGGCGAAGCCGGTGGCCAAAGGCCGCCGGAGCGACGGCCAGTCGACCAGGCGCAGCCGGTTCCAGCCGTAAATGCCGAGCGCCAGGCAGAGCCGCTCGTGACGCTCGCTCGCCGCGTCATAGGCCGGGCGAACGGCGCGGATGGCGAAGGGCATCGCCATCACCGCGTTGACGGCGACGACCATGACGGGCGCGACGGCGAAGACATCCGTGACGCCGCGCAAGGCCAGGAACCAGCCGGCGCCGACCACGATCGGCGGCACGACGAGCACGAAACCGGCGCCGGTATCGGTGGCATGTTCGAGCAGCGACATGGCGCCGCCCGCGCGCCGCCGCAAGGCCAGCGCACGCCGGGCCGCGATGAGCGAGAGCGACAGCGCCACCGAAAGCAGCGCCGAGAGGAAAGAGAGCGCGGCGCTGGTGAGCGTCGCACGGCGCACGGCCTCCTCGCCGGCCAGCCGTCCGAGATCGGCCTCCAGGCCGGCCAGCACGGTCGCCGCCATCGGCCCGGCGACGAACAGCAAGGTAAGTGCGATCAGACCGGCGTTCACCATCGTTTCAGCCTTGCCCGCCGAAAGATAGCGGCGTGGCGCCACCGGCAGATTGGCGTCGCCGACCGTATTGGCGCCAAGCCGCATCAGTGCCGTGACCACTACGAAGGTCAGACCGATCTGCAGCAGCGTCAGAACCACGGCCCTAGCCGGATCGAAATCGAAACGCAGCGCCTGGTAGATCGCGACCTCCAGCGTCGTGGCGGCGGGCCCGCCGCCCAGCGTCAGCACGATGGTGAAGGAGGTGATGCAGAGCATGAACACCAGTCCGGCGACGCCCGGCAGTGCGGCGCGCAGCGCCGGCCATTCGATCAGCCGCAACGCCGGCCAGGCCCCCATGCCGAGCTGGCTCGCCAGCCGCCACTGGTCGGCGGGCACCGTGCCGAGCGCCTCCAGGAACAGACGCGTGGCCAGAGGCAAATTGAAGAAGACATGCGCGATCAGAATGCCGGACAGGCCGTAGATGCCGGGCCACTCGCCGCCGCCAAGGCTGCCGAGAGCGCCGGCAAAATAGCCGGCATGGCCGTAGAGTGCCAACACGCCGAGCGCGGCAACGATGGCCGGCAGCGCCAGCGGCACGGCGAAGAGCTGCAGGATCAGCCGACGGCCGGGAAACTCCGGGTGCCGGGACAGGGCACGCGCCACCAGCAGCGCCGGCGCGACCGACAGCAATGTCGAAAGCAACGCCTGCCAAAGCGTGAAGCGGGCGACACGGAGGAGATAGCCGTCAAAGGCGACGAGAGCGCCGGACGGGTCGCGCGCGCCTTCGAGGATGAGCCCGACGAAGGCGCCGCCGATGAGCATGGCGATTGCCGCAAGGGCGATGATGCCGGCGGTGACGCGGGAGTCAGGGCGCGGCGAAGATTGCACGCTGCACCATTGGGATTCGAGCTAACGAACGCCGTGTTCCTTCGCGCCCCCCTCTGTCCTGCCGGACATCTCCCCCACAAGGGGGGAGATCAGCAGCGTCGGCGCCCTGCTCATTCCTGCAACGTTGCCAATTGGCGAAATCGCCGATGACAGCCAATCTCCCCCCAAGTGGGGGAGATGTCCGGCAGGACAGAGGGGGGCGCCGTAGAGCGATCATCTTCGATAGATAGCCAAAGCCGCCTACTTGCTCATCGCCGCCAGCCATTCGTCCACCCAGGCCTTGCGGTTTGCCGCGACCTCTTCCGGGCTGAACAGCAGGGTCTTGGTCGGCTTCACCAGTTTGTCGAAGGCCGGGTTGAGCGGCTTGTCGGTCTTGCCGGCCGGGAACATCCAGTTGGTCTCCGGGATGACGTCCTGGAATTTCGGTCCGGTCATGAAGGCGATGAACTTTTCCGCCAGCGGGTTCTTCGCGCCGGTCGTCGTGACGCCGGCGACCTCGATCTGCAGATACTCGCCCTCCTCGAAGGACGCGGCCTGGTAGCGTTCGGTGTTCTCCGCCACCATGTGGTAGGCTGGCGAGGTGGTGTAGGACAGCACCATCGGCGCCTCACCCTTGGTGAACAGGCCGTAGGCCTCGCTCCAGCCCGGCGTCACCGTGAGCACCTTGGATTTGAGCTTGGCCCAGGCCTCCGGTGCCTTGTCGCCATAGACCGACTTCACCCAGAGCAGCAGGCCGAGGCCCGGCGTCGAGGTGCGCGGATCCTGGATGACGATCTTGTCGGCGGCACCACCCTCGACCAGCTCCTTCAGGCTTTTCGGCGGGGTCTTCAGCTTCTCGGTGTCGTAGACGACGGCGAAATAGCCGTAGTCGAAGGGCACGAACGTGTCGTCCTTCCAGCCTCCGGGCACATTCAAATCTGCAACGGCGCCATGCGGCGCGAAAAGGCCGCTTGCCTTGGCGTCCGCGGTCAGGTTGGTGTCGAGGCCGAGCACGACGTCAGCCTTGGTGCCGGCGCCCTCCAGCTTGACGCGGTTGAGCAGCGCCACGCCGTCGGCGACCGAGACGAATTCGAGATCGCAGCCGCATTCGGCCTCGAATTCCTTCTTCACCGCGGGTCCCGGACCCCAGTCGGCGGTGAAGCTTTCATAGGTATAGACGGTGAGCTTGTCCTTCGCCTCGGCAGGCCCGGCGGCTGCCAAAAGCGAAACGAGGCCTGTTGCGAGGATAAGCTGGGACAATAGTGAGCGCATCGGCGCCTCCTTCGTTCGCGTGACAAGGAATTGAGGCGTCGGATGGTCCGAAACGTCTAATCCCTCCGCCGGTACAAACCGGATCAGGTTCGGCGGGTTGGCATTGTCGCCTCTCAGCCGGTTCGCGAAGTCAGCGTCCGGCACCCCGTTAGAGCGCTTCGAGACATAGGCCCGGCCGATGCGGCGCGCAAGCGGAAGTTTGCCGGGCATCCGATGACTTCGGAACGCAGCGCTATCCGTTTGGATGCGCCTGGCTTCCGTTTCGCGGGCGGGGCTGGTAAGGGCGACGCCCATGGGAACATTCACCATCCTGCTTGGCGGCGAGCTCGTCCGCACGCCTCGGCTCGATCGCCAGATCGAAGGCTCCCGCGTCATCGCCGCCGACGCCGGCATCGGTCATGCCCGCATGCTGGGCCTCGTACCGGAGCTATGGGTCGGCGACTTCGATTCGGTGCCGCCGAACCTGCCGGAGGATCTCGCCGCCGTGCCGCGCAAGATCTTTCCGGCCGAAAAGGACATGACCGACGGCGAGCTCGCCATCGCCGAGGCGCTCGCGCGCGGCGCCACCAGCCTGGTGCTGGCCGGCGCCTTCGGCGGCAAGCGCGCCGACCATGCCTTCCTGCATCAGGCGCTTGGGCATCGGCTGGCCGAGGCGGGCACGACGGTACTGCTGACCAGCGGCGCGCAGGAGGGCGTCCCCATCCTGCCGGGCAAAGCCGCCTTCGATTACGCCGACGGAACGCTGTTCTCGGTGCTCGGCTTCTCCGAACTCGCCGGCCTGACGGTCTCCGGCGCCAAATGGCCGCTCGACCGTGTCGAGGTGGCGTTTGGTTCCTCGCTCACTATATCGAACGAGGTCAAGGGCCGGCTCGAGATCGCGCTCGAGAGTGGCCGGGCGCTGCTGCTCGCCCACCCCTATCCTCTTGCCGAAAGCTGACATGGCTCCGCCTCTTCTCAATCTCGACGGCATAAAATTGACCTTTGGCGGCACGCCGCTGCTCGACGGCGCGTCGCTGAGCGCTTCCGCCGGCGAGAAGATCGCGCTTGTCGGCCGCAACGGTTCGGGCAAGTCGACGCTGCTCAAGATCGCCGCCGGGCTGGTCGAGCCGCAGGACGGCGAGGTGTTCCGCCAGCCATCGGCGACGGTCCGCTATTTGCCGCAGATGCCCGATATGGATGGCTTCGCCAGCGTGCGCGCCTATGTCGAGGCTGGTCTCGGGCCGGCCGACGACCCGCATCGCGCCACCTATTTGATGGACCATCTCGGCCTCACCGGCGAGGAACGGCCGAGCGACCTTTCCGGCGGCGAAGCGCGCCGGGCCGCGCTTGCCCGCGTCATGGCGCCCGAACCCGACATCCTGCTGCTCGACGAGCCGACCAACCACCTCGACCTGTCGGTCATCGAATGGCTGGAAGAGGAGCTTGCCCGCACCTCTTCGGCCGTGATCCTGATCTCGCACGATCGCCGCTTTCTCGAGCGCGTCTCGCGCGCCACGGTCTGGCTCGACCGCGGCCAGACCCGGCGGCTGGACAAAGGCTTCGCGCATTTCGAGGAATGGCGCGACCAGGTGCTGGAAGAGGAGGAGCGCGAGCAGCACAAGCTCGGCCGCCAGATCGTGCGCGAGGAGCACTGGCTGCGCTATGGCGTGACCGCCAGGCGCAAGCGCAATATGCGCCGCCTCGGCGAGCTGCAGGCCATGCGCCAGCGCTTTCGCAGCCATCGCGGCGCCGAGGGCACGGCGACCATGGTGGCGAGCGACGCCGCCGAATCCGGCAAGCTGGTGATCGAGGCCAAGGGGATCGACAAGAGCTTTGGCGACTTGACCGTGGTCAAGGGGTTCTCGACCCGCATCCAGCGCGGCGATCGTGTCGGCCTGGTCGGACCGAACGGCGCCGGCAAGACGACTCTTCTGAAAATGCTGACCGGCGAGCTGACGCCGGACGATGGCTCGGTGCGGCGCGGCGTCAATCTGGAGATCGCGACGCTCGACCAGAAGCGCGAGGCCGTCGACCCGCAGGAGACGCTGGCGCACTACCTGACCGACGGACGCGGCGAGAACCTTGTGGTCAACGGCGAGCAGCGCCACGTCGTCTCCTACATGAAGGATTTTCTGTTCAAGCCGGAGCAGGCTCGCACGCCGGTGCGG